>NZ_CP109137.1:8269647-8577813 GCF_035918095.1 Streptomyces sp. NBC_01750
TCGTCCTGGTGATCGAGGGGTCCGTCCCCAACGAGACGATCAAGCCGGAGGGCTACTGGTGCGGCTTCGGCGACGACCCCGAGACCGGCCAGCCGATCACCACCAGTGAATGGATCGACCGGCTCGCGCCCAAGGCGCTGGCTGTTGTCGCGATCGGAACGTGTGCCACCTACGGCGGGATCCACGCCATGGCGGGCAACCCGACCGGTGCGATGGGTGTGCCGGACTACCTGGGCTGGGACTGGACGTCCAAGGCCGGCATCCCGATCGTGTGCGTGCCCGGCTGTCCGATCCAGCCCGACAACTTCTCGGAGACCCTGACCTACCTGCTCTACCAGGCGGCGGGCGCCGCTCCGATGATCCCGCTGGACGACAAGCTCCGACCGACGTGGTTGTTCGGCGCCACCGTGCACGAGGGGTGCGACCGCGCGGGCTACTACGAACAGGGACAGTTCGCAGACACCTACGATTCGCCCAAGTGCCTCGTCAAGCTCGGCTGCTGGGGCCCCGTCGTCAAGTGCAACGTGCCCAAGCGGGGCTGGATGAACGGAATCGGCGGCTGTCCGAACGTCGGAGGCATCTGCATCGCCTGCACCATGCCGGGGTTCCCGGACAAGTTCATGCCGTTCATGGACGAACCGCCCGGCGCGAAGGTGTCCAGCACCGCCAGCGGAGCGTACGGCGCGGTGATCCGCAAGCTGCGGACCATCACGGCCAGGACCGTGGACAAGGAGCCGAAGTGGCGCCGCACGGGACAGAAGCTGACCACCGGCTACCGGCCGCCCTGGTGAACCCCCGCTGAACCGAAGTACCTGCTTACGCCTCACCGCGCGACCCACCTCCAGCTTGAAGAAGGGCACGGCACTCACGATGGCACCGACGACGAAGGCGGCCGGCGACGGCAGTGGCCTGGTGGAAATGGCCTGGGATCCGATCACCCGGATTGTGGGCAGTCTCGGCATCCACACAAAGATCGACTTCAAGCAGAAGCGGGTCGCGGAGTGCTACAGCACCTCGTCGGTCTTCCGTGGCTACAGCGTCTTCATGCGCGGCAAGGACCCCCGGGACGCGCACTTCATCACCAGCCGTATCTGCGGGATCTGCGGCGACAACCACGCCACGTGTTCGGTGTACACCCAGAACATGGCCTACGGGGTGAAGCCTCCGCACCTCGCTGAGTGGATCATCAACCTCGGCGAGTCCGCCGAGTACATGTTTGACCACAACATCTTCCAGGAGAACCTGGTCGGGGTCGACTACTGCGAAAAGATGGTCCGCGAGACCAACCCCGGCGTCCTCGAGCTCGCCGAGCGCACCGAGGCGCCGCACGCCGGGGACCACGGCTACCGCACCATCGCCGACATCATGCGGTCACTCAACCCCATCGAAGGCGAGTTCTACCGGGAAGCCCTCCAGGTGAGCCGCTACACCCGGGAGATGTTCTGCCTCATGGAGGGCCGCCATGTGCACCCCTCCACGCTCTACCCCGGCGGAGTCGGCACGATTGCCTCCGTTCAGCTCTTCACGGACTATCTCAGCCGCCTCATGCGCTATGTGGAGTTCATGAAGCGAGTCGTCCCCCTGCACGACGACCTGTTCGACTTCTTCTACGAGGCTCTGCCCGGGTACGAGGAAGTCGGCCGCCGACGGGTGCTGCTCGGCTGCTGGGGCGCCCTCAACGACCCCGAGTACTGCGACTTCACCTACGCCAATATGACCGACTGGGGACGGAAGATGTTCGTCACCCCAGGCGTCATCGTCGACGGCAAGCTCGTCACCAACGACCTCACCGAGATCAACCTCGGCATCCGCATCCTGCTGGGCAGCTCGTACTACGACGACTGGCAGGGCCAGGAGCAGTTCGTCACCCACGACCCGCTCGGCAACCCCGTCGACCCGCGCCACCCGTGGAACCAGCACACCATCCCGGCCCCTCAGAAGCGGGACTTCAACGACAAGTACAGCTGGGTGATGTCCCCCCGCTGGTTCGACGGCAAGGACTACCTGCCGCTGGACACCGGCGGTGGCCCCATCGCCCGCCTGTGGTCCACGGCGCTGTCCGGGCTCGTCGACGTCGGCTATGTCAAGGCCACCGGCAATAGCGTCGTCATCAACCTGCCGCGCACGATGACCAAGCCCGAGACCACCTTCGAGTGGAAGATCCCGCGCTGGAGCAACGCGCTGGAACGAAACCGTGCCCGCACCTACTTCCAGGCCTACGCCGCGGCCATCGCCCTGCACTGCGCCGAGAAGGGGCTTAACGAAGTGCGTGCCGGCCGCACCCAGACCTGGGAGAAGTTCGAGGTGCCGGACCAGTCCATCGGCTGCGGCTTCACCGAGGCCGTACGCGGTGTCCTCTCCCACCACATGGTCATCCGGGACGGGAAGATCGCCAACTACCACCCGTACCCGCCGACTCCATGGAACGCCAGCACGCGCGACTCCTACGGCACGCCCGGCCCGTACGAGGACGCCGTGCAGAACACGCCGATCTTCGAGGAGAACTCCCCGGAGAACTTCAAGGGCATCGACATCATGCGCACGGTGCGCAGCTTCGACCCCTGCCTGCCCTGCGGCGTTCACATGTACGTCGGCGGCGGAAAGACCGTGAAGTCGATGCACGTACCCACCGGCCTGAGCGGCCTTGCCGGATGAGCGCGGCAGCCCACACCGTTGGCTCGCCGGCCGCTGCTGCCACCCGGGTCATGAACGCGGAGCAGGCAGGACGGCGGGTGGAAGAAGTCCTCGACCGACTGGACGCCACCGGAGAAGAATCGGCGCGTGCCGGGGCCGAGGAACTGGTCCGGGTCCTGATGGACTTCTACGGGGCCGGTCTGGCCCGGATCGTCCGGCTGCTCGATGCCCCCGCCGCCGGCAAGGTCCCGGGCAGCCCCCTGGCCGGCCTGCTGGCGGATGAACTGGTCTCGAGCCTGCTGGTCCTGCACGATCTGCACCCCGAGGACACCGCCACACGCATCGATCGTGCTCTGGACGCGGCCGGTGACCATTCCTGGGAGGTGGCGGGCTTCGACGATTCCTCCGCGACGCTGCGCCTGCGGTCTGCCGGCGGTGCGGGCTGCGGCTGCGCCGGCACCGCCGCGGCGTCACAGCAGGCAGTCGAGGACGCTCTCGCCTGCTTCGCCCCTGAGGTGGCCGCAGTGGAAGTGGAGGCAGGCGCGGCCTCCAGGGGGCCGGCGCTGCTCCAGATCGGGACGGCTCCCCCGTCCCGCACGGCGCCCGGACCGGCCGCGGCGAAGACGCGGTGAGCGCGCCTCAGCTCCGGTCGCAGCCTTCCGCGCCGACAGGTGAACTGCGCGGCCTGCGCCGTTTTCTGACCGAGCGTCCACCCCGGAAGGAGCGGTGCGAACTGTGCGGAGTGGCGGTGGCCGACGACCGCCACCGCCACCTGGTGGACACGGACGAACGCGCACTCGCGTGCGCCTGCGTCTCGTGTGCCCTCCTGTTCGAGCGGCCCGGCGCCGCGGGTGGCCGCTTCCGGGCGGTGCCGGACCGCTATCTGGCCGACCCGGACCACAGCCTCGACGACAACGCGTGGGAAATTCTGCAGATCCCGGTCGGCGTCGCCTTCTTCTTCCGCAACGCGGCGCTCGACCGCTTGGTCGCGCTGTACCCGAGTCCGGCCGGCGCGACCGAGAGCGAACTCGAGCCGTCGGCATGGCAGACCGTGCTGGGCGGCAGTCGGCTGGCCGCGCTGCTGGAACCTGACGTGGAGGCGCTCCTGCTGCGCCGAACGCAGGGCCGGGCCGAGTGCTACCTCGTCCCGATTGATATCTGTTACGAACTGGTGGGCCGCATGCGCCTGTTGTGGCAGGGCTTTGACGGCGGAGCCGAGGCGCGGGCCGATCTGGAGGCGTTCTTCGAGCATGTGGGCGGCCGCGCCCGGCCGGTTCATGAGGTGAACCAGACATGACACAGTTCGCCTTCACATGTACGGACGTACGGGCCGACCAGTACGCCGCCGGTCCGACACTCGTCTTCAGGCTGCGCATCACGGCGTCCGAAAACGCCCGCGTGCACGCCCTGGCCCTGCGCTGCCAGATCCGCATCGAGCCCGCTCGGCGCGGCTACGAGCCCACGGAGGCCGAAGGGCTGGCCGACCTCTTCGGAGAGCGCTCGCGCTGGGGCAGCACGCTTCAGCCGGTTCAGTTCGCCCAGGTCTCGCACATGGTTCCCAGCTTCACGGGAGAGACGGAAACCGACCTCGCGGTGCCTTGCACCTACGACATGGACGTCGCCGCGACCCGGTACTTCAACGCCCTCGAGGCGGGCGAGGTGCCGCTGCTCATGCTGTTCTCCGGAACGGCATTCACCGGGGCGGGCGGCTTCCGCGTCGAGCCCGTGCCGTGGGACCGGGAGGCAGCCTTCCGGATGCCGGTAAAGGTGTGGCAGGAGATGGTCGAGCAGCACTTCCCCGGCTGCGGCTGGATCCGGCTGCCCCGCGACACCGTGGACGCGCTGCTCTCCTTCCGTTCGCAGCGGGCACTTCCTTCCTGGGAGGCGGCTGTCCGGGCCCTGCTGGCCGAGGCCGGTACGCCGGACCTCCCACCGGGCCACGCCCTGGACCGAGCACTGCTGCCACGCGCAACCGGAAGGACGGCACGTTGACGACAACTGCCTTCGCACCGGCGACGGAAGCCCGGTTCGCCGTTGCCCGACAGGTGGCGGACGCGGTGCTTTTCGAGGGCTACGTGCTCTACCCGTACCGTGCCTCGGCGGCCAAGAACCGGCTGCGCTGGCAGTTCGGGGTGCTCGTGCCGCCCGGCTGGGGCGCCGAGTGCGAAGAACACGACTTCCAGCACACCGAGTGTCTGATGGAGCCGAAGGGGGACGCGACTCTCGCGGTCGAGGTGCGTTTCCTGCACGCACAGCGCCGGACCGTGCAACAGGTCCGGCAGGACGGTGGCTTCGAGACGGTGCCCGAGCTCCCTCTCGAGGACCGCGTCCTGGTGCCCTGGGACGAGGGCGTCGAGGAGCGAGTCGAGGTGCTCGCCGGAGTGGAGGAGCTGACAGGAGACGGTGTCACGGTCCCCTTCACCCGTCCTGCCCGGGAGGAGTCCGAGCCCGTCCTCGACTCGGCCGGCCGGATGGTCGGCCGTCTTATTCGCCGTTGCGAGGAGATCAGCGGCGCCGTGCGGCTGTCCGCGCGTGAACTCGGCGGGCCCTACCGGGTGATGCGTCTGACCGCTGTCGTGGAGAACACCAGCTGCTGGAGCCAGCCGGACGGCACGGCCGACCGTGACGCCGCGCTGCCGCGCTCGCTGGTGGCCGCGCATCTGCTGATGAGCCTCAGCGCCGGGTCGTTCCTGTCGATGACGGATCCGCCCGAGTGGGCCAAGGGCGCGGTCGCGTCCTGCCGCAACCTGCACACCTGGCCGGTCCTCGCCGGCGAACCCGGCCGCGCGGATCTGGTGCTGTCGTCCCCGATCATCCTGGAGGACCACCCCGCGATCGCCCCGGAGAGCCCAGGGGCGCTCTACGATGCGACAGAGATCGACGAGATCCTCGCGCTGCGCACCGCAGCCCTCACCGACGAGGAGAAGCGCGAGGCCCGTGGCACCGACGAGCGGGCCGCCGCGGTGATCGAACTGGCCGACTCGATGCCCCCTGAGGTCCTTGAACGCCTGCACGGTGCTGTGCGCGCACTGCGGGAGGTGACCGGCCCCGAAGCGCCGGACGCACCCCCGGCGGCCGCCCCTCGCGGCTTTGCCGACGAACACGGCGTGCAGGCCCCGGACACCCCGTGGTGGGACCCGGCGAGCGACTCCGGCTTCGACCCGGCACGCGACCGGATCCTGGTCGACGGCCGGTCGCTGGGCGCGGGCAGCCGCGTGCTGCTGCGCCCGGGCCTGCGGCGCAGTGACGCACAGGACCTGTTCCTGCACGGCCGCAGCGCCAGAGTCGAGGCGGTGCTGCACGACGTGGACGGGGCAGTGCACCTGGCAGTGACCGTCGAGGGTGATCCAGGAGCCGACATCCGCCGCGAGCAGGGCCGCTTCCTGTACTTCCAGCCCGACGAGGTCGCCCCCCTGGAGGACGCATGAGCCGCCCCGACCGGACCAGCGACCGGATTCTGGTCGCCGGGGTCGGAAACATCTTCCTCGGCGACGACGGCTTCGGCATCGAGACCGTGCGCAGGCTGGCCGCGGAACAGCTGCCCGAGTACGCCGAGGTCGTGGACTTCGGCGTACGGGGCGTACACCTGGCGTACGAGCTCCTCGAGGGCTACGACACCCTCGTCCTGGTCGATGCCACGGCGCGCGGCGGCGAGCCCGGCACGGTGTATCTGATCGAAGCCGACAGCGCGGGCGACATCGAGCCCGAGACCGCCCTGCTGGACGGCCACCGGATGTCCCCCGACGCGGTCCTGGCGCTCCTGGGGACCCTCTGCGCCGGCACCGGCACTCGGCCACCGCGGCGCACCCTGGTAGTGGGATGTGAACCCGCCGGTGTGGAGGAAGGCATCGGTCTCAGTCCGCCCGTTGCCGCCGCCGTGCCGGAGGCCGTACGGCTGATCATGGGCCTGGTACGGGACGGCAGGCACGAATCGTCCGCGCCACCGGCTGCGGTCGGCGAGGTTGCGAAGTGAGGAGAAGAACATGAAGAAGACGATCATTGGCAGCGTGGCCGCCGCGACTGCCGCGACGGCTGTGGCTGCCGTCGTCAAGCAGCTCCTGCCCGACCTCATGCGCTATCTGCGCATCCGCAAGATGTGACGCGACGGTGGTGACAGGCCTCAGTAGGCGCCGTTCACATTGTCGATGGAGCCGTACTTGTCGGCGGCGTAGTTGCACGCGGCGGTGATGTTGGCGACCGGGTCGTAGCTGTCCATCGACGTGCCGGGCACGTGGTACGCGAGGAACGTCGGCGCGATGACCTGCAGGAGCCCCTTGGACGGCGTTCCCGCCACGGCGTTGGAGTCCCAGTTGTTGATGGCCCGCGGGTTGCCCGAGGACTCGCGCATGATGTTCCGGTGGATGCCGTCGTACGAGCCGGGGATGCCGTGCTTGGCCATGACGGCGAGTGACTCCCGGATCCAGCCGTCGAGGTTATTCGAATAGGTCGCGGGCTTTGCGGCGGTGGTGGCGCCCTTGGTGGCCAGCGTGCTCCTCTGCGCGGAGCGGCTGGCCCGATCCTCAGGGGAAGACGTGTTGGGGGTCACTTTGGCCTTCTTGCCGACCGACAGCTGGAGACCCGAGTGAATCAGCGAAGGGTTGCTGCCGATTGCCCTCCGGTTGTCCTTGTACAGCTGCATCCAGCCGCCGCTCAGGGAGTGCGCCCGTGCGATCTTGGCAAGGGAGTCACCCTTGACGACGGAATAGGTGGTGGGCAGGGCCTTCTTCGCGGCGATGTGCGTGGTGCCCGCGGCAGCCGGCGCCACAGCCTTTGCGGCTGTGACGGGATGTGCCGTCGGCTGGGCCGCGCCGGCAGTGGTCGCGCCGATCACCGGCAGGACGAGTGCGGCACCGCCCGCACCCGCGGCGACGAAACCCCGGGTGATCGGGCTGGACTTGGGACGACGGTGCTTACCCTTTGCGGGCATGATGAGTTCCTCTCCGTCGCCTGCGAGGTGAGCTGTCGGGTTCGGGCTGGAGATGCCCGGCCGCGGTAGGAATGCGACTTGACCCCGAGCCGTTCCGGATTCCGGATCGGCGGCTTACCTGGGTCCCCCGCTCCTGCCGTAAGTGAGTGGGTGGTTTGCCGGACGGCGGCAGGATTCGGCGTTCCGTCCGGATTGCGGTGACCGTAAGCGAAAAGCGCCGGATGGAACAAGCCCTGAATTCACCACTGCAATCCGCGCGGCGGAATCAGCCGCGGAAAATCACGCGATCCACCGAGGACGGGAAACTCAACTCTCTTCTACGGAAAGGGACTGGGCCGGATCGGCGCCCTTCGCGCACTGTCGAGGACGTGACCCATATCACGGGATTCGATGGGGGATGGTCGGCCCTGCACCGCCGCGAAAATGCACGACAAGTCGCATGTTTTCCTGCAATATGGACGTCGAGAGCAATACCGAGTAAATGCTCATTCCGGACATGCGTGGGCGGAGTTGTCCTCGAAGATGCGCATTTAGTCTCCACATTCGCGCTATAAATGCATTAGCGCCCTCTATGGGTGGATTCTGTCCGTTTAGGTAGTAATCGGGGTCGCCTCTCCGCGCCTGGCTGTCCTGTGGCGACATGCACCCCGAGACCGGCAGGCATCCACCGCTGCCCGCGCGGCGTACGCGTCCGGGTGGCGGTGGCGTGCTGGGTCCCTGCCGCCGGGTCCCGGCCGCCGGTAGGGGTGTCGAACGGTTCCAGCGCTCGGCGGGCACGGGCGGGCGCCACTCAGCGCGCCCAGAGGCTTCGACGGCCGTCGGTCTGCGCCGGGGCGGAGACCGGTGACCTGTCGAACGACGCCCTGTCCTGGACATCAGCCTCTCGGCCGGCGCGATTCGCGCGCGCCATCGGGCAGCCGTCGAAACGGACGCGCTGGACGGCTACTCCGCCGTGGCGAGCGGCACCCAGGTTGCCGACGACCACCATCGGCATGGCGAACCCGAACCTTCGGTCACCTGCCGGTGATCGTGCCGCTTCGGTGTCGCTCCGGCAGCAACAGCTCCGTCAGTTCCCTCTGGGTATCGGTCACTGGGCCACCAGTGGTGCTCGGCGCAGGACTACCCGTGGGTGAGGTGCTCACACTGCCGGTAGGACTTGCGGAAGGAGTCGGCGTCGTCGGCGTCGGCGACGCCGAGTGGCTGGGGCGGCCATGGGAGGGGCGGGGGGTCGGCCTGGCCCTCACGGGCGGACTGGTGGTGGCTGTGGGAGCTGGGGAAGCAGCTGATTCCCGGTGAGTGGCCGTCGGGCTGGGGCGCCGAGTCGTACCACTGCTCCGGTCCCGGACGCTCCCTCGGGCCGGGTGCGTGGCCCGCCGTTCCGGCGTGGCTTTCGGTGACTTGGTGACGTGGGCCTCGGGTTCGTCGGGGGATACCCGTTCCGGGCTCGCCGCTGCTCCTGGGGCACCGGCGGAGTGCTCGGGCAGCAGCGATACGGCGGCCAGGCCGCCGAGCATGGTGAGGGCTGCCGCGGCAAGAGTCCGGCCGCCGTACTTCTTCAATCGCTGCGGATGGCGGCGCCGGGCTGCGGGCGCATCGGCTGCGGGAGCGGGGGACCGGAGAGGCTCGGGGGACTCGAAGGAGCTCGGTCCCTCGCTGAACAGGATCTCCGGCAACACCGTGTCGACTGTCGGAGCACCACCGCCGCTCCGATCGATCGGCGGTGCTGTGGCGGAGTCGTATGCGCCGCATTCCGGGCACGTCACGGCGCCGTTGAGGACGCGGCGGCAGGGGAGGCAGTAGTCCATGATCTCGTCCCTCAGTGCGTGAGTCGCTGGAAGGAGCCGTGGCCGGCCGACCAGGCTGGGCAGCAGCCGGCCGCCGGAAGGCGGCGCTCGGTGACTTTCCGGAGCATCCTTGGCATGTGCGAACCTCACTCACTCACCGGTCTGCAGGTGTTTCACCGGTTACCGAGGTCAACGGGCTTGAGCGAATCAGTGTTCAAACGGCGGTTGAAACGTGGCGCACGCAACTCCGTTGGAGGTTGTAGCTGGTCGCGCGGGCGCCACGCTTCGGCGTCCGAGCCGACAGCCACGGCTGACTCCGAGTCAACTGCATTCACTTCCTGGGACTGAACGTCCTCTTGGGCGCGGTGCGGCAGGTGAGAGGTGGACGTGGAAGTGGATGACAGGGCCGACCTCGGCACTCCGGGTGGTCGACGCCCCGTGGCGCCCCCGACGCCGGGACCAGCAATGAGCTCACCAACGCGGCGGTACCTGCGGCCTGTTGTGCAGCCGCTGCGGTTCGGGAGGGGGCGGGGTATTGGCCCGTAGCGGAAGCGCCAGCAACGCCCCGGCCACGAATCCGAACACATGGGCGAGGTAGGCAACGGTGCCGGCCTCCGCGACGCCGTAGTCGGCCGAGTAGAACGCCTGCAGGACGAACCACAGTCCAAGCACAGCCCAGGCCGGGAGTCGCAGAGGGAAGAAGAAAAGAAAGGGCACCAGGCCCCACACCCGAGCCCGCGGGTACAGCACCAGGTAGGCGCCCAGCACACCGGCGATTGCCCCGGACGCCCCGATCAGCGGTTCGGTGGAATCGGGGTTGGCCAGCGCGAAGCCGTACCCGGCCAGGTACCCGCAGAGCAGGTAGAACAGCAGGTACCGCACCCGGCCCAACCGGTCCTCGATGTTGTCGCCGAAGATCCACAAGAAGAGCATGTTGCCCAGCAGGTGCAGCCAGCTGCCGTGCAGGAACATCGAGGTCAGCACGGACAGCGCAGGCGCCTTGTCGTAATGGGGCGGTCCGAGCAGGCAACCCGGCCCCTGGGGGCCCACCGCTGGGGTGCCGGTCGGGACCAGGTTCGGCACCTGGTTGTGGATCAGCTCCCGAGGGACAGCGCCCCACTGTTCGAGGAAAGCCTGCAGATGGCACAGCTGCGCGAGGCCGCTGTCGCCCGCGATCGAGGACACGGCCACTGGCGTGCGCAGGAACACCACCACGTTGGCCACGATCAGCGCGTAGGTGACCCAGGGCGTGCGCCGGACCGGATTCGAGTCATGAACAGGAATGACCACAAACGGAACCTGCCCCGATCGGTACGGAGAATCCGGTCCGGCCCCTGCCAAGTCAGCCGCCCGGCCGTATCAGCTGCGCCTCGTCGCGCCGCCGCGCCGGTGTCAAGCGCGGCGCGCCACCCAAGAACACCATGCCCAGGCCATGGAGGTGGGTCGAGTCGCCTCCCGGACCCATCCCCGCTCGCCAGGGGATGGTCCGCACGAGCGGGAGCGACCACGTCCGCCACTGCCCCGAACGGTGTATGCGGCTGGGTGGCGTCGGCGTGCCGGGCCCCCGGCCGCAGGGCCCCGGCCTCTAATGGAGCCGAACGGGCCGCAGAGCGTTCGACGGCGGTCGGTCTGTGCCAGGACGGAGAGCGATGCACGAGATGTCCATCGCGTTGGCTGTCGTCGGCCAGGTGGAGCAGGCGGCGGCCGAGGCAGGCGGCGTCACCGCGGTGACGTCCGTACGGCTCCAGGTCGGCGAGCTGGCCGGAGTGGTCCCCGACGCCCTCTCCTTCTGCTTCGAACTGGCCTGTGCCGGGACCGTTCTGGAAGGTGCCGAGCTGATCGCGGAGTCCGTGCCCGGCCGTGCCCGCTGCGGGCCGTGCGCGGACGAATGGGCGGTCGGTATGCCGCCGCAGCTGTGCTGTCCTGTGTGCGGAGCGGCGACCGCCGAGCTGCTCTCGGGACGCGAACTGCAGATCGTCAGCGTGCACTGGGAGGACGGCCAGGAGCACGAACGCACCCGTGAACCCATTTCCGAGGAGTGCTGAAGCATGTGCCGAGTGGTCGATCTGCAACAGGCGGTCCTCGCCAAGAACGACGCGACCGCGCACACGCTGCGCGCCGAACTCTCCGCGCGCGGCACCACGGTCGTCAATCTGCTGTCCAGCCCCGGCAGTGGGAAGACCGCTCTGCTGGAGGGCGAACTGCTGCTGGCGCGGCAGCGGAGAGTACGTGTCGCGGCCCTGACCGCCGACCTCGCCACCGAGAACGACGCCGTGCGCCTGGCCCGTTCGGGAGTCCCGGTCAAGCAGGTACTGACCGACGGTCTGTGCCACCTGGAGGCCGGGATGCTGGGCCGGCACCTGGAGGGATGGCTTCCCGATGACACCCGGCTGCTGTTCGTGGAGAACGTCGGCAACCTGGTCTGTCCGGCTTCGTACGACCTTGGTGAGTCCTTGCGGGTCGTGCTCGCGTCCGTCACGGAGGGGGAGGACAAGCCGCTGAAGTACCCCACCGCCTTCGGTCTGGCGCACCTGGTGGTGGTGACCAAGACCGATATCGCGGAGGCGGTCGAGTTCGACGAGGCGGCGTTCCTGGCGAATGTCGCGCAGGTCAATCCGGGGGTGGAAGTGCTGCTGACGTCCGCGCGGCGGGGCGTCGGCGTCGGCGCCCTGCTGGACCGGGTGACGGCGGTGGCCGACGGCGGGCCGGTCCATGCGCCTGTGATGGCCCGTCAGGAGCATCTCCATGACCACGAACACGGCACGCATACCCATACGGCGGCCTCAGGCGCCATGGCGCAGTCCGGCTCGTGAGTGGTTCGCGGCCGGCCGCCGCAGTCGCCGAGGAGGCGGTGCAGCGCAGGCGGGTCACCGTCCGGGGCGTGGTTCAGGGCGTCGGGTTCCGGCCGTTCCTGTACACACTCGCCACCGGGCTCGACCTGGTCGGCCATGTGACCAACACCGGTGAGGGCGTTGTCGCGGAAGTCGAAGGGCCGCCCGCTGACCTCGTCCTGTTCTGCGACCGCATCTCCGCGGACGCGCCGCCTCTCGCGCATGTGGAGTCCGTGGACCATCAGGAGGTCCCCACCACCGGGGGTGACGGGTTCACCATCGCCGCCTCCACGACGGGCGGGCCCGCGCGCACCCTGGTCTCGCCGGACATGGCGACCTGCGCCGCCTGTCTCTCCGAACTGGCCGACCCGGCCGACCGGCGTCACCGACACCCCTTCATCACCTGCACTCATTGCGGCCCCCGCTTCACGATCGTCCGCGGCCTTCCGTACGACCGGGACCACACGACGATGGCTGACTTCCCGATGTGCGCCGACTGCGCCCGGGAGTACGTCGATCCGGCCGACCGCCGCTTTCACGCGCAGCCGATCGCTTGCCACGCCTGCGGCCCCCGCCTGCGCCTGCTCGTGGCGAACACGGATACGGCGGGCTCGCCTCAGCCCGTATCCGCCAGGGACGCCGTCGCCGGGGCCCGCAGGCTGCTGTCCCACGGCGCGATCCTCGCCGTGAAGGGCGTCGGCGGCTACCACCTCGCCTGCGATGCCTCCAACTCCCGGGCCGTGGCCACGTTGCGCCGCCGCAAGGCCCGCGGGAACAAGCCGTTCGCCCTCATGGCCAGGAGCCTCGCCGACATCGAGCACCTGGTGCACCTGGGCCCCGAGGAGCGGAGCCTTCTGACGGGCGGGGTCAGCCCCATCGTCCTGCTGCGCCGCCGGAACGACGCTGTGCCGCCCGGACTGCCGAGGCCCTCGGAGGAGGTTGCCCCTGGCAGTCCCGATCTCGGCGTGATGCTTGCCTACACACCTCTGCACCATCTGCTTCTCGGCCTGCCCGGTGATGCCGACGGGCCACGCCTGCTCGTGATGACCAGCGGGAATGTGGCGGGGGAGCCGATCGTCACCGCGGACACCGACGCACTGACCCGGTTGGCGCACCTGGCCGACGCCTGGCTCACGCACGATCGCGGGATCCATGTTCCGTGCGACGACTCGGTGGTGCGTGTGTGCGACGGGGAGCTGCTGACGCTCCGCCGCGCCCGTGGCTATGCCCCGCTGCCGGTCGTACTGCCCGTCTCCGTGCCGGCGGCCCTCGCCGTCGGGGGCGACCTCAAGAACGCGTTCTGTCTCGCGGAAGGGCGCAGGGCCTGGCTGTCGGCGCACATCGGGGACATGGACGACCTCGCCACACAGCAGGCGTTCGAGCGCGCCGAAACCCAACTGGAGTCGATCGCAGGGGTGAACCCCGGGCTGCTGGCGGCCGACCGGCATCCCGGTTACCGCTCCGGGCAGTGGGCCACCCGGCACGCGACGGGCCGGCCGGTCGTGCGGGTCCAGCACCATCACGCCCACGTAGCCGCCGCGATGGCGGAGCACGGACTCGACGGGAGCCGCCCCGTGATCGGGGTCGCGTTCGACGGCACTGGCTACGGTGACGACGGGGCGGTGTGGGGCGGGGAGTTCCTGCTGGCGGACTACGAGGGGTTCAGCCGCCTCGGACACCTCGCTTACGTCTCCCAGCCGGGCGGGGACGCCGCGGTGCGCCGGCCGTACCGAATGGCACTTGCGCATCTGCGCGCAGCCGGCATCGCCTGGTCCGAGGACCTTCCCTGCACTGCCGCCTGCCCTCCCGACGAACTCCGTGTGCTGGAGCACCAGTTGGAGCGCGATCTGAACTGCGTGCCCACGTCCAGCATGGGGCGGCTGTTCGATTCCGTGTCCTCGCTCGTGGGCGTCTGCCATCAGTCCGGATATGAAGCCCAGGCAGCCATCGAGCTGGAGGCGGCCGCCCTGACGGCCGCGGCCGGGGACGTGGCCGGCTACGCGTTCGCAGTGCGGCCACGGGGCGATGGCCGGGCTGCGGCGACCGCCGACCCCGCGCCCGTCCTGGCAGCCGTCGTCGACGACGTACGGGCAGGCACATCCGTGGCCCTCGTCGCCGCGCGGTTCCACCGGGCCGTCGCCGATCTCGTGCACAGGATCTGCGTCTTGGCGCGAGAGGAACACGGACTGGACACCGTGACCCTGACCGGCGGTGTGTTCGCCAATGTTCTGCTCTCCTCTGCGTGCGCACGGTCGCTTCGCGAGGACGGTTTCACCGTCCTGCGCCACCGCCAAGTCCCGCCGAACGACGGGGGACTTGCGCTCGGTCAACTGATGGTGGCCGCACATGCCGCCGTGGCCCTGCGCGGAGGCGGCCACTGACGACGTGCCCCGGGAAGACCGGGCTACGGAACATCCACAGCGAGGAGAAGCGCATGTGCCTGGCGGTACCCGGGAGAGTACTGGACATCGAGGAACGCGACGGCACCCGTATGGCCAGCGTTGATTTCGGCGGCGTCGTCAAGGAGGTGTGCCTGGAGTATCTGCCGGACCTCCAGGTCGGCGAGTACGCCATCGTTCATGTGGGGTTCGCCCTGCAGCGCCTGGACGAGGCGTCGGCCAAGCAGACGCTCGAGCTCTTCGCCACGCTCGGGATGCTTCAGGAGGAGTTCGGCGATCCGTGGGAGTTGGCGGCGGAAGCCGGCGGGTCCCCGTTGCCCGCCGCCGGCATCGACACACCCCAGGAGGCACAGAAGTGAAGTACATCGACGAGTTCCAGGACCCGGATCTGGCGCGTCGCCTGCTCGATGACATCCACTCCACCGTGACCAGGCCGTGGGCACTGATGGAGGTCTGCGGGGGGCAGACGCACACGATCATCCGGCACGGCATCGACCAGTTGCTCCCTGAGCAGGTGGAATTGATCCACGGACCCGGCTGTCCCGTATGTGTCACCCCCCTTGAAGTCATCGACAAAGCTCTGGAGATCGCCTCCCGCCCCGAGGTGATCTTCTGCTCCTTCGGTGACATGCTCCGCGTGCCCGGCACCGGCCGTGACCTGTTCCAGGTCCGCAGCGAAGGCGGCGATGTACGGGTCGTCTACTCGCCGCTCGATGCCCTGAGGATCGCTCAGCAGAACCCGGACCGCGAAGTGGTGTTCTTCGGTATCGGATTCGAGACGACCGCGCCGCCCAACGCCATGACGGTGTATCAGGCGCGCAAGCTCGGCATCCAGAACTTCAGCTTGCTGGTGTCCCATGTCAGGGTGCCCCCGGCGATCGAGGCGATCATGCAGTCCCCGCGCTGCCGGGTTCAGGCCTTCCTCGCGGCCGGGCATGTGTGCAGTGTGATGGGCGTCGCCGAGTATCCGGAGCTGGCAGAGCGGTTCCGTGTCCCGATCGTCGTGACCGGATTCGAACCGCTGGACATCCTTGAGGGGGTGCGCAGGACCGTACTGCAGCTGGAACGCGGTGAGCACACCGTCGACAACGCCTACCCGCGTGCGGTCCGCCCCGAGGGAAACCCCGCCGCCCAGGCCATGCTGGCGGATGTCTTTGAGGTCACCGACCGCGCCTGGCGCGGTATCGGAACGATCCCCGGCAGCGGCTGGCGGCTGTCCTCGCGGTACCGGGACTACGACGCCGAGTACCGCTTCTCGGTCACCGGCATCCAGACCAGGGAACCGGCGGAGTGCCGCAGCGGCGAGGTTCTGCAGGGCCTGCTGAAGCCTCATGAGTGCGAGGCCTTCGGCACGCTGTGCACGCCCCGGACGCCGCTCGGTGCCACCATGGTCTCCAGTGAGGGCGCGTGTGCCGCGTACTACCTCTACCGGCGGCTGGACATCACGAACGCATCGCTGGAGGCGAGCACCGTTGTCTGAGACCACAGAAGCGCTCCCGACGGGTACGCCGTTGAACGGCTCATCGCGGACTGCCGAGCCACAGCTGCCGGATCCCACGTCGTGGACCTGCCCGGCCCCGCTGCGGGACCAGAGCCGGGTGGTGATGGGCCACGGCGGTGGCGGCGCGCTCTCCGCCGAGCTCGTCCAGCACATTTTCGCGCCGGCCTTCGGGGGAGAGGTACTCGGACAGCTGGGCGATTCCGCGGCGCTCTCGCTCGGCGGAGTCCGGCTGGCCTTCTCCACGGACTCCTTCGTGGTCCGGCCGCTGTTCTTTCCCGGCGGCAGTATCGGTGACCTGGCCGTCAACGGCACCGTCAACGACCTTGCCATGAGCGGCGCCCGAGCCGCCTATCTCTCCTGCGGATTCATCCTGGAGGAGGGGGTCGAGCTCTCGGTGGTCTCACGCGTGGCGGAGGCGCTGGGTTCGGCCGCGCGCACCGCCGGGGTCGAAGTGGTCACGGGTGACACCAAGGTGGTCGAAGCCGGCCACGGCGACGGGATCTTCATCAACACGTCGGGGATCGGCATCATCCCGGCAGGCGTCGATCTGCGGCCGCAGCGCGTCGTCCCCGGTGATGTGGTGATCGTCAGCGGCGCGATCGGCGTCCATGGTGTCGCGATCATGAGCGTCCGCGAGGGTCTTGAGTTCGGTGTGGAGATCGAAAGCGACTGCGCGGCGCTCGGCAGCCTGGTGGAGACGATGCTCGCCGTCACCCCGGACCTGCATGTGCTGCGCGATCCCACGCGCGGAGGCCTGGCAGCCGCCCTGAACGAGATCGCGGCGGCCTCCGGCGCCGGAGTCGTCGTCCAGGAGCGCATCATTCCCGTCCCTCCACCCGTGGCCAACGCCTGTGCCGTCCTGGGGCTGGACCCGATGTACGTCGCCAACGAGGGCAAGCTCGTGGCGTTCGTCCCGCGCGAGCACGCGGAGCAGGTCCTGGAAGCCATGCGCTCGCACCCTCTGGGCGCCGACGCGACGGTGATCGGTGAAGCTGTGGAGGCGCACCCTGGCATGGTGGTGGCGCGTACCGGACTTGGCGGTACGCGGGTGGTGGACCTGCCGATCGGGGAGCAGTTGCCACGGATCTGCTGAAGCCGTCGTCGCCTGCCGCCCGGTCCCGAGCCGGTATCTGATCGAGCAGTTCGGTGACCGGTCGGCGAATGTCCCGGCCGCGGCGCGGACCAGTACCCCCTGCCCCTGGACAGCATGCCGGCTGCGCCGAGGTCGGGTCCGTCGCGTACCGGGGCAGTCTGTTCTTCGAGGGAAGCCACGCGTAGATTCCAGAGGTCGGCGTTGTGATCACTGCTGGGGGCAGACGTGGACTGGGGGACGCTCGTCGCGGCGGTCAGTGGTGGCTCTCTTGCCATTTCCGGCACCGTTCTGGCTGACTATCTGCGCCATCGCCATGAAAACGACCGCGGAGTCGGGGCACGGCGGCGGGCTGCGTACATCGAGTTCATCGGAGCCGCTGGGGTGTGTCACGCGCGGTTGCGCCAGATCGCGCAAGCCCCCGGTGCCGAAGCCGACCTGGACGCGGCCACCCGCGCGGCGCTGAGCGATTCCGCGATCTATGAGGTGCGGGAACGGCTGTTCATCGATGCGACCGCCGCCCGTCGCCGGCGCCGGGCAGGTGATGTTCGAGCAGCTCCGTGCGCTTCAGCGGGCGGTTGCGGCAGGGGCTTCGTCGGCATCACCCGCCTTCCACGATGTCTCCCACCCTTACATCGAGGCGGTCTGGACCTATCGGGTCGCCGTACGCAAGGAGCTTGAAGGCCAGTCCCTCAAGCCCGGGGTTTTCGGATGGGACGGGTGGGATGGCAGGGACCGGTGCCCGATATGCCAAGGCGCGGTCGCTGCCGGAGGGTAAGGGGAAGCGGACGATCCGGGGCAGGGGCGCAGCCTTCTCAGCCGCCGCTGAACCATCTGCGAGGCGGCGCAGTCGGTACCTGGCTCACCCTCCGCCCGTGTGAAGCGAATTGAGGCGGACCAGTTCGTCCGCGGAGAGCCGCAGCGCACCCGCGGCCATGTTGTCGACGAGGTGGTCCGGATTGCCGGTGCCAGGGATGGCCAGCACGTGCGGTCCTTGCTGCAGCGTCCATGCCAGCCGGACCTGCGCGGCCGTCGCGCCGTGCGCGCGTGCGACGGCGAGTATCTCTTCGCTGTCGGTGGCGCTCGCACCTGCGTCGCGCCCGGCACTGGCGATCGCGTAGAACGGTACGAAAGCGATGCCCTGCTCCCCGCAGGTGCGCAGGAACTCGTGGGCCTCGGGCCCTGCGCCGACGCCGTAGGGGTTCTGCACGCAGACCACCGACGTGATGGTCCGGGCCTCGGCGAGGTGTTCGGGCGTGACGTTGGAGATGCCCAGGTGGCGGATCAGCCCGGAGTCGCGCAGGCCGGCCAGCGCGCCGAAGTGCTCGGCGATCGAGCCGGTTGCCTTGCTTCGTGGGATACGCAGGTTCACCAGGTCGAGGTGGTCACGGCCGAGCTGGCGCAGGTTCTCCTCGACCTGGCCGCGCAACTGCTCCGGCGTGGCCCACAGCCACTCGCCCGACGGGTCCCGGCCCGGCCCGACTTTGGTGGTGATGACCAGGTCATCCGGGTACGGGGCCAGTGCGCGGTTGATCAACTCGTTGGCGGAGCGCAGCGCTGAGAAGTAGAACGCGGCGGTGTCGATGTGGTTCACACCGAGCTCGACCGCGCGGCGCAGCACGCTGATCGCCCGGCCACGATCGCTCGGGACGCCGTTCCCGAACGCCGGGCCGTTCTGCGTCAGGCGCATCGCGCCGAACCCGATGCGGTTGACCGTGAGGTCGCCGAGTTTCCAGGTGCCCGCGGCCGCCGCGGTGATCGTTTCTTCGGTCATGAGAGGAGTCTGCGTCAGACGGCCCTCGGAGCGCCCGGCGGCGGCAACAACCTGCCAGAAGCAACGCATCGGCTCGCGAGAGGGAACGTTGTCACCGTGACAGCGCGGACGGTGGTGCGGATACGGGCGTGGCCAAGGTCCACCCTGGTCGACCCCGGGGCAGGGCGCGGCATTTGGCGCTCGGCGCTGCCGGCGGATCTGCCGCGCACGTGCGAGGCCGCTACGCGTCCGCGGCCGCCAGCGGCTGACTGCCGACGCCCCCCAGTAGCGCCGGGGCGCCCACCGCAGCCCTGGGCAGATCAGGACTGCTCGGAGGATTCCGGGATCAGATGCATCGCCGCCTCTTCCGCCGAGGAGGCGCCGTCGATGCCCACATCCGTAGCGACCAGGTCCTTCTCCAGGCCGGAGTGGGCGCCCTCATCCGGGGCCACAAGCCGCCCGGCGCGCTCGTCCCCGACCTCGTCGTCGATCAGTTCGCCGTCCGTGTCCCACGCGTCCCCCAGCCCGTCGCCCGCGGGCGTACTGACGTCTGGCGCTTCCTCGGCCAGCCGTTCATCAAGGCTCTCTCCCCGGCGCTGTTCCGCCGCGGTGGTGCCTATCCGCTCCACGGCCCACGGCCTCTCCGGCGGGGAGTACCCCTCGGACAGGATCTGCAGCGCGGGATCCTCGAGAGTGTCCTCGGCGTCCAGCAGCCCGGCATCGTCCTGCACCTCGGACCCGTCCGGCTGGTAGACCTCGTCACCCATGGAGCTCTCGGTCATGTCTCCTCCTCACGGCCCCGTACTTTCAGTCTCCGCCAGGCTGCGGCGCCGGGCGCCCCGTGGCGAGCCGTTCCACAAGCCCGATGCCGGCGGACAAGTGCGATGCGGTTCAAGCCGTCCGGCAAGCCCTACGCCAATAAGGCTACGACCACGACCGCCTGCGGCGACCACACGAAAGGACGTACAAGCTTCTGGAAATCTTCCGAAGCGCGCCGGCTGAGGCCGACGGTTAGCATGCGGAACGAGGCCCTCAATTGCGAGATGCGGGGATCGCGGCCGTCGATCTGGCTGGAGGCTCCATCGTGCGTAGTCCGAAGACCGTGACCCTCATCTGCCTGCAGGTGCTTTTGGGAGCTTCGCTGGCGGGCTGTGCCTTCACTGAGGCCGAAAGTGCGGCGAAGGCATGTCCGTCCGACCAGATCTCTGAAGGCGGCACGTGCATTGCGGGCGACACTGCCGAATTCACCGAGAAGCAGGTTGAAGACTCCCTGAAGAAGTACAAACTCACCGCAGCCATGGCAGGGGTATGGGTCGATGGCAAAAAGATCTCGACCGTCGCTTCAGGGGAGTCGATGACGGGCATTCCGGCTTCGAAGGACATGCATTTCCGGATCGGGTCGGTTGCTATTCCCTATTTGACGACCGAAATTCTCAAGCTCGTCGATGAGGGAAAGGTCAAGCTTGACGACAAGATTTCTCGGTGGCGCCCCGAACTTCCGCACGCGGACGAGATCACACTGAAGATGCTGGCCTCTACCACCTCGGGATACGCGGACTACGTCACAGATCCCAAGTTCGTGGCTGAACTCTACAAGAATCCGTTCCGGCAGTGGACGGCGGAAGAACTGGTGGACATCTCCGTCTCCAAGCCCCTCGTGAAAAAACCGGGAACGGGTTTCGTATACTCGCACGCCAATTGGGTGATCCTTGGTGACATCATCTCGAAAGTGGAGAAGAAACCCCTGGCGGAAGTGATGCAGAATAACATCCTGAAGCCCCTCGGATTGACCCAGACCCAAATTCCGGCCACAGCGGAGATTTCCGCCCCGGTGCTGCACGCCTTCGACAACGAAAGGGACGTATTCGAGGACTCCACCTACTGGGATCCGTCATGGACGCTGGCGCCGGGATCGGTAATGACGGGAACGCTGGAAGATATGGGGAAGTCGTTTGCGGCGCTGGGCGAGGGGAAGCTGCTGACGCCCGAGTCGCACAAGGTGCAGATCACGCCTGTATCCGATGTGTCGCCCACGACCTCCTACGCCCTCGGCGTGGCCGTTCAGAAAACCTGGCTCCTGCAGAATCCGTCGTTCGCCGGCTATCAGGGAACGGTCGCCTATCTGCCTTCCAAGAAGATCGCGATCGCGACGGTCGCGACACAGGGGATCGGCAGCGACGCCGCCAAGAATTTCAGTACCGAGCTCTTGATTTCGATCGCCGACCACGTGGTTCCGGACACCCCGTTGAGCGGCGGTTGAGAAGGATCCGCCCAGCGGCGGCCGCAAGGCGCCGGGGCGGACGGCCGCCGGCCTTCATGCCAGCGCTGCGGCAAGCTCCGGGAGGTAGCCGGCCAGGAAACCCAGGTCGGTGGCGCGCTTGAAGTTCGGGTGACTGCGGTGCTCGGGCAGACGGGCCAGTGCCGCGCGGCCGAAGTAGCCGCCGTCGGCGCCCAGGGGCCGGGTGGGCTCGCCGGTCCAGTCGGGGTCGGCGGCGGCGAGTGGCAGGCAGCGCTTGAACAGGTTGTGGCAGGTTTCCAGACCGCGGCGGAGCACCACGTGGTACGGGTCGTCCGGGCCGATCGGATAGGGCTCGGCGGCCAGGGTCCTGCCCGTGTCGATGCCCTCGTCCACCAGGTGGAGTGTCGCGGCGAACTCTCGATCGCCGCGCAGTATCGCGTACACCAGAGCCACCTCGGGCAGCCCACGGTAGGCGGGTAGCGGGCCGTGGTGGATGTTCAGGATGCGCAGCCCGGTGGAGAGCACCGGAGCGCGGAAAATCATCCGGTTGTTGACCGACCAGACAAGGCCGTCCGTGCTGGCGTCGGCCAGTTCTCCGGCGACCGCGTTGACGTCCGCGGCTGCCAGGAAGGGCACGTCGGGCGAAGCCGTCAGCGCGGCGGCGGGGCCGCAGACCAGGTCCACGGCCAGACCGCTGTCCAGTGTGTGCTGTATGGCGCGCCGGAGCAGCGCGCCCTCACCGACGAAGATCACGACGTGCTCCGCAGGGCGTCGACGGTCTCGACGACCCGGCCGAGCGTCAGATTCTCGCTCAGGGACCCGAGCTGCGCCAGGAACTGCTGCTCCATGGCCTGTCCCAGCAGTTCGTCACCGAGCGCGGACAGCATCTCGAGGACGGCGAGAGAGTCGCCGCCCAGCGCGTGGAAGTCGGCGGAGGCATCGAGGCGCGTGGCATCGCAGTGCAGGATGCGGGACCAGATGCCGGCGGTCACCGCCGCAGTGGAGGGTCCCGGAGCAGGTCCGGTCCCGGCGGGCGTCGTGTTCGCGGGCGCTCCCGGTGCGGCCTGCTTCCCGGGCTCCGCGCCCGCTTCGTCGAAAGGATTCGGCAGCGCATTGCGGTCGGTCTTGCCGCTGGCCGTCTCGGGCAGCCCGGGCACCGTGCACACGACCGAGGGCACCAGGTGGGAGGGCAGCGAACGTTCCAACTCTGCCCGTACGGCTGCCTCGTCGAGGACCTCCGCGCCCTCGGCAGGAACCACGTAGGCGCACAGTGCCTGCGGGCCGGCATGGTGCCTGCGGCGGGCGACCACGGCCGCCTGCGCGATGTCCGGCAGCGCGGTGAGCGCCGCCTCGACCTCACCCGGCTCGACCCTGTGACCGCGGATCTTGACCTGGCTGTCGATCCGGCCCGCGTACTCGAGCTGCCCGTCCGGCAGCCGCCGCACCAGGTCGCCGGTCCGGTAGGCGCGCCGGCCGTCCGCGAGGTAGACGAAACGGTCGGCCGTCAGGTCGGGGCGGCCGAGGTAGCCGCGGGCCAGTTGAACACCCGTTACATACAGCTCGCCCAGCTCGCCGTCGCGCACTTCCTGCCGCTGCTCGTCCAGCACGGCCACGGAGGTGCGGTGCACCGGTACTCCGATCGGCGTTGATGCGTGTGAGGCGTCGTCGCCGACGACGGCGGCGGTACAGGCCACCGTCGCTTCGGTGGGGCCGTAGATATTGACGATCAGGCAGTCGGGCCCGAACGATGCCCGTGCCCACTGGCCGGTGCCCGTGGTGAGGTTCTCGCCGCCGACGTGGAGCGCGCGGATGCCTGCCGGACGGAGGCCGAGCCTGGCGGCCAGTTCGAGGTGGGTCGGGGTCAGCGCCAGGGTGTTGGCCTGCCGGCCCGAGAACATCTCACGCAGTTTGACGTGGTCGAGTTCGCCGGGCACCGGTACGACGGCCCCACCGTGCAGAAGCGGCGGAAAGATCTGCATCATCGACAGGTCGAAGCCGGGGGAGAAGGAGTACGCGACCCGGGTCTGTTCGTCGCACCGCAGGAACGGGGCTATCCAGCCGGCCACGTTGACGAGACTCCGGTGCTCGATCTGGACACCCTTGGGCTTGCCGGTGGAACCCGAGGTGTAGATGACATAGGCCAGATCGTCCGGGCCGGGAGCGGCAGCGGTCAGGTCGTGGCGCGCCTGCTCTTGGAGCGTTGCGCGATCGCTGCCGGCATCCTCGAGGAGGATCGTTGTGCAGTCGGCCCCGCTCGCACGGCCGGCCGAGGCCGCGTCCGTCAGACAGAACCGGGCCTGCGCGTCGTGCAGCAGCTCCTTGACCCGCTGCTGCGGATTGCGGATGTCCATCGGCAGGAAAGCGGCGCCTGCCTTGAGGACACCCCAGATCCCGGCCAGGCCGAGCGCCGAGCGGTCGGCCAGCACACCCACCACCTCGCCGCGCCCGACTCCCCGGGCCAGCAGCACCGCCGCGACGGAGTCCGAGCGGCGGTCCAGATCCCTGTACGACCACGGGAGGCCGTCGCCGGTCACGGCGATTGCCTCCGGTTGCCGGGCGGCCTGCGCCCGGAACAACTGCACCACTGTGGTGTCCAGCGGCGGAAGCCCGTCAGGTCCGGGTGCGAGCAGCCGGTCGGCTGCGCCTGGCTTTCGAGGCCGGGTCACGGGCGGCGCGTACGAGACCGGTACGGCCGTGCCCAGCGCGGTCTCGATCCGGTCCAGCAGCACCTCGCAGCGCTCGCCGGCGTCCGCGGCCCCGCGGGCGGAGACCACCAGTTCGGTGTGCTCGGGCAGTTCGAGGAGCGCGATGCTGACAGGAACCAGGGGGGCATGCACCGGCAGGGCGTACACGGTCGTCGCCGCGAACTCCCCGGTACTGAATTCCTCGAGCGCCAGCCGGCCGGCGTTGGAGACGATCGCCGACGCCAGATAGCGGTGCCGGGCGTACGAGCCGGCGCGCGCAGCGCCCACCAGCGCCGCCGCTGCGGGCAGCGGCAGCCGGGCGAGCGCCGTCTCCGCCCCGGCCGCCAGTTCCTGCCGTGCGGCGAGGGCGTTGAGCAGCCGGCGGTGCACCGCATCCGTGCCGTGGCCGGCCGGGACGTCGAGGAACACCGGCAGCGCCAGGTTGGCCGTCGATGACACGGTGGGAGCGTGCCGCCGCAGATCCACCGGGACCATGATCCGGGCCGGGGAACCACCGACGGCGCCGGCAACCGCGGTCGCCACCTTGGCGGCGAGCGCCGCGTGTCGGCCCGGAACCGCACGCCGCCGCCACACCGAGCCGCTGCCCGCCCGGCCGGCCAGCGGTGAGCGCTGGTCGAGCCCGAGACGGGGCCGCTGCCCGGTTCGGCCGAGCCTGTCCAGCAACTGGTAGTCGGCCAGGGAATCGGCGGCGCCGTGCAGCGGTTCGCCCCGCAGCGCCCGGAAGACCTCGGCGGCCCAGACCGACGCGCCCTTGAGGTCCATCACGGCGTGGGAGGCACGGAACACCACGGTGCCGGGTTCGCCGGTGAGGAGCACCACCTCGCAGCCGGGGCGGCCCTCCGAATCGGCCAGCGGACCGGTCAGCTCCGGCAGGCCCGTGAGCGTCCTGCGGTCGAAGGCCTGTCCATCGGCGACCACGATCCGCGCCGGTAGTCCACTGTCGACCCACATCCTGCCGCGGCGCACCAGCCGCGAGCCCGGGCAGGACGCCGAGGCCTGCGCGACGGCGCGGCTCAACTCCAGGGCGTCGATCGGGCCGGTGCCCTCGACCACCAGCTGGAGCACCAGCAGCTCGCCCAGGCGGGTGGCGGCCAGATAGGACCACTCGGTCGGGGAGACGGGCCGGCGGAAGGAGGTACGGCCCTCGGGACGGGCCCCAGGACCGATGCCCGTCGCGGCATGATGCACAGTCATGGCTACTTCACCTTCCGGATGAATTCGTCGACGCCGCCGATGCTGTCGATCCAGGCCTCCAGCCGGGCCATTCCGGCTTCGTGGTCCACCCGTGGCGCGATCAGATCCCGCCGTGCCGCAGATATGTCGTACGTCGCCGAACGGGTCAGCAGCGCCAGCGAGTACCGGGAGAGCGGTGGCGAGGAGTGTTTGGCCAACGGCGGCAGTTTCCATGCCATGTCGGCCGTGAAGGCGATTGCGCGCAACAGGCGGTGGGAGACGCGTTTGGTCGGAGGCTTGCCGCCGAACCGCTCGGCGAGTCCGGCGAGCGTGCTCCAGATCTCCACCGGCTGCCGGTCGGCGATGAAGTACGCCCTGCCGCCGACCCCGTCGGCACGCGCGGCCCGCACACAGGCGTCGGCGGCGTTCTCGCAGTAGCACAGGGATGCGTACACCGGCCTGCCACCGGAGAGGTCGGGCAGGCTGCCCGTCATCATCTTCGCGAGCAGCCGCGGCATGAATCCGGAGTGGTCGCGCGGGCCCCACACGGCGCGCGGGCGCAGTGCGACGGTGGTGAAGTCCGCGCGGTCCGCGGCCAGCACCAGGCGCTCCGCGGCGGCCTTGGTCTCCGAGTAGAGATTGAGGTGGCGTGCGGGGAAGGGCTCGGTCTCGTCGATGTCGAGCCGGTCGCCGCCGCGGATGCTCATCAGCGCGCTGGGGCTGCTGATGAAGACGAAGCGTCGCGCCCCGGCTTCCTGGGCCGCCGACATGAGGCGCGCCGTGCCCGAGACGTTCTCGTCCCGGAACTGGGCGCGGGTACCCCTGTCGGTGACCCGGGCCGCGCTGTGGTGCACCGCATCGATCCCGTCCATCGCCCGACGTACCGAGGCGGCGTCGCGCAGGTCGCCGTAGGAGAACTCGACGCCCGCAACAGTGCGCAGATGGCTCAGGTCGCTCTCTTCGCGCACCAGTACCCGCACTTCGTCGCCGGCGCGGAGACAGGCGTCGACGATATGGCTGCCGAGGAACCCGGACGCGCCCGTCACCAGCACCCTCATACGGAAGCGCCCTTCGTCCTGCGGAGTTGTGTACGCCACCACGTCGCTCCGAAGAGCATCGTGAGTGCCGCGGTCGCCCACGGTTTGCGCCCGGTGGCGAGTTCCTGCTCCGCACGCAGCGCGGACGGTATCTGGACCGCGTGGACGACGACGCTCAGGAAGGCGTCCACCCACCAGAGAGCGGTCAGCGCCACATGGCTCCAAGGCAGCAGCGGCCAGGCCGCCAGATACGCCCACCCGAGCAGTGGGACGGCGCGCAGGGCACGGTCGCCGGCCGTCGGGCGGCGGCTTCCGGTGAGCAGGTCCTCGGCCCATCCGGCCAGCAGTTCCCGGCGGATCTTGGCGTTGTGGCGGATGTCGACGGGGAAGGCGGGGTGCGGGAGGAAGTCCGTGATGGCCTTGGTCATCGGGTTGTTCGCGCCCAGCTCGCGCAACTCGCCCTCGATTCGGGGCCACTGCCTGCGGTCGGTGTCCGGTGCCAGCTCCACGCACAGCACCGGCCGCTGCTCGCCGTGCGGGCCGAAGCCCACCAGCGCCGTGCGCCGGACCTGTGGGTGGGTGTTGAAGACGCTCTCGCAGCGCACGGTGTGCAGGTCGCCGCAGGCTGCGCGGACCCGGTGGCTCTTGCGCCCGCAGAACCAGATCCGTCCCTCACCGTCGATCCATCCGACATCACCGGTGCGGTGCCAACGACGCCCGCCGTCCTGGATCTTGTGCGCGGCGTCGGCCCTGGGCGATTGAAAGTAGCGCGGGCTGACCGCCTGGCCGCTGACCACGATCTCGCCCATCTCACCGGCTTCCAACGGCAGTCTGGACGTCCACCGGGGGATCGGAGCGTCGCCGACCTCGATGATGCGGACCGATGTGCCGGGTGCGGGCCGGCCCACACAGACACCCAGGCCCGCTGCCAGGCCGTCGGCCGGCCCGGCCAGCGCTTCTCTGCTCTCCACCAGTGCGATGGGCAGCGCCTCGGTCGACCCGTAGGTGCTGAACACACGTGATCTGTTGGGCAGTACGGCACGCAGCGCGCCCATCAGCTCCGGGCTCACCGGTGCGCCACCGGAGACGATCAGGTGCAGCGACGGCACGCGGGCGCCGGTCTCGGCCAGATGGGCCGAGAGCGGACCCAGCAGCGCGGGGGAGGCGAACATGGCGTTCACGGAGAAGCGCTGGATCGCGTCGGTCAGCAGCGCCGGGTCTGCGGCGCCGACCCGGCCCATGTTCATCTTGGGCACCACGGCCGTGCGGCCCGCCGCGAGGTCGAATACGCCCATCAGGGGCAGGGTGACCAGGGTGCTGGTCATGTCGGAGGTGAAGTGGCCCTCCTCGACGCCGTACGCCATGCCCCGCAGCATGCCGACGGTGAGCTCGACCGGCTTGGCAGGGCCGGTACTGCCGGTGGTGTAGCCGATCAGCGCGAGGTCGTCGGGCCCGGACTTCAGCGGCGGCCGCTGCGGCAGGCCCGCACCGAGGGCGGTCAGCTCCGCAAGTGCCGTGCCGCTCCCGCGGCCCACCTTGATCAGGCTCCGCACTCCGGCGAAGGCACGCGGACGCAGCCGCCGCAGAATATGTGCGGACGGGACGCCGATGAATGCCTGAACACCCACCCGGTGGAGGCAGTCCAGCATGCGGCCGAGCCCCATGCCGGGATCGACCACCACCGGAACAGCGCCGATGTGGAGCAAAGCGAAGACCAGCGTCAGCAGGTCGACGCCCGGCGTCACCAGCAGGGCCGTACGGGTACCGCGGCGGATGCCGTGCGCTTCCAGCCCGGCGGCGCAGGCGGTGACCCGCGCGGCGAGCTCGGCGTAGCCGACCGAGGCGTAGGCCGGCCGGCCGGCCGACTCCATCCGGTCCCCGTCCGGGTGGATGACGGCCGGCTTGTCGGGCGTACGGACGGCGTGCCAGGCAAGCAGTTCGGTCAGGAATGCGTCGTGGCCAAGTGCGGTCGTGCTGCTGGGCATCAGCGCGCGGCTCCGTCGCTGTCGTCGGCCAGGCGGTAGAGAGTGGCGGCCGAACTCAGGCCGGCGCCGACGGCGAGGAAGAGGATCCGGTCGAAGCCCGCGAGCCTGCCCGTGTCCTGTGCCTGCCGGAAGCCGTAGGCCAGTGCCGAGGTGTGCGGATCGCCCTGCACCCCTTCGACGGTGACGGCGCCGTCGGATGCCACGCCCAGGCGTTTGGCGAGCTGGGCGGGGAAGTCGGGCGACGGCTGCGAGGTGATCAGCAGCGTGCGGTCCAGGACCGCTGCCGCTCCGTCGGCGTCGGTGCCGTACTCGGCCGCGAGGCAACCGCGTACCGAGTCGACGGCCAGGTCGAGCATCCGCTCCAGCACACCGCTGTCCCGGTCGACGACAATGGTGCTACGGCCCTCGGAGCCGGCCTCGTAAAGGGGCAGATATCCGTTGACGCCGTGTGTCCCCGGCGCTGACCGGTGGTGCACCCGGCCGAAGCCGCGGGCGTCGGCGGTGCGTTCCAGCAGCAGTGCCGCGCCGGTGCTCGCGTACGGGAACTCGGCAGTGCCGGCCTTGGACGGGTCCATCGAGGGGTGCGTGTCGGCGGAGACCACCAACACCCGGCGGGCGCTGCCGGTTGCCAGCAGGGCACCGGCCGCCTGGACGGCGTTGAGCACGCCGCAGGCGCCGTTCATGAGGTCGAAAGAGAACGCGGCCCGTCTGTCGGGGGCGTGAAGGTAGTCCAGGTTGATGCCGATGCGCTTCTGGATGAGTGCGGCGACGGACGGCTCGGAGATGTTGGAGTCGCGGTAGACGCCGACGTTGATCAGGACATCGACGTCCGCGGCGGTGAGCCCGGCCTGTTCCAGGCAGGCGCTGCCCGCCGACGCCGCGTACCCGATCGCGCTGCCTGTGTCGTCCGCCGGGCTGAGCGCGGTGGAGGTGATGACGGTGGCCATGGTCATACCTCCAGCGAGGAGACGGTCGCGGACAGGAAACCGGTCACCACACCCGAGGCGGCGGGGACCAGAAGGATCTTGGACCCCTTGGGTATTCGTCGTTCCGCGAGCGCCTGGTGCACTACCAGATAGTGCGAAGTGGTCGCGGTGTTGGCGAACTTCTCGACGACCGAGAGCGTCTGCGGCATGGGTGTCTCGAAGATGCTCTCGCCCACCTGGTTCATGAAGTCGATGAACCGGCTGCCGACCTGGTGCTGGACGATGAAGTCGTATTCCTCGTCAGCGAATCGGCGACCGTCTTCGGTCAGCTTGTCGCGGTGGAAGGTCGGCCACAGCGACAGCCTGTCCTGGGCATGCATCTCTTTGTTGTTGGTGTACATCGCGAGATCGCCGGTGTCGTCGCTGGGCATGCCCAGGCACAGATGCGAGTACTCCGAGCAGGTCATCAGCTCCACGTCGTGGATCATGTCTGCTTCGTCGGTGGCGCGATCGACCAGCACGGCGACGCTCGAGTCGCCGACGGAGAGGGACGCGAACTGGGAGTCCCGGCTGTCCTCCATCTCACGCGCGGCAGTGAAGGCGATCGGAGTGATGTGCTCCCCGCTGAGTACCAGACCGTTGCGGACCTCACCGGACCGGATCATCCGGTCCAGCAGATAGACGCCGGTCATCATGCCCGCGCAGGCGTTGGAGACATCGAAGTGAAGGGCGGAGATCGCGCCGATCTCCTTGGCGATGCGGTGCGCGAAGGAAGGCTCGAACTGGTGGCGTCTGCCGTCCGTCGTGCGGCTGATGGAGCAGGAGATCACGACGTCGATCTCGTCCGGGGTGTAGCGCGAGCGGTCAAGACAGTCGCGGGCTGCCGAGACTGCCATCGTGAGGCAGTCCTCCGGGATGTCGGCAGTGTCGTCCGCGACGCGGCGCTCGGCCATTCCGGTAATCTTGAAGAGGTCGAATTCCGGAACTTTCTCCATGCGAGTAAGGAGTTCCGGAGTACTCATAACAGCCGAGGGGAGATACGCCCCGATGGACTCTAATCGACTCTTATTCATAAACCTCTCCCGGTGGTTCCTTATTCACGCGGCACGCTCACGGTGGAACCTCGACGAGTTCCAATTTCATCGCCGAGCCACTGGTCATGGTTCATGAAATCCCCGACTTCGGTGCGCCGCACCACGACGTTAGCGCACTGGTCAGGGGGTCTGACGCCGCGAGCCTGTGATGATCACCACTCTGCGGTTATGGAGCGTTGTCGAGCGCGATGGCCAAAAATCGGCGGTCGATATTGCGGCAGGATGTCGGTGAGGTTGCGCGGAATAGCGAAGCGGCCGGAGCGATGGAACCTGCCTCGGCAAAAGCGCGCCCCAGTTGCGATGCGTGCCTTGTCACGCCTGCCGGATGCGGCGACGGGAACCCGGTTTTCGACGAGTGCCGGCGTGCGCAATCCGCGCGATACGACTGTCCGGATCTCGATCATGCGGGGGTGGTGCGCCGTCCTTTCCTGCGTGAACCGCCCGGCCCGGCAGGAGTGGCTCCTGCGGTGCCGCGTTGTGGCGGCATCGCAGGAGTCCGACGGCATCACGCCCGCACCGCGACCGGTGGCCGCCACGAGGAGCCGGTCCGCGGTCACCAGGGTCAACTCGCCGAGGACGGGCGGATGTTCTGATTGAGCCGGAACAGGTTCGTGGGGTCGTACTTATTCTTGACCTGCACGAGCCGGTCGTAGACGGGGCCCGGATACGAGGCGCGCACCTTGTCCTCCGCCCCGTCACCGGTGAAGTTGACGTACGCCGCACCGTGGCCGTGGCGGGCGATCTCATCCCGTGCCCCCCGCGCCCACGCGACGTGCTCGTCGAAGCCGGTCGGCTCCGGGGAACGTGCAATCACATTGCACAGGAAGCTCGCGTCACGTTGGCTGAACGCGGTTGCGTCTGCGGGGACGCGGCCGTAGGCGCCGCCCAGGTGATGCATGTGCAGTTCGCTGGAGGGCGTCGGCGTTGTGTGGTGCAGACGCGTCAGCTCATCGATCGCGGGATCGGATGCCTCGATGAATGCCGAGGTGAAATAGTTGTGCGCACCACGCGTCCACAGCGGGTCCAGCAGCGTCTGCATTCCGGTGTAGGGCATTGGGCCCATGAGGTCGGCGATCGGGGTACCGAGCCCGCGCAGCGGACGGACCGCCGCCTCGCCGGCCTCGGGGGCACCGGCGTACATGCCGCCGACGACCACGACCCGGGTGCCGTGCACCTCTTCCGGCAGGAACGGCAGCGGGGGCGCTGTTGTCAGGTTGACCAGCGTCGTCAGCTCGTCGGGCATCCCGGCGGTCAGGTCACGCCACCGGGTGATCACCTGCCGTGCCTCGGCGGCCGGGTAGAAGATCAGGCCCGCGAGCACTTGTGGGCCCACCGGGTGCAACTGGTACTCGAACGACGTGACGACACCGAAGTTGCCGCCGCCGCCCCGCAGCGCCCAGAACAGGTCGGGGTTCTCCTCGGCACTGGCGTGCACGAGCCGGCCGTCCGCGGTCACGATGTCGGCCCCGACCAGGTTGTCGCAGGCCAGGCCGTGGCGGCGGACCAGCCAGCCGACCCCTCCGCCGAGGGTGAAGCCGGCGATCCCGGTCGTCGAGACCAGGCCGCCGGTCACGGCACGTCCGAACGCCTGGGTCTCGTGGTCGAAATCCCCCCATGTCATTCCGGGCTGTGCGACGATCCGCCGCTGTACCGGGTCGACCCGCGACCCCTTCATCGCGGACAGGTCGATGACGATCCCTCCGTCGCAGGTCGAGAACCCGGCGATGCTGTGTGCGCCGCCCCGTACCGCGACGAGCAGGTCCTGGCTGCGTGCGAACTCGACCGCACGCATCACATCGGCGGTTCCGGCGCACCGCACCACCAGGGCCGGCCGCCGGTCGTGCGCGGCGTTCCAGATCGCCCGGGCATCGTCGTACCCCGCGTCGCCCGGGCGTACGACCTCGCCCCGCAGTCCCGCCTCCAGCTCACCGATGGTGGCGTCCCCGAGAACACCCTCTGCCGTATCGATCGACATTTTCGGTCTCCTTGATGTGGTGTTTGCTCTGACACCAAGGAAGGTAAGAAGTGCCGCTTAGCACCGGGTTAGCGGCGGCTTTGCGTCCGTGCCCCGGCTCGGCGCAGGTGAGCCAGACCCCGTATGTCGCCCAGTCGCGTGAAAAGGCGCAGCGCGCGGGCGGTGGCCGCGTCGGCGCCTGCCTGGTCGCCCGCTTCCTCCGCCATTCTCGACAGCATGACCGCCACCCACCCGGTGGCGCACGTCGACCCGGCAACGTTTTCGAGATCCAGGGCGCGGGTGAACAGATCCCTGGCTGTGGCGGCGTCGCCCGCGGCCCGGGCGATGAGCCCGAGGTGGAGCAGGCTGTTCGTCGTACCCGGGATGTCGTCGGTTTCCTCGAAGCCGGTGAGGGCCCGCCCGATCGCCGACCGCGCGCTGTCGACGTCGCCGACGGCCATGGCCAGCAGGCCGAGACTGCCAAGGGTGATCCCGACTTCGCGGCGGTCGCCGAGCCGGCGTCTGATCCGGAGGCTGGCCTCGAGGTACGGCCGAGCCGCGGCGTACTCCCGGTGGGTGCGACATATGTTTCCGAGGGTGTTGAGGGCCAGCGACTCCCCGTGCGGGTCACCGAGCCCGCGGAAGCAGTCGACGCTCTGTTCGGCCGCTGTTCTGGCCTCCTCCACAGCGCCGTCCAGCCGGGTGGCCCACGCGAGGTTGGACAACGCGTACCCGCGAGCCTGCGCCGTGCCCACCAGCCGCCCGACCAGGACGGTCTCCTCGAAGCACAAGGTGATCCTGCCCCCGGCGTCCTCCTCGGCCACGTACCCGGGCGTCATGACCGGGAAGTACGGCCGGGTCCCGCTGTCGCGGTCCGTGAGCAGACGCAGGCTTGTTGCGAAGGCATCCCGTGCCGCGCTCCCGTCACCACGGCAGAAGGCGCAGATCCCCCGCTGATGCGCGGCGGCGGCCAGAATCGGCAGATCCCCGTCGGCGAGTGCGCACGCCTCGTCGAGCGCTGTCCCTGACTCGTCCCAGCTGCCGCGCATCCACAACAGGATCGCCTGCTGGTAGAAGGCGTACGCGAGCGCTGCCCGGTCCTCTCGTGCCCGGTGGATCGCCACGATCTCCGCACCGATGGACGCCAGCCGGGAGCCGTCGCCGAGCCGTATCGCGAGCACGCCCTGGCCGAGGAGGGCCCGTGCCCGTAGCGGAGTCGGTGCCGGCGCCGCGGCGAGTGCGTCGTCCAGTCGGCGCCGCCCCTCTGCGAGGTACCCGCGCTCGACCCAGAAGCGCCGCAACGCGACCGCCAGCCGTAGTGCGCGTTCCGGGTCGTTCTCGAGGGCCGATCTCAGCGCGGCGCGGAGGTTGTCGTGATCGACTTCGAGCAGGCGTGACGTCTCGCCGGGGATCCGGGTCGTCAGCTCGGGATCATGCGACTCGGCGAGTGCGAGATAGAAGCCGCGGTGCCGGCTCTCGGTCTCCGTCAGTTCCCCGGAGTCGCGCAGTCGCTCCCGCGCGTACTGCCGGATCGTCTCCAGCAGTCGGTAGCGCGCTTCGTCGCCGTGGCGCTCCACCAGGACGAGCGACTTGTCGACCAGCCGGCCGAGCAGATCCAGCACGGATGAGGGGTCGATGTCCTGGGTGCACACCTCCTCCGCAGCGGGCAGCGAGAAGCCGCCGGCGAAGACCGCGAGCCGACGAAAGAGCAGTCGCTCCTCGGGGTCGAGCAGCTGGTGACTCCACCGCAGGGTGGCGAGCAGCGTCTGCTGCCGGGTCACCGTATGCCTGCCGCCCTGCCCGAGGAGGGTGAGCGCGTCGTCGAGCCGCTCGGCGATCTGTCGCGGTGCCAGAATGCGTACCCGCGCGGCCGCGAGCTCCAGGGCCAGGGGCATCCCGTCGAGCCGGAAGCAGATCTGCGCGATGGCGGCCGCGTTGTCCGCGTCCAGTCGGAAATGCGGGACGGCCTCCTTGGCCCGTTCCACGAACAGCCGCACGGATGAGAAACGGCCGAGCTCGGCCGGGGGTGGCAGCCGATGTATGTCAGGCAGTCCGAGTGAGGGCACTCTCCATGTGCGTTCGCCGTAGGCCCGGAGTGGTTCGCGGCTGGTGGCCAGCACGACGACCCCCCGACAGTGGGCCAGGACGTCCGCGACCAGGGCGGCGCATGACTCGACCAGGTGCTCACAGTTGTCGAGCACGAGCAGCAGCTCCCGCCCGGACAGCTGCGCGACCAGGGCCGCTTGTGTCCTGTTGTCCGGCGGGAGCTCGATGCCGAGCACTGCGGCGACCGCGTCCGGAACGAACCCGGGTTCGGCGACCGCGGCGAGGTCGACGAACCACACACCGTCGCGGACAGCATCGACGTGGCGGGCCGCGACGGCCAGGGCGAGCCGGGTCTTGCCGCAACCGCCGGGGCCGGTCAGGGTCAACAGCCGACTACGCGCGAGGAGTTCCTCCACCTCGACGATTTCGCGTTCCCGGCCGATGAAGCTGGTCAGCTGCGCCGGCAGGTTGTGACGATGTACGGGACCGCGTTCGGCCGGCTCCTCGACCGAGCCGGCCAGCAGCGTGCGGTAGAACTCGCGGGTCTGCGGGTCCGGGTCGGATCCGGTGTCACCGCGGAGCGCGTCACGCAGTTGCTCATACACCGCCAGCGACTCCCGCCGTCGTCCCGCGGCTGCGAGGACCCGCATGAGTGCCCGGTGGCCCGGCTCGTTGAGTTCGTCGTCGGCGATCAGAGACTGCAGCACCTCGATCGCCTCGGTGGCACGGCCCTGCTGCTCGAGCGTCTCGGCGAGAGCCAGTCTCAGCCCGGTGCGCCGGACACCCAGGGCACTGCGCGCCTCCTGCGTCCATGGCTCGAAGGTGTCCTCGGGCAACAGTTCATGCTCGGCCAGGGCGAGTGCGGCGCGGTAGTCCGCCGGCCTGCCACCGGCCGATGCCCGTCGTGTCGCCTCATCCAGCTCGTCGAGGTCGACCCGGACGCCGCCGTCCGGGCCGAGTGCGACCACGTCGTCCCGAAGGACGACGACATCGCCGGGTGTCCCGGCGGTCGCCAACGCGCGCCGGACGGCATGCAGCACCTGGTGCAGATTGTTGGACGCGGCTTCCGGATCCAGGTCGGGCCACAGCAGGTCGTACACCCTGTCCCGGTGCAGCCTGTGGTCCGGTGTCAGGGCCAGCAGTTTCAGGACGCTCCTGGCCTTGCGCAGCCGCCACGCCCCGGCGGCGACGTTGCGGTCTCCGACCGCCACGTGCAGGCCACCGAGCAGATCGATGCGCACCTCGTCGGCCATGTCCGCCCCTAGGGCAGGCTGCCGAGGGTGGGTGGATCCGGTGGTAGTCGGTCGACCATGCGCATCACCGTCATGACCCAGATGGTCATTTCCCCGCGCTCACCAGCGGATTTGACGGGCCGGTGTCACACAGGAGGTACACCGATCACATTACAGGCCCGGGGGAGACGGGGCGCCCGCGCTGCGTAACGGCGGGTCACCGAGGTCAGGGCTGCGGTCAGCGACTCCATCAGGTGGTGAGAGGTGCGCGGGCGCGCGGTTGTTGCTGTTCTCGGTGCGGTTGCGGTTGCGGTTGCGGCTTCGCGTCGCGCGCCTACGCCCCGGCCGCCGGCGAGAGGTGTTCGTGCACGGCCAGCCAGCGGCCGGATGCCTGGCGGCGGAACACGATCGTCTCGCGCTCCTTGAGGGTCTCTTCGCCGGCGGTGGTGCTGACCGTGGTCTCGACGTCGTGGCTGAACACGGCTGTTTCACCGAGGAGTTGGACCAGCCGGCCGGTGGACGTGCAGGCCAGGACGCGGAAGCCGTCGTCGTCGACCCAGCTGTTCCACAGGGCGCGGTAGTCCGCGGTGCAGGTGAGGCGTTCGGGGGTGGTGGAAGACGAACGTCGCGTCGGGCGCGAACGCCGCGAAGTAGTCGTCGAGGCGGCCTTCGCCGAAGGCGGACACCAGCGTGTCGGCGGCCTTCAGGACCTCGTCGGTCATGGGTCGTGCTCCTTGCGGGGACATTCCGTACGGGAAGGGCGACGCCTTCCCGTACGGGGAGAGGAAAGGGTGGTCAGCCGATGCGGGCGACGGCCCGCACGGGGGCGCCGTCGGCGGCGGGCAGCCGCAGGGGCAGCAGGGAGACCTCGATGGGCTCGCCTGCCGTCTGCGCGTCGAGCAGACGGTCGAGTCCGGTGAGGTTCTCGGCGATGACGGCGTGGGCGCCGCACAGGACCCGGTGGGCGGGGAAGTCGTCGGCCGGGGTCGCATCGACGCTGAGCGCGTCGATGCCGACGGTCCGGACCCCGGCGGCGACCAGGAGCTCGGCGGCTTCCCGGGTCAGATACGGGTGGGTGACGTAGTCCTCCGTGCCCCAGTGCTGCGACCAGCCGGTGGCCACCAGCACGATCACCCCCGCCCGTACGCGGCCCTCGAACAGGGACGGTCCGAGCGGTGAGCGCGGCCGCGCGCCGCGGGCGTCCACGACGACGGCCTCGCCCAGGAACCGCTCCAGGGGCAGCTGGTCCAGGGTCGGCAGCGCGTCGTCGATATGGAACGGGGCGTCGACATGGGTACCGGTCTGCGAGCCCATGTCCAGGTGCAGGACGTTCACCCCGTCGGCGGTGGCCGTCAGCGCCGGGGCGACCGAGACCTGAGGATCGCCCGGGTAAACCGGCATCCCCGTGCTGAGCTCGACAGACAGGTCGATGATGCGCATGTCCGCCTCAGGCCGTTTCCGCGACCACGTCGACGGGCACTCCGGCCTCCGTCGTGATCGGCGTCATGGGCGTGTCCGAGGTGCGGACCAGGCGCGGCCCCTCGGGCCCGTAGGCCTCACGCGGCTCGGGGAAGAGCCACAGCAACGACAGGTGGAGGAGGGCGGCGATGCCCAGGCCGACCGGGAGCGAGAGGTCGACGCCACCGGCCAGGTCGCCGAGCGGGCCGACGAACTGCCCCGGCAGGTTGACGAACATCAGGGCGAGGACCGCGGAGGCCAGCCAGGCGCCCATGCCGCGCCAGTTCCAGCCGTGGCTGAACCAGTAGCGGCCGCCGCGCTGGCGCCGGTTGAACACCTGGAGCGAATCCGGGTCGTACCAGCCGCGACGGGTCAGATAGCCGAGCATCATGATCACCATCCAGGGGGCGGTGCAGGTGATGATCAGCGTCGCGAAGGTGGAGATGGACTGCGAGAGGTTGGCGGCGAAGCGGCCGACGAAGATGAACCCGACCGAGAGCACGCCGACGAACACCGTTGCCTGTACCCGGCTGAACCGGGTGAACACGCTGGAGAAGTCAAGGCCGGTGCCGTAGAGCGAGGTGGTGCCCGTGGACATGCCGCCGATGAGCGCGAGCAGGCACACCGGCAGGAAGTACCAGCCGGGCGAGACCGCCAGCAGGCCGCCCACGTAGTTCGGGGCGCTCGGGTCCATGTACTTCGCCGCCTTCTCCGCGATGATCGAGGCGGTGGCCAGGCCGAAGAAGAACGGCAGAATCGTGGCGATCTGCGAGGCGAACGCCGCCGTCACGACCTTGCGGCTCGGGGTATTGGCCGGGATGTAGCGGGCCCAGTCGCCGAGGAAGGCACCGAAGGACACCGGGTTGGACAGCACGATCAGCGCCGAGCCGATGAACGCGGGCCAGAACCCCGCAGAGGACACGGACTGGAACGTGCCCTGGTAGCCCGGGTCGAAGTCCCCGGCGAAGGCGAAGAGGCCAAGGACGAACAGCGTCGAGGCCGCCACCACCGCGATCTTGTTAACGAAGAGCATGAACCGGAAGCCGTACACGCACACCGCCAGCACCAGCAGCGCGAAGATGCCGTACGCGAGAGCGAACACGCCGTCGTTCTGCGGTACGCCCATCAGCCGGTGCGCGCCGCCGACGAGCGCGTCACCGGAGGACCACACCGAGATGGAGAAGAACGCGACGGCGGTGAGCAGCGACAAGAAGGAGCCGACGATCCGCCCGTGGACACCCAGATGGGCCGAGGACGAGACCGCGTTGTTGGTGCCGTTGCGCGGGCCGAACACCGCCAGCGGCGCGAGGATTATCGCGCCCGTGATCAGGCCGAGCACGGTCGCCGCGAGGCCCTGCCAGAAGGACAGCCCGAAGAGGATCGGGAAGGCGCCGAGCACGCAGGTGGCGAAGGTGTTGGCGCCGCCGAACGCGACCCTGAACAGGTCGAGTGGCTTCGCGGTGCGGTCCGCGTCGGGAATGCGTTCCACACCGTACTGCTCGACCTCGGTCAGAGCGGGGGAGTCACTCAACTGTCCTCCTTGAGAGCGAGCAGGCTGATCAGGTCGTAGGCGACGTGCGAGGCCGCGACCGAGGTGATCTCGGCGTGGTCGTACGCGGGCGCGACCTCCACGACGTCCGCGCCGACCAGGCGGCTCCCGGCCAGGCCGCGCAGGATCTCGAGAAGCTCGCGGGAGGTCAGGCCGCCGGCCTCGGGGGTTCCGGTGCCGGGGGCGTGGGCCGGGTCGAGGCAGTCGATGTCGATGGAGATGTAGAGAGGGCGGTCGCCGATGCGCTGGCGCAGCTGGTCGGCGACCTCGTCGGCGCCACGCCGGTAGACGTCGGCCGAGGTCACGATGCCGAAGCCCAGCTTCTCGTCGTCGGTGAGGTCCTGCTTGCCGTACAGCGGGCCGCGGGTGCCGACGTGGGAGAGCGCCTCGGTGTCGAGGATGCCCTCCTCCACGGCCCGGCGGAACGGGGTGCCGTGCGTGTACTCGGCGCCGAAGTACGTGTCCCAGGTGTCCAGGTGCGCGTCGAAGTGCAGCACTGCGACCGGGCCGTGCTTCTTTGCCACCGAGCGCAGCAGCGGCAGAGCGATGGTGTGGTCACCGCCTATGGTGACCAGGCGGGTGCCGTCGGCCTGCAGGCTACTCGCGGCGTCCTCGATGGTCTCGATGGCCTCGTCGATGTTGAAGGGGTTGACAGCGATGTCTCCGGCGTCGGCCACCTGCTGGGTGGCGAACGGCGACACATCGAGCCCCGGGTTGTAGGGGCGCAGCAGTCTGCTGGCCTCGCGGACGGCAGCGGGTCCGAAGCGGGCGCCGGGCCGGTAGGAGACACCGGCGTCGAACGGGACGCCGACCACGGCCACGTCGGCGCGGGCCACCTCGTCGAGGCGCGGCAGCCGGGCGAAGGTGGCAGGCCCCGCGAAGCGCGGGATCCGGGAGGAGTCGACAGGCCCTCGGGGTTCGTTCATCTCTGGTGCGATCCCTTCTCACATGCTCCGGAGCGGGTCCGGTCGGCAGAGTCTGCACATCGGGGGATCAGCACCACAATTGTGACGGCGACAAAGAGTTAGCATCTCTATGTGGCTGACAACAAAGAGCGGGTGACCGTCGGGGACCTGCTGCAGCACCCGGCGCTGCAGCTGCGCCTGCTCGCGGGCGCCGCCGGCCTGCACCGTTCCGTCTCCTGGGCCCATGTCAGCGAGCTGGACGACCCCACACCCTGGCTGCTCGGCGACGAGATGATCATGACGACCGGACTCGCCGTGCCCCGTTCGGCCGCCGGACAGCGGGCTTATCTGGACCGGCTCGACGACGCCGGAGTCGCCGCCCTCGCCGTCTCGGCCCGGCTGCACATGCCCCCGCTGCGCCAGGCGTTCTTCGCCGCGGCGGAGAGGCGGGGCATGCCGGTCCTCGAGGTTCCGCTGGCCGTGCCGTTCATCGCGGTGGCGCGGGAGGTCGCCGCCGCCCTCCAGGAGGACGCCGCCCACCGGCTCGGCGCGCAGCTCCAGGTCTTCGGCGCGTTGCGCTGGCTGACCTCGGAGAACCTGGACACCGCGACGCTCTTCACACGCCTGGAGAAGTTGTCCGGATACGCCATCTTTCTGTGCACCATGCAGGGCCGCCCCCTGCTGCCCGGCGTCCCCGCCCCCGATCCGGCCGTTGTCCCCGGCTCGGCGGACGCCCCGCCGGCCATCCCCGGCGGATTCGCCATCCCGGTGCCCTCGCCCGGTGGCGCGGCAGGCTTCCTCGTCGCGTTCGAGCGTGAAGACGCGCGCCCGGCCGGGCTGGCCGTCGTGCAGCACATCGCCACCGTTGCAGCGCTCCTCCTCGCCGCGGTCCGCACCGAACGCGAGGCGCTGCGCAGAGAAGGCGCCGAGTTCCTCGCCGAACTGCTCCAGGACGCTCTCGACCCGGCGGTTGCCCAGCGCCACCTGAAGCGGCACTCCATCAAGGGCGAGATCGCCCTGGCGGTGGTCAGGGGCGTCACCGAGGACGCCGTCCTACGGGCCCTGGAGGATCAGCCGTACCTCTTGCTCAATCGCGGCGAGGACCGCTACCTCCTCGGTTCCCCCCTCCTCGGCGACCGGGTCGCGGTCCTCCCCGGCGTCGCCGCCGGGATGAGCCGCCCCTTCGGCCCGGGTGCCTCGCTGCGGGTCGCGCAGCGTGAGGCCCGGTGGTCGGCCTCCCACGCCGCCGCGTCCGGCCGCGCCCTCGTCCGGTACGGGGAGGACACCACCGGCCGCTGGCTGCCCGACGATCCGGCCGCGCTGACCGCCCTCGTCGAGCACGTTCTGGGCGAGGCGCTGCGTTACGACGCCGGTCACGGCTCCCGCCTCCTGCCGTCGGTGCGCACCTGGATGGAACGTGACCGCCGTACGGACGAGGCCGCCGCGGCCCTCCACATCCACCCCAACACGCTCTCCTACCGCCTGCGCCGCTTCGGCGAGGTCACTGGCCGCGACATGTCCACCACCGGCGCGTTCGCCGAGGTCTGGCTGGCGATCCGGGCCGCTGCGGAACTCGGGCTGCTCGACTGAGCCGTCAGCTCACAGGTCCGCGGAAGCAGTGGGGGTCTCCACACCTGGTGGGCATGGAGCAGCGGTCGGGCTCGGACGGCCCGGCCGTCACAGGCGCCGGGGGCCGGTCTCTTCCGCATCCGCGGCATCTCCGGTCCGGGCTGGACAAGTTGCGCGCGGTGGGGGCAATGGGGGCAGTGGGATACCGCGTTCCGCCGCCTCCCGCACACCTCGGGCTATTGAGCCCGGGAGCCCGGAAGCCCGGGAGCCCGGAAGCGCGAAAGCGCCGGACTGTCGGTCCGGCGCTTTCGGGCGCTTGCACGAGCCCGCGGGGCTGCGGGGTGTCTCAGGTTCCGGGCTTGCGGCCGTAGACGAAGACGTCGTCGCCCTTGCGGAGCATGCTCCAGTACTTGGCGGCGTCGCTCTTGGTCATGTTCACGCACCCGTGCGAGCCGGGCGGCGCCCAGACGCTGATGCCGACGGAGTGGAAGGCCTGGCCGCCGTCGAAGAACTGGCTGTACGGCATCGGCACGTTGTAGAGGCTGGACACGTGGTCGATGTCCCGCCAGGAGATCTTCTTCAGGCCGGTCCGCGTCTCGTGTCCGTTACGTCCGGTACGTACCGCGACTGGTCCGTACGCCAACTTCTTGCCGTCCTGGATCCAGCTCAGCTGGAGCGTCAGGTCGACGCAGGCGATACGGCCCTTGTTCGTGGGGCACTTGCCGGACTTGTTCGGGTTGTTCCCGACGGCCTTCTGCCTGGTCATGAGATCCATGACGCCCCAGGTGACGGGGCCTGCCAGCCCCACGTTCGGGCTGATCGAGTGCTTCGTCTGGAAGGCCTGGATCGCCTTGCAGTCGGCGGCCGACTGCTTTCCGTCCACCGGGCGGCCGAGGAACTTCTCGACCTGCTTCTGGTACACCCCGGTCTGCGTCGTGCACGAGGCCGCCTGAGCGGTCGTGCTTCCCATGGCCAGAGTGAGTGGGGTCACCAGCGCGGTGATCCCGAGTGCGACGACTCCTCGTCGGCGTGTGTGCCCCACGGCTGTCGACTCCTTATACGCGCGTGTTGCGAGTTCCGCCTGGTAGACGGCAGAAGGGAGGTAGTAGTTGCACGCGGAAAGGAGACGGTTCCGTAACAGCCGCGCCCACGGAGACTCGACCGGCCGGGGGTCTGTGACGCGAACCGGACTGGTGGCACGATAGCCCCACAGACCGTACCGGCGGTCGGCACACGTTTCCTGGGGCACTCATGAACATCTGGCTCCCATTCCGACTTCTCGCCGCAACGGCCGTGACCGGCCTGTTGCTTACCGCCTGCGGGGGTTCCGGCGGGCCCCCGGACGCGTCGGGATCGCCATCCCCCGCACCAGGAACGTCCTCGGCGTCGCAGTCGCCCGCCACTTCCGTTCCGTCGGCCTCTACGGCGACAAAGCCGCCCGGCACGCAAGCGCCGACCACGCCCGCACCCGGCGGCAGCGCCCCGGCGCTCGGCTCGGGGCGCCTCCAGCCGATGTGGCCGTTCGCCACGCTCGCCGAAGCCCAGGCGTGGCAGCGTGACTATCGCGCCGGCGGACACCAGCCCTGGCATCTCGACCCGGAACAGACCGCACTGTCCTTCACCCAGGGCTACCTCGGCTTCCGGGACATCGGCCGGATCTCGGCGCGCACCGTCAGCGGCCGGGACGCCCGCATCGGCGTCGCACTGCGCGGGCCCGAGGGCGGCACCGCGGCGATTGTCCACCTCGTGCGGTACGGCACCGGCCCGGACGCCCCGTGGGAGGTTGTGGGCACCGACGACACGACGTTCTCCCTGACCATGCCCGGATACGGGTCGCTCGTGCGATCCCCGATGATGACCGGCGGGCGGATCACCGGCGTGGACGAGGGTATCCGCGTCCAGGTGCGCCAGCCATCGTCCAAGGCTCCTTTGGGCACCTCGTGCTGCATCCCGGCGGGAGGCGACGACCAGCCCTGGAAACAGTCGGTGTCGTTCTCCGGCCCCCGCGACCGGGTGCTCACGGTTGTCGCATCCACCGGCGGGCACATTGCCGAGGTCGAACGCTTCACAGTGACGGCGGTGCGCACCGGCTGACCCGCTCACCGGACTGGACAACGTCGAGCGCGTGGAGCGTGCTGTCGTTCGACGCGTTGGGCACCGCCAAGTACGAAGCCCTGGTCGAACGGGCGCTCCGAGTGGCGACGCACGGCAGAACCGTTCACCGGGCATCTCCGGGTGGCCGGTGGCCTCGGCCCACCGGGAGGGGGCAGGTGACCCCGGCAGAAACACGCCGGGGTCACCTGCCCTGCTCACCGGGCCACTTGGGGTCAGGACTGGTCCGCGTTCGAGGAGCCCGGCTCCGGAGCGGGAGGGCAGTCCACCTGGGTGACGGGGGTGTTGTGGATGCCGGGCTCCGCAGCGTGGCCCGGTGCGCGACCTTCGACGACGGCGCGCTTCGCTGCGCCCGGCTGCGTCGATGGGGCCGACCCGTGCCGAATGACGGGTGACGACCTGCCCGGGTTCACCGAAAGCGTGGCGTCATACCCGGCCCCCACGGCTGCTGGTACCGGCTCGCCGAGGCCCCGGCCGCGAAGGCGGCCGAGGATGCGTGGGACGTGCCCACGCGCCAGTCGATCTCCTTCACCGCCTGGTACCAGATGATGCCGATGATGTCGCGGTGGCGCGGCAGCGCACGGAACATGTCGGTGATCCACTCTGCTTTCCGCCCGGCGGCGTCCGTGGCGCCGAGTTCGGTGATGACGAGCGGCTTGCGGGTGAAGCGGCGCAGTTCGGTCCTCGTCGGACCGAAGAGGTGGTCGAACGACTGGTAGTTCTCCTTGCCCACGGTGCCGTAGTAGCCGGACAGGCCCACCCAGTCCACGTAGGCGTCTCCCGGGTAGAGCCGGGTTAGCGGTGTGGAGTTCGTGTAGCTGACGTTGGGGCTCCATACCCACACGGCATTACGTGCTCCCACCGCGTCGAAGATCTTGTGCACATGACGCCATGCCCGGACGTACTCCCCACGGCGGTTGCTGTTGGACTGCTCGCACCAGGGGTACCAGTAGCCGTTCATCTCGTGAGCGAAGCGGATGGCCACCGGGTAGTGGAGCGACTTGATGCCCAGTGCCCATGACCGTATGTACGGATCGAAGGAGCCGTGGATGATCCTCGACAGCCGGTAATCGGGTTGCTCTCCACGCAGAGTGGGTTCCTCGGCCTCGGCTGTGTGGTCCCACGGCTCCCAGGCGATCATGGGCAGCATGCCTCGCCTGGCAACACGGTTGATGGCCTTGGCCTCGAAGTGATCGGTCGCCCAGTCGGCCGAGAACTCGTACACCTGCGGGCGGTGCCGGGTCTGCCGGGTGAACTCGGCCCCCTCAGTGAAGTTGTGGGTGCCCGCGGACGTGAAGACGCCGATGAATGCCTTTTCCGCGGCGGGGAAGGAGACCCGGGGCGCCTGTGTGCCGGGGCGGTCCGGAGTGGGGTTGTCCTCCGGCAGTACGGTCGTTGGGGGCAGCGCGGCGTCGGCGCGTGCCGCTGCCGCGCGGCGTTCGCGGTCCGCCAGATCCGGAGCCACCTGGAAGGTGTACCAGGACAGCAGAGCGGCACACAGCAGCGCGAGCATCCGTGGCGTGGTGATCCTCACCGGTCGGCCCTCGCGGTGCGCAAGCGCGTGGAGACACCTTGGGCCAGGGCCAGCAGTGGCGGGGCCGAGCCGGCCGCAAGGGCCAGCAGCGTCCAGATCCGCATACCGGTGTAGTCATGGTTGTGGAGGAAGCTGACGGTCAGCAGACCTCCGGCCAGCAGGGTCCACAACAGATGCAGCCGGAAGGTACGCAACGACTCCGAGCTGCGCAGCTCGCCCTTGGCGGTGACGACGTACGCCAGCGGCCGGCGCAGCAGGGCGGTCGCCGCGGCCGCGATGTAGACAGGCCCGGCGAAGAGCGACAGCAGGATCCCCGCCATGCCGATCTCCCGCCTCTCGTGCTCGGCGAGGTTGAATCGGCGCAGCCAGAGCCACAGGGTGAATGAGCCGCCCATGCCCGCCGACCACAGCAGGAACCAGGGCAGTCCGGGCAGTTGGATGGACGAGACCCCGAGAAGCATGTAGAGGGCGGTGGCGAAGGTGCCGAGGGCGAGGCTCATGGCGACGCTCGGATAGTAGAACTGGACCATGTCGTACAGCAGCCGCTGGCGGGGCCGGAGCCGGATGCCCTGCCTCAGCCGCGGGTTGAGTTTGATCTCCCAGATGCCATAGGCCCAGCGCCTCTGCTGGTTGAAGTAGTCGGTCCAGGTCGTCGGGCCCTCGCCTATGGCCACGACGTCGGGGGTGTAGACCCCTTTCCAGCCGTGTCCGGTGGCGGGATTGAGCGTGCCGTGGACCCTCATGCTCGTCAGATGGTCCTCGATGATCGAGTCCTGGTAGCCGCCGATCTGCCGCCATGCGGCAACCCGGTAGACGTGATTGGTGCCGATCAGCAAGGGGGCGTCCAGACCGTTGCCGCCCCGCTCGATGATGCTGCTGAACAGGTACTGCTGCACCGAGGCGCCATGGGCGACCCAGTTGTCGTAGGCGTTGCCGTACACCTGGGGAGCGACGACAAACGCGGTGTCCGGGTCGTGGAAGTAGCCCAGGGTCCTCTCCAGGAAGCAGGGCAGCGGTACGTGGTCCGGGTCCATCTGGGCGACCACGTCGTACTCGTTCTCGTGCTCGGCGCGCCAGGCATTGTGGTTTCCGGACTTGGTGCGCGCCCGGAACGGGCCGGACTGCTGGTTGTACTCCGGCCGGTCCTTGCGGCTGAAGTGGTGGACTCCCAGGCGCGCGGCCATCTGCCGTACGGTCGGGTCGTTTCCCTCGTCCAGGATCCAGACGTCCACGCCGCAGTCCCAACGCGCCACCTCCAGCATGGCTCGCAGCGTCCGCTGTACGACGGCAATCGGCTCTTTGGACGGCACGATGGTGGTCAGCATGGCGACCCGCAGCCCTTGGGGCGGCACCATGGGGATGGGGTCCTTCGCCCGGAAGGCGAACACCCAGATCGCCACCGCCTGTACTACTTTGATCGTCTCGACCGCGATGACCAAGCAGAATCCGAGCCGGGCCAGGAACAGCCAGCCGTTACCGACGCCGGTCACCCCGGGCCCGGGCACATGCTCGGGCAGCAGCAGCCAGCCGATGAAGACGATGTCGGCCAGCGCGGTGGCGGCGGTCACAACGGTGAGCGACACCCGGTGGCCCGGTCGCAGCACGGAGTGGAACTCCACTTTCCGGCCCGGGTTGGCCAGCGGGCCGGAGGCCCGGGCAGCACGAGCGTAGGCAGCGACGGCTGACTCGTTGCGGCGGTTCCTCCTCTCGGCGGCGCGCCGATCCAGGCGCGAAGAATATGTAGACATTTCCCCCCTTGATAACAAACAGCATCACTCAGACGTGAAAAAGCCACTGGTTGCGGTGAGTAGGACTGCTTGCGTCCGCTGCCCGGTTCCCGGTTTGGTTCAAATACGAACGGCGTACAGGGTGCTGTCGTCGCTGCCGAAATACACCGTGTCCTGGGCGACAGCCGGCGCGTGCACCGGAGCGGAGGCGGAGTAGGCCCAAAGCTGCTTTCCTGTCGTAGCGTTCAGCGCGTAGAGCTTGGTGTCGTCGCTCCCCACGTACACCACCGCTCCAGCTGTTGCCGGAGCGTGGATGTCTCCTGTGGCCGTGAACTCCCATCTGCGCTTACCGGTGTTGGCGTCCAGTGCGTGCAGCGTCTTGCCGCCTCCCACGTACACGATTCCCTTGGCGATCGCCGGGTTGGATCCCACGGAGGCACCCTCGAACCGCCAGACCTGCTTCCCTGTGTCTGCGTCGACCGCGTAGAGGTTTCCATCGGTGCTGCCGAAGTAGACGAGGCCGCCCGCTGCGGAAGGGATGCCGGACACCGCTCCGCGTGTGGTGAACGCCCACTGTTTCTCGCCCGTGTTCGCGCTCACCGCGTAGAGGTTGGTATCGCTGCAGCCGACGTACACCGTTTCGCCGGACACGGCGGGGGAGTGGGTGTCGTTGTCCGCCGTGAAGGCCCACCGGCGCTTTCCGGTGGCCGTGTCCACGGCGTACAGCCGACGGTCCGCGCTGCCGACGTATGCGATGCCCCCTGTCACAACCGGGGTATGGACGATGCCTCCGGTGGTGAACCGCCAACGGATCGTTCCCGAGCGCGCGTCGAAGGCGTACAGGGTGCGGTCGTCGCTGCCGAGGTACACGCTGCCGCCCAGCACCGTAGGTGCCGAGCCGATGGCTGCGGCGGTTGTGTACTTCCACCGCTGCAGCCCGTCGGCGACGGTCAGCGCGTACAGCGTGCCGTCGTTGCTCGCCGCGTAGACCAGATCCCCGGCCGCCCTCGGGTAGGACAGGACGGTGCCGGTGGTGGTGAATCGCCAGAGCAGCGACCCCGGGGCGGCCGACTTGCCGTCCCGCGTTATCGCCCAGGTGGCAGCTGCCAACCCGCCGGTCCCCAGGGCGCCGGCTGCGGCGAACAGCAGTCGGCGACGGCTGACCGGCCGCTCTCGCAGTGACTCCGGCGGACTCTGTGGCTGCTCAGGCACGGGGAGGGGGAAGGGGGTGTGCCGCGCGGTAGTTGAGGTGGGCAGGTCCGGGAGAGGGGGCGTCGATGTGGTGTCTTCGCCCTGCCAGGCCTTCGGCAGCCAGCCTGTGGCGAGCAGTTCCGCCGGTGACCGGCCGCCGGTCAGAGCGGGCATCAGCGCCGGTAGTGACGGGCGGTCGGCCGGCTTCTTCGCCAGGCACCAGCTGATCAGCTCGCGCAACCCGGCCGGTACCGCCCGGAGATCGGGCTCCTCGTTCACCACGCGATACAGCAGCGCCGGTACGGACGCTTCACCGAAGGGGCCCGCGCCCGTCGCGGCGTAGGCCAGAACCGAGCCGAGCGAGAACACGTCGGACGAGGGCTCGATCGGGAGTGCCTGAATCTGCTCGGGCGACATATAGCCCGGAGACCCGATCGTGGTACCGGTGAGCGTCAGTCCGCTGTGCTCGGCGAGCCGGGAGATCCCGAAGTCGATCACACGCGGCCCGTCCTGGGCCAGGAGCACATTTGCGGGCTTGAGATCCCGGTGGATCAGAGCCGCACCATGAATTGCCGTCAGCGCTTCCACCAGCGCGGCTCCGAGCGCTCGCACGGACCGGTCCGGCAAGGGGCCGCTCTTCTGCACCGCTTGCTGTAGTGAGGGGCCGGGAATGTACGCCGTCGCGAGCCATGGCAGGCGACCTTCGGGGTCCGCATCGACCACCCCGGCCGTGAAGAACCCGCTCACGGCGCGCGAGGCGATCACCTCGCGCGCGAAGCGCTGCCGGAAGGCGGGCTCCTGTGCGTACTCCGGACGGATGACCTTGATCGCGACCTGTCGGCCACCCGGTGAGTACCCGAGGTAGACCCGGCCCATGCCGCCACTGCCCAACTGGGCGACCAGCCGGTACGGCCCCACGACGGTGGGGTCGTCAGGCCCCAGTGGTTCCAAGGTGCCCCCCCGGGTCACATCCTGGACAAACAACCATTCCGCTTGCCGCGGAAGTGTATCGGATACTCACATAAATCAGATGTCGAAGTCGGTCATCTCAGTAAGTGGGATGAGATGAACGCATGTTGTGCTGAGGCTGGTGGGCGGGGCGGGGCGTGGCGTGGCGTGGCGTGGCAGTCCAAGATCCTGGCCCAGTTGGGCGGGGGTGCTGCGGCCGGCACGGCAGACTTCAGTGCTGACCTCGGCGCCGGCGCCGCACGCGCGCATCCACGCTATGCAGACCTGCCGCCCGCAAGCGGCCGGGCATTGCATCAGTCCAGGCGGTAGCCGGACGTCTCATCAGCGTCTCCGACAGCACCTCTCGGGCCCGCGCTTGGGAACACTCCGACGGGTGGGCCGAACCTCGGAGCGGACGTCGGCAGTGCAGGACAAGCGCCCGTCAGTCCCTCGAGCGGAAGAAACTGGTCGTGGGACGCTCAAGGAGCTGTCCGTCAACGAAGAGGTCGACGCGCTCGTTGTAGAAGGCGACCAGCCCCGCGATCGGGAGGAGTTGCCGGGTGGGAAAGTCGTACGCCCAAGCGAGGTCACGATGAACTTGCTCGCCGATCCGGATCGACCAGTATCCGCTGGTCGTTCCCTTGTACGGGCAGGCCGTTACGGTGTCGGTCGCGATCAGATGCCCGAAGTCGATCTGGCTCCGGTCCAGGTAGTACCGGGTCGGCAACCCCGTCTCGAAGACCATCACCGGCGAGGCGGCCTCGGCGAGGACGATGCCTTCGAGCTCGACGCGGACCGGCCGTGTCGAGCGCAGTGCGTCGACACGGGCATACGGGTTGCGGGGGTGGACGAAGACCTGTTCGTCTTCCTCGAACCATGCGTCCACGGCGGCCCAGTCGAAGCGGACGGTTCCGCTCAATCCGTCGATGGGGGAGTCGTGGAGCACCTTCGCCGCGCGTGGCCGGTGGACTTCGCCGAGTCGGAGCCCGTACACCTCGACCGTGCCGCGGCTGCTGTGCTGGGTACGGTCCTCGCTCGTCAGCAGATCAGGACGGATGTCGTCGGCGGGGATGTAGTACTGCGGGTAATTGCTCCACTCCCAGACATACCGCGCCCGGGTGGTATCAAGGACGGTCTCCCCGGCCAGGACGGCCCGGATTCGCCGGGGTACCGGTTCCACGTGGTTGACCGGCACGATCATCCCTGGATAGTCGATCATTTGGCTCCTCCTCGGTCACCCGTCGCCGCAGCGGCGCCGGGTCTGCTGTACACGTGATCCGTCGACTGGCGTGTGCCTGCCGGCCGGGACACCGGTGGCGGATGTGGCAGCCGTGGTCACCCTCCGCAGCCGCATGATCGCTGATCGCTGAGGGCTGTGTCCGAAGTGGGAATTGGCGGGCATGGCGGCCAAACGCCTGATGTCCGGCAGTAGTGGCGGACCACTGCCGTGAGCATCGCCGTGCCCTTCGGCTCCGCGACGGGCCCGGAGCCTTGCCTGAAATCCGGCAGGAAGTTTCATGCCTACCCGGGGAAGTTCAAGGCACATTGCGGAAGTTCACCTGTTCGGTGCACAGGTATCGCCGTTGCCCGCGCCGGGCATTGGCCGCGCGGTAGCTTGCGTGTCCCTTGCCCGGATCAAGTAGGGATGTCCGTGTCCGGAGAGAACCTGCCGCAGCACCCGTACAGTCGCACAGAGGCCACTCGCCTGTTGTGTGCCGGGGTCTATCTGGACGCGTCGTTCCGTCGCCGCGTCGTCGGTGAATTGGTCGGGCATCCGGAGCGACCCGTGCCGCCGCCGCTGGGTGTGGACGTCCTGCCTGTGCTGGCACACGCCCTGCGCGTCATGCGCCAGGAGACGACGACGGCGCTGCTGCTGCTCGCCGTGTGGAGCGGATTCCTGATCACCGACGTGATGATGTTCTGGGATGCCTTGGGGGACCAACGGGTCGGAGGTCCCGATGTGCAGTTCCAGGACGTGCTGACGGCTTTCTATTCCGGGGATGAGGGCCTGAAGCTCACCGGAGGACTGCCGCTGCCCTGGTTCCAGCTGTACGCCATGGTCGCGGTGGCGCTGTGGTTCGCCCGCTCCGTGTCCGGGCGGGGGACGGACGGCCTCTCTGCCCGGCGGAACGGTCAGGTGGCCCAGGCCGTGCAGGGGGCAGGGCGTCTGGTGCGCGTTGGTGCCTGGATGTTCGCCGCGTTCTACTGGTACCGGTTTGTGGCCGGGGTGCTCGGCGGCACGGTGCAGACCCCCTATCCGCTGATCTTCCCGCTGCTGATTGCCCTGGTGGTCTGGTGGCATCAGCTGGAACACCGGCGCGCGCTCGCCACCTGGCTGTCGAGGTGGACTTTCCAGGACGCTGTCCAGCCGCCGTTGTCGGCGGGACCGCTGTACGAGGACCTGCAGGACAGCATCCGCCAGGAGCAGGCCGCCTCGCTCACCCTCTACGACGTGGACAGCCCGTTCGTGGGTGCCGGTACCCCGCACGGACCCTGGTCCTTCGCGCTGGAGCTGAAGAGGGAAACGCAACCGAAGGGAACCGAGAACGGCGTACCTCATCAGTTGGGGCAGCCGCTCACGGCCCGCAGCGCCCTGGACATGATCAAGCCCGCGCTGCAGAACCTGCGCGAATCCGCGGCCCTGTCCGGCAAAGACCGGCTGCGCGAGCTGGAGATCGAGGAATTCGTCTATCTGCCGGGCGGAGTGGAACGGGACGAGGCGCTGCTGCTCGGCTCGGGCGGCGGCGCACAGGACGAGAGCCGGCCGGACCAGCGGGGCGCGAGCGTGTACGAGCCCGAGCAGGTGGAGTGGCACCGCAGGGAGGCAGTGGACGAGGGCGGTGAAGGACGCAGGGTCTTTCTGCGCGTCAGGGTGGGCGCCTGGCACGAGCAGGTAGTCGTCACCGTGCTGGTCCGGGTGCACACCCAGGGCGGCATGCTCGTCCTGGAAGTGGCGCCCTATGTACTCGGGCCCATCCACGCGGAGTTCAAGAAGATCGACACACTCATCGCGGACCTGCCGGAGGAGTGGTGGCGTGGTGCCGTACGCGCCCTGCGGGACGGTCCGGCGACGGGGCTCGCCGTGGGACTCGGGGCCGCGGCGAGCTTCGGTTCGGAGATCCGGGCGGAAGTGGCCAATCGCGACCCGGCCCCCGACGTGCCCCGCGTCTCAATGCGCCAGGTGGCCAGTACGCAAGCGTTGTCGCCGTTCCAGGAGATGGACGTCGCCCGGTACATCAAGACGATTCAGGATCGCATCGTGAACGGGATGCGGGACGCGCTCAAGAACCACGGCTACCGCACGGACCGTTTCGAACAGCACGTCTACCAGGTCAGCGGTGGAAGTGTCTTCATCGGTGAGATGTCGGGCGGCGCGGTGGCCACCGGCACTCACGGCAGGGCGTCGCACTCGGATTCGGCGCCGGACACGGAGGGGAGCAGGGCATGAGCACGGAACGGGACACCCCGTCCGAGCCGGCGGGGCAGGCAGGAGAGACCGGCGGCGGGAGTGTGAGTATCCAGGCCATGAGCGGAGGCTCCGTCTCGACGGGGTCGTACGGCGTGGCGACGTCCGTCAACACCACCGCGCCCGGACCCGGCCAGGAGCACAGGGAACTGCTCGATGCCATCCGGGCGCTGCGCCGCGCGCTGCCCGGGGAGGAGCGCAGCGCCGAGGACACAGCACTGGACGGCGAACTGGCCGATGCGGAGGCCGAAATCGTCCGCGACGGCACTGCCGACCGCGGCCGTCTGACGAAGCTGCTGGTGGGTGTGCGCGGATGGCTCGGCACCAATGCCGCCGCGGCGGGAGCGGTCGCCTCGGCCACGGCTGTCGTTCAAGGCATCGCGCAACTCCTGGTGTGACGGGCGGAGGAACAATGCGGGTATTCGATGCCGACCGGCAGGAGTGGGCGGGCGACGAGCGGGAAACACGGTTCGACGGCGATCAACAGATGCAAGCCGCCAAGCAGGGGCAGGTGTTGCGCCAGGCCGCCGTGGTGCTCGCTGTGGTCGGCCTCTGCTTCCTCGCATGGGCGCTGGGCTGGAAGGACGAGCCGCAGCCGGCGGAGGAACCAGGCGCCACGCAGCCAACGGCCACCGATTCATGGGACGGCGAGGGCGGATCGTCTGCCGAGCCTTCGGCCGAATCGTCCGAGGAGACCTCGGCGGCAACACCCCCGCCGGGGTACGAGGTCCTGCAGGACTCAGAGGGGTTCCGGTCCGCTGTGCCCTCTGGCTGGGAGCGGACCGGCCGCCCGTCGCAGTACGGCATGGCCGTGGTCGAATACCGCAGTTCAGACGGATCCCGGCGGCTCCAGGTGTTCGCGGTGATGGAGACATCGCCGTACGCCTCGCTCCAGGCGGCGCAGCTGGAGAGCCGCAAACTCGACGGCTACGAGGTCATCACCCTGGAGGAAAACACGGATGCCCCGCGGAAGGCAGCCACGCACGAGTACCGCGCCGACGAAGTCGCCGGGGAGTCGCAGAGCTTCACCCGGCATGTCATCGACCACCGCTTCGAAGCGGAGGACGGGCACCTGTACGCCATAGTGGCCTACGGTTCCGACGCCGACGGTTCCGGCGACGAACAGGAGCTGCTGGACACGGCCCTCAGATGGTTCTGTCCCCCCGACACGCAGTGTGCGGCGCCCACCGAGTGACGGGCGGGCGCCGCGGAACCTCCGTTCGCACGCCTTCCACCGCTCGAGCACCTCAGATGGCCATCGCCTCCTGGATCCACCGTTTGACACGGTAGGGAAGCCACCAGACGAACTCGCCGACGGAGAGAACGAGGTGCTCCTCGGTGAAGTCGGCCAGGACTTCCGGCGGAAGGGACGCTGCCGGAGTGCCGTAGTCCAGCAGCGCGATGGCCTGGTGGTAGTGGGCTTCGTCGGAAGTGAACCGGCGCAGGTCGCCCCAGCGTCGGTCGCGGATCTGGATGAAGCCGGGTCCCTGCCGCCACAGGCACTTGCACAGGTAGTGGCTGTGCCGCCAGGTGAGCAGCTGCTCGTCCGCCTGCTGGGGGCCGTCCACCTGCTGGGGTGGCTGGAGGTGACTCAGGAGTTTCCAGGTCGCCTCGTCGCCGGGGTCGAGGCGCAGCCGCCATTCGACGAGTACGGCCCGGGCGGTGAGGTCACGTACGAGGCTGAGGGACCGCACGGTGTGCTGCGCGGCCTCCTGCGTGCTGGTCGCGGCACGGGTGAGGTCGATGGTGTGGGGCATGACGACACGCCGTGCGCCGAGGTTCCACAGGTGCTCGCTCTCCAGGGCGATGGGCCGGGAGAGTTCGTGGTCACCGAGCGACATGCCGGGCAGAGTGCAGACGTCGGGATCGTAGTCACGCCAGGCGGCGACGGTCAGCGGGAACTCGCGGCGGATGCCGGGCGGGTGGAGCACGGTACTCATGGAGACTCCTGGGCGCGTGTGGGGGTCAGACGGTCAGGGACGGCTCGGGGCTCTGAAGCGCCGTTGGGGGCCTGCCGTCGTCGGACGTGCCGCTCTCGGGCGTGGTGAACGCCTCGGCCGTGTGGAGATGACGCATGAAGTCCAGTCGCAGCAGGTCCTCATTGACGGCGGCGGGTGCGATGTGCACGTACTGGCCTCCATCGGTGAACAGCACCCCCAGAGCAGTCCATCGGTCCAGGATGTGCTGCACCTCGTCCTGATCGCGTGCGTCGCCGGCAGTGCGTGCCGCCGCCTTGCGGGCGAGGGCGGCCGGCGCGTGCGGCTGGTCGAGGAGACGGAACAGCGCGACTTCGTAGGGGTCGGTCAGTTCCATCGCGCGCCAGGAGAACCTCCGGCGCCGACTGACGAGTACGATGCGGTCCCCGAGGTCGGCGTGGGTGAGGCGGGCGTCCACGTGGTGCTTCTTCCAGCCGGCGAGCGCGTCGTTGAGTGCGGTGACGGTGGGTTCGCCGATGCCGCGGGCGGGTGCCTCGAAGACGTAGGCGAGGTCGTGCAGCTCCTGTTCGGGCAGGTCGTAGGTGAAGCGGTAGTGTGCCTCGGGTTTCAGCCCGGTGAAGCCGAGTTCGGGGCGGTTGAAGTAGGGGCTGAACCGTTCGATGGCAATACGCGCGGACATGTCGACTGGCGGGTCGAGGTGTTCCAGGGCCGGGATCTGTTCGATGATCGGTGCGTAGTCCTCGGCGCTCTCACCGGGGAATCCGTGCAGGTAGTTCCATGACACCGACAGGCCGGTCTCGGCTCCGTCGCGGAGCATGCGGACGTTCTGGCAGCCGCTGACGCCTTTGTCCATCAGGTCCAGCACCCGGTTGTTGAGGCTCTCGATGCCCGGCTGGACGTAGATCAACCCGGCGTCGGAGAGGGTCTGCAGCTGGGACCGGCGCATGTTGGCCTTGATCTCGATGTGGAGGCGCAGGTCGTAGCCGCTGTCGATGATGCGTGGCAGCACGGTGTTGAGGTACCCCATGTCGAGGATGTTGTCGACGACATACATGTCCAGGACGCGGTGCCGCCTGGCGAGGTCCATGATCTCTTCGTAGAACACGTCGGGGTTCTTGCTGCGGAACTGCATGAAGGAGCCGTTGAGTCCGCAGAAGGTGCAGTGGTGTTTCTCGCCCCACCAGCAGCCACGGGCGCCTTCGACGACGAGTTTGGGTTCGACCCAGTTGCGGGCGACGGAGGAGGCGAGGCATTCGAAGTAACCGGTGTAGTCGGGAGGAAGGATGTGCGCAGGCGGCAGGGGAGTGGTGGCCATGGCGTTGACGACGCTGGTGCCGTCCGACTTGCGGTGGCACAGACCCGGGATGGTGGACAGGTCGGTCTGTCCCTCGGCGAGCGCGGTCACGAGTTGAGGGAAGGCGGTTTCTCCTTCGCCCCGGATGACGTGGTCCACGAAGGGGAAGTTGCGGTGGACGGCCGCCCCTTGTTCCGCGTCGCAGTTGGCACCACCCATGACGGTCACGATGTGCGGTGCGAGTCGTTTGACGTGCTTGGCGGCTGCCAGTGCAGCGGTGTTCTGCTGGAAGGTGGAGGTGAATCCGACGACGTCCGGAGCGTGATCGACGACGCGCCGCGCGATTTCCTCGACGAACTGCGGTACCTGGTGGTGCAGTTCTTTGGTCATGCGCATCCGGGACTTGCGCAGCCGGCCGCTCATCACGCGGGTGAACTCGTCCTCCTTCCACTCCGGGTCGTCGTAGAGGGCGGAGGAGAAGACCCAGTCGCCGCATCCCATGAAATAGGAGGACAGTGCGTAGTACTCGTAGTCGTCGGCGGTGAACTCGGTGCGCCCGGTGATCCAGTCGGTGAATTCCAGGTTGGCGTGCAGCACTTCGGCCTGAGCCTCGGGTACGCGTTCGTCGATGCTGCGTTTGAGGATGCCGAGGGCGAGTGAGGGCAGGTCGATGGGGGACCACGGCATATTGACCAGCAGTACGCGCACGTCGGCTCCTTGATGGGATGAGCGGAACCTGCGCGGCAGGCAGGTGCCCGGTTGTAGGTGGGGTACCGGCCGGCCCGGCGGGGTGCGCCGGACCGGCCGGTCCGGATCAGTCCTCTTCGGAGTCCTCGGCGTTGCGGAACGGGATCGTGATGGTGATCCCGACGCTCGGCTTGCGGTTCTCCTCGTCACCCGCCAGCGGGTCGTTGTTGATGATGTCCTTCTGCACGGTGTGCCCTCCTCTCCGTGGTGTCTGGCTCGGTGCCTGTCCCGGCGTTCTCGCCGACGGCGGTGCGGCCGGGATCCCCCTCCGGTCGGAGCGGGACGTCTAGGGGTTCGCTGTGGTCCGTGTGCGGCCGGCGAGTGTTTTGCCGGCGCGGTGTGTTCCGCGCAGCTCGCTGTCGAGGAAGGTGATGGCGCGGCGCAGGACGGCGACATGGTCCTGGCCGTCGTAGCCGTCGTGCCCGGTGTCGAGCCACATCACCTCGTGCCGCACACCTGCGCTGTTGAGCGCGGTGAGGTAGTCGCGGATTTGTCCTGGTGGGCATTTGTCGTCGCGTTCGGCGGCGACGACCAGCAGCGGGGCGCGTACGCGTCCGGCGTGATGGATGGGGGAGCTGCGGGCGTAGGCGGCAGGCACCTCGTCGGGTGTGCCGCCGAACAGGCGCTTGTCGAGGGCGCGGAGCGCCGGTGTGGTGGTGCGATAGGCGACGGCGCAGTCCGCGACGGGTTTGACCGCGACGGCCGCCTGCCAGAGTGCGGGGTCGACGCCGAGTGCGAGCAGTGTCAGATAGCCGCCCCAGGAGGTGCCCCACAGAGCGGTGGCGTCGTCGCGTACGAGCGCGCGGCGGACCAGGTCGGCGCGGACGGCGGCCAGGTCCTGTACCTGGGTGAGTCCCACGCCGGCCGGATAGGCGCGCCGCCAGCGTGGCCCGTAGCCGGTGGAGCCGCGGTAGTTGACGCGGGCGACCGCGAACCCGGAGGCCACCAGGGAGTGCACCACGCCGTCGTAGGCGTCGCGGTCGTGATCGGCGGGGCCGCCGTGCACCAGGAAGACCGCCGGCGCCGGTGAGAGGCCCTCGGGAAGGCTGAGCAGGGTGTGCACAGGACCGTCGGGGCCCGGGGTCCACAGTTCACGATGCTCGCCGGGTACGCGGCCGTCGACCGTTCCCAGCGGGGGGAGCGACAGGCCCGCGGTCGACTGCATGCGTGGTGGCTGTGCGGTGGAGCTCCACAGGTAGTGCACATCGTCGCGGGCCCGCGCGGCGGCGGCCAGCAGGCTGCCGGCCGGGGTCGGCACCGGGATGACGGTGCGTGTGTCGAGGTCGGCGCGGTGCAGGTGGCTGCGGCCGTGGCGGTCCTGCCGGATGAGCACACTGGCGCGGTCGGGGTACCAGGAGGCGGTGATCTCCGTGTCGAAGGCGCACCAGTCGAAGGTGTGCAGCCCGGTGCCGGGCAGCCAGCCGGCGAGCAGGTAGCGGTCGTGGTGCTGCTGGACGAGCAGCAGTTCCTCGCGGCACGCCATGGGGGAGAAGCCCAGCGCCCACAGCTCGCCGCCGTCGGGCCCGCCGGACAGAACCGCATGGACCGTGCCGTTCGGCGATATGACGGTCACCGCGCGGGCGGAGCCGGCCGGGCCGCTGATCGCCAGGTACTCCCCGCTGGGTGAGATGCCCGCGAGGGCTGCGTGGCCGTCGATCAGGGCCACCGGGCGGGCCTGTCCGCCGCGCGGTCCGATGTGCACGGCGGTGCCGTTCTCCGTGCCCGTCGCCATGGCGACCGTTGCGTGTATGGCCACGCCGAGACCGCGGGGGACACCGGACGGGACGCCTTCGAGCCCGGGCAGGTCGGGCCCGCCCTCGAACGGCTGGAACCGCCAGCGTCCGAGCCCGTTCGCGTCCTCGTCGAACCACCACACGTGGCCGTCGCGGTCGATGGCGGTGTGCAGTGTGCCGCGTGGGCGGTCCGTGACCTGGCGGGCCCGGCCGGTGGCCGCGTTCCAGGTGAACACCTCGCACCGGCCGTCGGCGTCGGCGGTGAACGCCATACGGGTGGGATCTGCCGCGCAGACGTCGGGCAGTTCGCTGCGGTAGGTCTGATAACGCGAGCCGGGCTGCGCCGCCTTGGGCGGGGCGGGGCGTTGTGGCGTGCCTGCTGTGAGGGGTTCGTTCACCGGTCAGCCTCCCGTCTTCAGGCGTCCGGCGCGCACGGTGGTGAACAGCGCGAGGAGGGTGAGGGCGACGGCGCATACCACCGCGGAGGCCGCAGGGCCGGCGTGGGTGACAAGTACCCCGGCGAGCACCGGGGCCGCCGCCGCGGCGCCTATGGAGGCCGTGGCGAGTACCGTTCCCGTTCTGGCCTGGAGGTGGGGCGGGGTGTCCGCGATGGCGGCGGCCTGGATGACCACGGTGGCCGGCGCGAGGATCAGGCAGAAGGTGCCGAAGCAGAGCCCGTAGCCCCAAGGCCCGTCGGCGAAGGCCAGTCCCGCTGACGGCAGCACCATCAGCCAGGTCACACCCACCAGCGTCCGCACGCCGCCCAGCCGTCGCACCAGGGCCGGGGCCATGACGGCGCCGACGAGTCCGGCAGCGCCCGACAGTGCCAGCACCAGTCCCATGGCCACGCCGCCACCGCTGCCCGGCAGGGTGAAGACGGCGGTGAAGTACAGGGCGGCCAAGGCGCCGTTGACGGTCGTCGTCCAGGCCAGGACCAGCCGCAGCCGGGAGGCGGTCCGCAGCAGTGCGAATCCGGCGAACGTCTCCCGCGCGAAGGCGGGGAGGGCTCGCAGCGGGCTGCCGCGGTGGGGGGCCGGGGGCTCGGTGCTCATCGCGTCGGCCGGAGCGGGCGGGGGCGTGGTGGGGTTCGTTGCTCGCAGGTCGGAGCGCATGAACCGTACGCACAGGGCGGTCGCTACGTAGGAGGCGGCGTCGGCCGCGAAGGGGAGGGCACGGGAGATCTGGTAGAGCATCCCGCCGAGGGCCGGGCCGGCCACCAGCGCGGCGCGATCGCCCGCTTCAAGGCCCGCCACCACCCGGGGGAGGTCCTGCGGCGCGGAGATCAGAGCGATGGTCCCGCGGGCCGCGGCCTCGAAGCATGCGGTGGCGATACGTTCCACCAGGAGGGCGCCGAGGAGCAGGCCGAGTGGCGGTCGTCCGCCCACGACGGACGCGGCCACCACGGTCATGGCCGTCGCTGCGAGAGCCGCGGAGGCGACCATCACGGGTTTGCGTAAGCCCCGGTCGGCCGCGACCGCCACAACTGGGCCGCACACCAGGGCCATCAGCATGCCCGCACCGGCGAGGAGGCCGACCGTCGCCGGCGTGTAGCCGAGTCCGAGGAGCAGCAAGGGAAAGGCGACGGTCGACATCTGTGTGCCGAGCCCGTCGGCCGCGTTCGCTGACCACAGCAGTCGGGCATCCCGCGTCGCTGTATGCGGCGCGCTCTCGGTGTGGTTTGCCTGTCCGGACCGTTGGTCGCCGGGTGGGGGAGCTGTCTTGTCGGACGTTGCGTGGGGGCACCCATGGGACGGCGGTTGGGTACCGGCCCGCGCTGTGGTTCCTGTGGCAGGCGCCGGCGCCCTGGTCGTCGTCCCCGTAGCGGATTGCGCCGTCGCCGATTGTGCTGTCGGCGGTTTGTGTAAACCTGCGCCGTCCGGGTCGCCGGACACCGAGGCTCGCTCCATGCCCTGCCCCCCTTCGAGCCACCGCATCGGACACCCCTGCATAAGAGGTCCCGGAGAGGCACTCAAATGTGCAGGAAATGTGCGGGAACTGAAATCGAACGGAGCCTAGTCACGCCGAAACGAGAGCCGCAAGGGTCCTGAAAGGGGCGGAACCAGTGGTGAAATGGCCGACAGTCAACCCTGTACAGGGACGGCCGACAGGTTCGGTGCTTACGCGGGCTGGGCCTGGAGTCGCTGGTCGCCAAGCCGGTTCGACTGTCCCTGAACAGCGGCTTCCGTCGTTCCGCTTCGCATCGGCATATGCCCGCACCTCCGCCGCTTCTGAACGTATCCTCATCCCGGTGCGCCGCGCACGCATTCCGGACCTCATGTCGGAAGGCGTGCGCGCCCATGGACGCGATCCGTGCGTTTGTCCCCGCAAACCCATAGGGCGTGCGGTCACCGACCGGATGCGAAAGCGGTTGCTGTTGCTGGTGCGTCAGATGAGGCCCGAACCAGAGGACGTCAGCGGCCCGGCAGGCGGTTACCAGTATTGACGCGAATTGAACGCGGGGCCGCAGACCACACGGGACACAGTAGTGCGACTGGGGCACCATGGGCTCATCCGCCACAGCGCCGCCCCGCGCCGCCCGGCTCGTTCCAGACGCGAGGACGATGCAGAAGCTCGCCGAGCGGACAAACGGCGGTGACTGTCCCACTCCTGACGCGCGGTGAGCCCCCACTCCGCGGACGGTCGACGAACGCCGACATCCAACCCCCTGGGCAATCCCTACGGCATGCCCTGCGGGGACGCGCAGGCCAGCCGGAACTCGGTCCACCGCACGCCGTCAGACACTGGGCGAGCAGCGCGAAGCCGCTCCCGTCGGCGGCGAACCGCACCTGGTGGGCCCGGCCTGGGAGCCCCGTCGCGGACGGTATGCGGAGCAGCGGAACCGCCCGCTCGACGCCGGGGGCCAACTCCCCGGCCCGTTCCCGTTCCTGGCCGCGGTCCGGCGGTCGCGACGGTTCGTCCGCCGAGCAGCCCGTCAGCAGCAGCGCGGCCAGTGACCCGATTACGCCCGCAGCCCTCGTACACCTGTGCATGGAGTTCCCCCCTCGGCCGACCGGTCCGCGGCGAACCGGCGCACGGGACACCGTGCTGCCTCTGATACACCGCCAACCGGCTCCAGGTTCCGCTCCAGCGCGAACCGTGTGAACTGCTTCACGGTCTCAGCCGTGCGAGAGTCCGCCGAGGCCGGTCAGCGGCGGAGAGCACGACTGGAATGACTGCGGGCTCGAAGGCGGCGTTCGCCAAAGCGTCACGGTGACGGAAGTTGATGGGGGAAGGTGGGGCCATGACGTCGCCTCGGATCCCCGTCACACAGCCAGCGTCACTGAAGTTGTGGGCCAGAACGGCCTTAAGAGATCGCGCACTGCTGCGCCAGGCTGATGGAGCGAGCCCTTACGGAGCCGGCGTAGCGCGGGTCATGTCCCCGATCATGGCTGACAGTCGAGGTGACGGACCTGGTCGGATGGTCGCCCGGATACGCGGACGATGACGCAAGAACAGCACTCACTCCTCGATCTGGACGGTGGCGAGCACACCGCGCCACCCCCTGTGCCTCGCCGGCGCACGGAGGCGGCGACCGGGAAGCCGCCCGGCCGATTCGAAGGGCTGCGGCGGAACCGGCGGTGGCTGTTCGCGCTCGTCGTGTTCGCACTCCTCGCCGAGATGGCGGTCGCGATGGTCACGGCGGCCGTGGAGCAGACCCCGACCATCGACGAGCCGGTGTACGTGGCCACCGGGGCGGTCTACGTGCAGCAGCACAACCTGCGGTACAACCCTGAGCATCCGCCGCTGGGCAAGCTGATCATCGCGACCGGGCCGGCGTTCGCCCACCCGCACCTCGACGCCGCCTTCGTCGGCAACCAGACGGCGCTCGGGCGGCATCTCCTGTACGAATCGGGTAATGATCCATGGCGGCTGATGCTGTTGGCGCGACTGCCGGTGATCGTGCTGACGCTGCTGTTCGGGCTGGTCGTCCTCGCGTTCGCCCGTGACCTCGCCGGCCCCGTGGGCGGGTTGGTGGCGCTCGCCCTTTACGCGTTCTCGCCCGACATCATCGCGCACGGGTCATTGGCCACGCTCGACGTGCCTGCGGCGGGGTTCCTGCTGACGTCGGTCTGGTTGCTGTGGCGTGCGCGGCGGCGGCCGCCCCTCTACCTCCCGCTCGTCGGGGTGGCGCTCGGCGCGGCCGTGGCCACGAAGATGAGCGCGTTGCCGGCGGTTCCGGTACTGCTGCTCCTGGTCGTCATGTCGGTCTGGTATGCCCGCCGGACACACGACTCCGGCAGGTGGAGGACGGCGCGGCTGCTTGCGCTCGGCGTGGCGGCGGCAGTCGTCGTGGCGCTGGTCGCGGTCGCCGTGGTGTGGGCCACCTACCTCGCCGTCGACCCGCGGTTGCGCTGGGCGACTCCCGAGAACCTGCCGGTCACCCCCGGGCTGCGCGGACTTGCTGTCGACTGGCTGCCGCTCCCGGAGCCGTACCGGGACGGGATGCTTATCCAGTTCGGCTTCGAGAATTCGACGTTCGGCGGCTTCCTGTTGGGCAGGTATTACCACGGTTCGCTGTGGTACTACCTGCCGGCCGCACTGCTGATAAAGACGCCGCTCGGCATGCTCGCGCTGTGGTCGGCTGGTGTTGTCGCGATCGTGACGCTTCCCCGGCTGCGTCCGGCGGCACCGTACGTGCTCATGCCCCCGGCCGTTCTGCTGGCCGCTGCCCTGAACGGGTCCCGCGACTTCGGCGTCCGGTACGCCGTCTTCGTGCCGATGTTCCTGGCAGTCGCGGCCGCCGGCGTGGTCGCCTTCCGGTGGCGGTGGGGTCCAGTGCTGACGGCGGCGCTGGTCCTGTTCATCACGGTCAGCTCCCTCTGGACGTACCCGTACTACTTGCCTTATTCCAACGAGGCGTTCGGCGGGCCGTCCAAGACGTATCTGCGCTTGCACGACTCCAACGTCGATTGGGGCCAGGACCTGGGGAGGCTGGCCGACCGCATCCGGCAGCGATACCCGGACGAGAAGATCTGGCTCGTCTACAAGGGCAGCGGCGTGCCGTCCTTCTACGGCATCGATGCGTCCGACCCGCGCACGGTCCCCCCGAGCGAGGTTCATGGGCTGCTCGTCGTATCGGACTCCTCGATCGCCAAGGCCGACGGCCGACTGGCGGCGCTGATCGAGAGCAGCAGGCCGATCGACGAGGTCGGCCATTCGATCACGATCTACCGCCGGGGGCCGGAGTGAACACGGCGCCGTTGGGTGCGCCGGGGGATCAGGGACGGGTCGCCGCGCGGTCCTGTGTATCCGTACCGGGGTTCGCCTACGGCGTGGACGGAGGGGCGGGGCCAGCTTCGGGGAGTGCCGGTCGGTAGCCCGGACGGCGTGACCGTGGCGGTCGACCACATGTGCCATGCCATGCCACGGCATGGCTGATGCCCTCGAGCGGCGTGTGGATGCGGCGGCGGTACCGGGGCGGTGTGAGACTGCGAAGTGGCGCTGAATCCTGCTCGGAGGGCTTCATGTCGAAACCACTCATCGTCGTAACCGGGGCGAGCCACGGCATCGGCCGGGCGGTGGCGGCGGCCTTCGCAGCGGAGCAGCACCCCTTGCTGCTGCTGTCGCGGCACCCCGTACCGCTCGACGGGCTGCCTTCCGGACAGATCATGTCGGCAGCGGTCGACGTCTCCGACTATGCCGCACTCGAAGCCGCGGTCCACGCGGCGGAAGCCCGGCACGGGCCGACCGAATGCCTCGTCAACTGTGCGGGCTTCCTAAGGATCGGCCCACTGGAGACCCGGGAACCGATGGACACGTCGTACGAGGTCGACGTGCTTCTCAAGGGCGTACTCAACGGCATCCGCGTGGTTCTGGGAAACATGAAGGCGCGTAACAGCGGCACGATCATCAATGTGAGCTCGATCGGTGACCGTGTGCCGGGCCCGGACGGCGAGGTCTATCACGCCTGCAAGGCCGCGCTGCGTTCGCTCGCGGGCTCCCTCCAGAAGAGCCAGGCCGCGAACAACATCCGTGTCGTGAACGTCGCACCGGGCTTTGTCAAGACCAACATCCATGCCGAGATGGGAATCAGCTTCGAGGAGTATCGCGAGCGGCTCGGCCATCCGGACTTCATGGGCGCCGACGAACTCGCCGAAATTATCATGTCCTGCTGGAAGCTGCCGCAGCGTATTTGCGTGCGTGACATCGTGGTGATGCCGACGAGGTCGGACTTCGGTTGAGCCTGGGCGGCACGTATCCAGCACGAGTGAGTACGCATAATCCGTCTCTCTGTCCGGCCAGTTGAGCGCGATCGGTGCCCCGACGCCGACTGTATCGGGATTGCGGCCACACCATCAGGACCCGCCGGTCTTCCTGACGTGTGCCGTCCCGACCGCATCAGTCACACTCTGACGCGCGGCGGACAGTATCGGAGAAATGTCGCCAGAAGATTCCATCCGGCATGTGGCGCATTCGCTTTCCGTAGCCTCGAAAAGTCAACTGAACGAGGGCGAAACGCGCTGCCCAAGACCTATGAGTGCGGTCTGTGCGAGTGCTGCCGAGGATGGGAAAGCCATGTCTGATCTGCTGGCCGCGGCAGCCGCCGTTACCCCGTTCGTGAGCGCGGCAGCGGCCACCTTCGCCGGCACGCTGGCCCAGTCGGCTCAGAACCGACTCGCGGACAGCGTCGTGGAGCGCGGCCGCGCCCTTCTCGGCGGACTGCTGCGCAGGCAGGCCGAAGACTCGGCGTGCAGCCCGGAGGAAGCGGCCGCCGTCGAAGCCGTCGCCAATCTGACGGCAAATGACCGGCTGATGCTGGAGACGGCGATCGGTAGGTGGCTTGCGGACGGATCGCTGACGGGCGAAGCCCTGCTCACCCACGTACGACGGGCCATGGATTCGAACGCGCCCGGTGACATCATCACGGTGACGTCCCATGGTGAAAACTCACCGGCTATCGGCCAGATCACGCACGCTGACTTCCATTTCGGCCGTAGCCCGGACGGTGGAGCCGCTTGGTGACTCCGCGCCGCTCCACCGACACCTATGACGTGAAGTCAACAGGCTCCGGTTCGCTGACGATCGGCAAGGTCGGCAGGGTGGTCCTCAGCCTCTTCGCAGGTGATGTCAGCGAGTTCTCCGGCAGGGCCAAGCGCTGGAGCGGCTGGAACTGGCCACCGTTCTTTCTGGTGCTGGCACTGGGCGCCACAGCGCTGATAGCGGGGCCGTCCGGACCGGCTCGTCAGTTCGTCTGGGTGTACGCCGCCATCGGCACGGCCGTGGTGCTGTCCTTCTGCCGGGTCGTGGGCGTGGTGGGTGACAGCCGCTCGCCTGTACCGCGTGCGCTGGTGCAGGGCTCCGCCCTGCTTCTCGCGGTCCTGGGGCTCGTGGGAATGGACCATCTGGCCGAGCACGGCGAGATCGACGTCACCGGACGCACGCACCTTTCCCCCTCGGGGCCGATGACTCGCATGTCCGCCGCGCAGATCGTCGTGGACGGGCCCGCGCAACGCTCCTGGCTGCGTCTGACGGTCGCGGTCGAGGACGCCGATCCGCTGCAGCAGTCCTGCACGCCCGAGAGTGAACTCACGCTGCAGCTCATCGGGGGGAGCAACACCGGCCGGGTCGAGGGGGTGCGCGCGGGGATGCCCGTCGAACTGCCACTCGGCGGCTCACGCACCGAGGTTCGCGTCCAGGTGGCCCTGTCCGCCGAAGAAGGCTGCCTGCTAGCTGTTTCCGTCGCCAGTGCGGCGTTCCACGACTGAGGGGGAGACCATGTCCCGCACACCGCGTCCACGGCCGGCCGGCCACGAAGCGCTGCGACGGCCGTCGGCCGGCTTCGCGGCTGCGCTTGCCGTAGTGATTACCGCTGCCCTTACGGCCTGCGGCTCACCGTCGGACGAACCACGATTTCTCGGTGCCGAGAGGGTCACCGTTGCCACACACAACGACCTGCCGGGGATCTCCTATTCCGAGAACTATGACCGTTCAGGCGTGGACTATCTCCTCTTCAAGCGTGTGAAGGAAGAATTGGGGGTCCGGTTCAGCGAGCCGGTCGACGTTTCGTCGGGCGACCGTATCGCTCAACTGGAAGGCGGGACGGCTGACATGGTGATCGCCTCGTTCTCCATCACGCCTGAACGGATGCGCAAGATTGATTTCGTCGGTCCCTACTTCAAGACTCGCCAAGGCTTTCTCGTGGGCTCCGGCGGCTGGGACATCACGAAGATCGAGGATCTGCGAGGCAAGCGGGTCTGTACCTGGGACGGCACCACGTCGCAGGAGGCGCTGGGCAACCTCAAAGGAATGGGCGTGGTCGTGCAGGTCCTCGACGACGCCTCCGACTGCATCGATGCCCTGGTGGACGGTCAGGTCGCTGCCGTCTCGACCGACCAGGCGATCCTTTACGGATTCGCCCATCAGCACGCTGCGGAAAGCCTGCGCGTTCTCCCCGGGCTCACCATCGGCGCTCCTCAGCTTTACGGAATCGGGCTGCCGAAGGGTCATCGCGAGGACTGCCGCAAACTGGCCGGCTGGCTGAAGGAGTTCGTGGGCACCAGCGAGTGGACCGGGGACATCGCTACCTCCCTGCCCGAGTTGCCCCTCGCGGACCCAGGCTGGGTCAGTACCCACAAGCCGAGCGACGCCTCGATCGACGCCCGCTCCTGCCGCGACAAGCCGAGCCCTTGAGGGGGCCCGGCTTGTTGCCACTCCGTCCTTGGACATCCACGCCCTTGGCGCATCCTTGCTGATCTCCGTGACCGGTCCGGACAACAACTGCAGGACGGATCCTGGTTTCCGCCGGACAGGGCCCTAGTCGCGGAAGACGTCCTTGATCTTCTCCTTCGCCTGGCGGGCATCACCCTTGGTCTGATCGGCGCGGCCTTCAGCGGTCATCCGCTCGTTGCCCACCGCCCGGCCCACCGTCTCCTTGGACTTGCCCTTGACCTGCTCGGCCTTCGCCTTGGCCTTCTCATCGGCAGCCACAGCACTCACATCCCCAAAATCGACATCAGCTGGTCGTCCTTCGTGTGACCTCAGTACGTGATCGCAAACACGCGCAGCCCGCACTTCCGGGAATCGAGGCGCGATCCGGCCAGGCGGGTTTCCGCCTCCAACGCCCCGCCACCCCGGCCGGTTCAGAAGAACCTTGTTATCCGGTGTCATGTGGAGGATGCAGGGAACTCGCCTGGAGTCGCCGCACCGAAGAGCTACGCGTCTTTTCGTCGCGATGTGCGGCGCTTATCAATTCAACTGCTTTCCTGCGTCTTCAATGTGAGGGAGTCTTATGAGTGAGCACATCTGGGGCTACGTTCCGACCAGTGGCCACACCGCGGACGACGATCTGACGGGCTACAAGGTCGAAGCCACCGACGGCCATATCGGCAAGGTCGACAAGTACTCCACCGAGGTCGGCTCGCAGTACATCGTTGTCGACACCGGTGTCTGGATCTTCGGCAAGGAGGTCATGCTCCCGGCCGGCACGATCACCAGTGTCGATCACGAGGACAAGAAGATCCTGGTCTCGCGCTCCAAGGACGAGATCAAGGCCTCGCCCGAGTTCGACAAGGACAAGCACCTCGGTGACCCTGCCTACCGTGACCAGCTCGGTGGCTACTACAGCTCCGGTCACTGACGAAACCATGCGCCGGGCGCGGACCCCTGTCGGGGTCCGCGCCCGGCGCATGTGTGGCCACGACCTGGCCGCCTATCACGGGCCCACGCACCCGGACGTGCCGGCTGTCGAGGCGCACTGGCTGGATGAGCGGGACGCCCATCTCGATCCGATGGGAAACAGGGGAATCGGCGAAATCGGAATCGCACTGCACGGCTGCGGCCATCACCATCGCCGTCCATCACGCCACCGGAACCCGCTTCCGCGAACTCCTCCCGGCGTGCCTGCCGCCGCAGCACGCCGATTGTTCGCTCACCGTGTGCGAACGGACGGCAACCGTCGGCGTATGCGTGACCGGGCACCCTGACGCCGTGATCGAGTTCGCGGGCCCGCAGACGGGCCGGCGGGCCGACGGAAGCGGCCGTCCGGGGCGTCACGCCGCCAGAGGGCGGTCCTTCGCGGTGATGGGGGCCGGGAGCACGGTGGAGCCGGTCAGATAGCGGTCCGTGGCCGCCGCCGCGGCCCGTCCTTCCGCGATGGCCCACACCACAAGGGACTGGCCGCGTCCCGCGTCGCCCGCGACGAAGACCCCGTCCGTCCTGGTGCGCACTGTCCGCTCCGCCCGGCCCGCCGGTTCGGCCGCGAAGGCGGCGTCCCGCGCGAAGTTTCCCCGGTCGTTCAGCGTGAGCCCCAGCTGCCTCATCAGGCCGGTGCCTCGTTCGGGACCGGAGAAACCGAGGGCGAGCAGAACCAGCTCCGCCGGGATCACTCGCTCGGTGCCAGGCAGCGGCCTTCTGGCCTCGGGCTCCACTTCCGTCAGGTGGAGCGCGTGCACGTGGCCGGCCGGTCCGCCTTCGAAGCGGAGGGTGGCGGAGGAGAAGACCCTTGGATCCGTGCCCTCCCGTCCCCGGGACTCTTCATGGGCATGAGAGATCCGGTAGACCTTCGGATATATGGGCCAGGGCTCGGTCTCCGGCCGGGCGTCGCCCGGCTCCGGGTTGATGTCCAGCTGCACCACGGAGGTGGCGCCCTGGCGCAGGGCGGTGCCCAGACAGTCCGAGGCGGTGTCGCCGCCACCGACGATCACCACGCACTTGCCCTCGGCGGTGACCGGGGGAGAGGCGTAGTCGCCTTCCCTGACCCGGTTGGCGAGGGTCAGGTACTCCATGGCCTGGTGTATGCCGTGCAGCTCGCGGCCGGGGACGGGGAGCTCCCGCTTCTCCGTGGCTCCGACGGCGACGACCACCGCGTCGTAACGTCCTCTGAGCTCTGCGGCGTCGAAATCGCTGCCGACGTCCACACCCGTGCGGAACTTGGTGCCCTCCGCCCGCATCTGCTCGAGGCGGCGGTCCAGGTGCCGCTTCTCCATCTTGAACGCGGGGATGCCGTAGCGCAGCAGGCCGCCGATGCGGTCGGCGCGCTCGTAGACCGCGACAGTGTGACCGGTACGCGTGAGCTGTTGTGCCGCCGCCAGCCCCGCGGGTCCGGAGCCGATGACGGCGACGGTCTTCCCGCTGAGCCGCTCCGGCGGTTGCGGTGACGCGTACCCGCGCTCCCAGATCTGGTCGGCGATCGCCTGCTCGACGTTCTTGATCGTCACCGGATCGGCATTGATGGTCAGCACGCAGGCGTCCTCGCACGGCGCCGGGCACAGCCGTCCGGTGAACTCGGGGAAGTTGTTCGTCGCGTGCAGCCGCTCGGCCGCGGCCCGCCAGTCGCCATGCGCCGCGTAGGCGTTCCACTCGGGGATGAGATTGCCCAGCGGGCAGCCGCTGTGGCAGAACGGTATGCCACAGTCCATGCAGCGCCCCGCCTGCTCGGACACGAGCGGAAGCAGTGACTGCCCCGCGTAGACCTCGTTCCAGTCGCTCAGTCGTTCCTCGACGGGGCGGGCCGGGACGGGCCGACGGGGGATCTTGAGGAAGCCGTGAGGGTCGGTCATGCGCCGCCTCCAGCGCTCACTCGCGGTGCAATACGACGTTCTGACCAGCCTACGCCTGCTTTGTGCCGCTTTTGTCGGTCGATTTTGTGCGGCTCTTGCCGGTCTACGGGCTCAGGTCAGCGGCCTGCGGTGCATGACGTGGTCAGAAGTGACAGGCGACGGGCGATGGGGCGACGGGCCGGTCGACCGTCGACGAAGCCGTACCGATCGTGCTCCGGGCTCTGGACGGACCCGCCCACGAGCACGGAGCGGAGCGCCCGTACCTTGTGCCGTGGAGAGGTCGCCGCCGGCCGTGGTCGGGTGCGCCAGGAGATCAAGCCCCAGCACCAACCGTGATCTCTTCATGGAGTGGTCCGGGTCGAGTGGGTGCCTCCGTGCTGCTGCTCGGCCGTCGCTTCGAGGGCTCGTGCCGGGACCCGGGCGGAGTGCCGCCGCGCCGGTGGTGTGCGCTGCAGTTGTCGAGGCGGGACCGGCAGGCCGCTTCGGGCGCTGTCGAGCGAGGCGGCAATGTCGAACAGCGCCCGCCTCAGCGCCAATGCGGTGGGTTGCCGCCGCGACTTCGGCGAGCCGCAGCTCGGCTGCGGGGCTGAACGAGCGTGAATTGCTCATAGTCTGCCCGCGGTTGGTGTGTTCAGGTTCCGGTGCGGGCAGACGGCAGTACCCCCGGGGTGCGCACACGGCCGGCGTTCCTCTCTTCGGCGGTCACGGCCCCGTCCTGCCCGCCGCGAGCCTCCACCACGAGGCCGTCCCTTCTCCCCACGGCGAAGCCCCACGGCCGGGCCGCCGCCCCGGACACACAGCCGCCGACGGAAACCATCATCCGCGTCACGTAGTGGGCGAAATATCTACGGGGGAACCACAAGCCAGGAAGCCTGTGGCCACTGGCCATTGATGCGCACGCTTGATCGACGCTAGCTTGCTTCGTCACGTACCCCGCCCGTGCGTACACCATTCGGGCGGCCCCACTGATGATGTGGAGTACTCCATGACTCATCCGCGCTCCAGACGCTTGCGTGCCGCCCTCGCGGTACCAGCCGGACTGGCGCTGACCGCGACGCTCGGCTTTCTGCCGGGCGCCGCCCCCGCCCAGGCCGCCGTGCAGGACACCCCTGCCACAGCGACCACGGACGGCCCCAAGCTCTCGTACGTGGTCAACACCAAGGCGAACCACGGCAAAATCAAGGCTGTTCAGAAGGCGATAGCCGAGGCCGGCGGCACCGTTGTCACAACGTACGAGAAGATCGGCGTCATCGTCGTCCATTCGTCGAACCCCGACTTCGCCAAGCAGATACGCACGGTCAAGGGCGTGCAGAGCGCGGGCGCCACGCGTACCGCCGCTCTCGCCCCTGCGAGCACCACCGAGGTCGGCGCCCCGGAGTACGTGGACAGCGCGAAAGCCCAGGCCCGTACGGCTGCCACCGATGGCAGCGAGCCGCTCGAGGCCGACCAGTGGGACCTGCGCGCCATCGGCGCGGACAAGGCCGCCAAGATCAACCCGGGCAGCAGGAACGTCACCGTCGCCGTGATCGACACCGGTGTCGACGACACCCACCCCGACCTCGCCGCGAACTTCTCCAAGAGCCAGTCCGCCAACTGCGTGGGCGGCGTGGCGGACACCAGCGAGGGCGCCTGGCGTCCCTACGACCCGGCGAACGACTACCACGGCACGCACGTCGCGGGTGAGATCGCCGCCGCCCGTAACGGCGTCGGTGTGGCCGGTGTTGCTCCGGGCGTCAAGGTCGCCTCGATCAAGGTGAGCGACCCGCAGACCAGCCTCTTCTTCCCGGAGAGCGTCGTCTGCGCGTTCGTCTTCGCCGCCGACCACGGCGTCGAGATCACCAACAACAGCTACTACATCGACCCGTGGCTCTACAACTGCCTCGACGATCCGGACCAGAAGGCCATCGTCGACGCCGTCAACCGGGCCTCGATGTACGCGCAGGGCAAGGGCACGCTGCACGTCGCGTCCGCCGGCAACTCCAACCACGACCTCGACTCCGACGCGATCGTCGACGACTCCAGCCCCGATGACACCACCCCGGCGCCGCGGACCATCGACCCGCACAAATGCTTCGACATCCCGACCCAGCTGCCGGGTGTCGTCACGGTCTCGGCGACAGGCGTGCAGAACCTGAAGTCGTACTACTCCAGCTACGGACTCGGCGTTGTCGACGTCGCGGCCCCGGGCGGCGACAAGTACCAGATCCCGGACACCCCGTCGAAGAACGGCCGGATCCTCGCCACCATGCCCAACAACGGATACGCCTTCCTGCAGGGCACCTCGATGGCCGGCCCGCACGTGGCCGGTGTGGCGGCTCTCCTCAAGAGCACCCACCCGTGGGCGGGCCCGCAGGCTCTGCAGGCAATGCTCAAGGCCCAGGCGGACAACCCGGGTTGCCCGACCGGGCTGTACGACCCCGACGGCAACGGCATCGAAGACTCGACCTGCAAAGGCAACAAGCGCGTGAACGGCTTCTACGGCTACGGCATCGTCAACGCACTCGACGCCGTCACGAAGCACTGACACACCGCGCCCTGAGGTCTGCGACCCCTGTAGACCTCAGGGCGTCGGCCTGCTGCCGGCCGCACCCTGCCGCATCCAGCTCTCCGCCGTCACAGCCCGGCCGGCGATGGCGACCGAGCGGCGCCCTCCCGCACCACGACCGTGCGGGGCCGGGGACCGTGGTGGGCGCGGCGGGGCCGGCGGGCCGGCAAGGAGCTCCGACGCTCGCCTCGGAGCTGCTCCACCCTTTCCGAGCTCATCGCTCCACCGCGCTCCCGACCAGCCGAGGCCGGCAGACCTCACGAGGCATCAGTAGCCCGTTCGCCGTCCTTCTGGTGTTTCTTCCGCCGTGACGGTCTCCGCTCCGGTGACCTGCGTAAATGATCAAGCGAGAGCAGTCGCTACGCCTGCCTGGGTGACGCACCTGTCGATGCGTCATGTTGCGGAGCTGACGGACTGTCGGTTGCCTCATGAGCGGAGCACAGCAGAGGCGCCGCGCAGACAGGCCGGACACTGCTCCGTTGGAGGATCCTCGTGCGCAACACACGTGTTGGTGTAAGTATCGGCCTGGTTCTCGCTGCCCTTGGTCTGTCGGCCTCGGCCGCTGTCGCCGCCGGCGACTCGGACCTCGACATCGGCCCGGGGAGCGCGTCCCCTGGCTCCACGGTCACTGTCAGAACCACGGCCTGTGGTCCGGACGTGACCTACGGCAAGGGAGAGTCGGAGGCGGGAGGGGCTTTCCACCTCTTCAAAGGTGAGAGGGCGGGTGTGCTCGCCGGCGAGTTCCAGGTACCGGAAGATACGGAGCCCGGTAACGACACAGTCACCGTGAAGTGCCCACCGCGCATCAAGGTCACGGATACGTACCAGGTCGCCGGCGACCAGCCGAACGGCGCGGTCGATGCCGGCTTCGGACCGGCCGGCGACAGGAGTACGCAGTTCGCCCTGCTCGGTGTGCTGCTCGCCGGGGCTGCCGCCGGGGGTGTGGTGAGGAGGCGCCGCCGCCTGAGCGGCAACCGAACCTGACCGCCCACCACACCGGCCCCCGGCCACGCATCGGTCCGGGGGCCGCGAGGCCCCCACCCCACCCCGCCGCGAAGCGGAGGCGCAATCGATGCAAACAGGGCGCAAGACGAGGGCTTCCCCACACTCGTCCACCCCGTCACTCAAGTTTCTGGCTTGCGCACTGATGGCCGGTAGCGTGCTGGTGATCAGCGCGACAGGCGACGAGCAGCCACCGCAGCCGTCTGCTGCCCAGGCCTTCTCCACCTCTGTACCCCCCGCTTCCCGCGGCAAGTCTTCAGCCGCTCTCCACACCGTCCGGCCGCTGCCCCGATCGAATCCGGTCCGGCTGCGGATCCCCGCCATCGGTGTGGACGCCCCCATGACAAGGCTGAACCTCGACGCGACAGGGACGCTACGCCCGCCGCCCGCCAAGAACCCCAGCCTCGCCGGCTGGTACGGCGGCGGCACGGCTCCCGGCTCGCGAGGCACAGCCGTCACCGCCGGGCACGTGGACACGCCCACCGGCCCCGGTGTCTTCCACGACCTCGGTGCCGTGGTCAAGGGCGACAGCATCGAGATCAAACGGGCGGACCGGCGCGTGGCCGTGTTCACCGTTGACGCAGTAGAGGTCTACGACAAGAAGAAGTTTCCGAACAAGAAGGTCTACGGCAGCTCCGTTCTGCCCGAACTGCGCGTGATCACCTGCGGCGGCGGTTACGCCAAGCGCACCGGCTACCGGGGCAACGTCGTCGTCTACGCGACGCTGACCGCCGTGAAATAGCCGCCCGGCTCCGGTCACCGCGCTGCACGAACGTGCCTCGCACCGACAGGCGACGCAGCTGTTGAGGAATTCTCGTAGTCGTCGATATCGGGCGTATCGCGATGACCGTGTAACGCGCCGTCCGCGTGCGGCGCAGTTCCAATCAGGGCCGCGGACAGCGGTCCGTATGCGGCCGGTCGGGATTTCTCCTGTGGGGAAAGGCGACGCCCTGCGGTGGCCGCACTTCCGTACCGTCGAGGCGGCGAACGCGTCAGATAGGGACTCCAGTGAGTAACACCGAACCCCGGCCGGAAAACCAGCGATACGACCGCAATCACGGCGGCCACCACAGCTACGCACGCGACGGGGACGGATCCGCCGCACGGCGGTCCGCCCTGGTCATCCACACGATGGCAGACATCGCCGCAGCGTTCCTGGGCCTGTGGATCGTGCTCTACCTGCTCGAAGCCAACCAGTCGAACGTCTTCGTCGAGTTCGTGGAAGGCGTTGCCGACTGGCTGGCCTGGTGGTCACAGGACATTTTCACGATGGACACAGATGGGATTCGCGTCCTCCTTAATTATGGACTGGCCGCCGCGGTCTACCTGTTGATCGGGCACGGCATAGCCACACGGATACGCCGCCTCTGACCGAATTCATGCGACTTCAGGTCTGTGAAGAATCGGCAACCATGCCTCGCGACATTGGAACCGGAATTCTCACACGCCCACCACAAAGCTGAAAGGTCCCCCGCCCGGCCCCCTGCACACCAGGTGCGCGCCCGGGCCCGCTGCCCGACCCGCAAATCGCCGACCTTCTCGGGCCATACAAGAGGATCGTCGTCGGTATGGGGCGGCAAACGTAAGCGACCGGCCGGCGGGCCTCCCGCGCTGGGAGAAGCCACCGGCCGGCGCCTTGCGTGATGGGCACTACTCCGGCGGGTATATGTCCCCGCTGCCCATGCTGCTTGCCTGCTCGCTCTGCTCCCTGAGCCGGCGAGCCCTGTCCTTGAGCCGCTGACGCTCCTCGGGGTCAGTGGCGCGCTCCGCGGCCTTTTCTATTCTCCTGTGCCTGCGCGCGCATCTGCTCGGCGCGACCGCCAGGCTCGCCTGAAACGCTCATGATCACTCCTTGGATACGGGGGACAGCGGGCCAAACCAGCGAAACAGCGTCCGCGCACCCGCGCATCTCGGAGAATCACCCACCGCTGTCTGCGCAGTTCGCACGGTCCCCAACGCAGCCTGCCGGTGACTGATTCCGTGCGACGTGCGGGAATGGCCCTGACCTCGGGTTCCGGACGCCGTTGGCGATGTACTGGCAGGCGACATGGCCGGGTTCACCGGCGAAAGCCGCCCGGGGTGACAAGCTTCAGGAGTCGCAGTCGCGATGGGCTGCGGTCGGTGCCGATGAGGCGGCGCCGTGGCATGGGACAAGGGATCGCTCGATGGCAACAGGCACTGTTAAGTGGTTCAACGCCGACAAGGGCTTCGGCTTCATCCAGCAGGACGACGGCGGCCCGGACGTGTTCGTCCACTTCTCCGCCATCCAGTCCACCGGCTTCAAGGAGCTGCAGGAAGGCGACAAGGTCGAATACGACGTCACCCAGGGCCCCAAGGGGCCGCAGGCGGAGCAGGTCCACCGCAAGTAGGGCGCGACGCACCGGGACGGAGCCGCGTTCGCAGCGCTTCCGCCGCGCTGTGAACGCTCCTGGACGCCGTGATCCTCCCTGCCTGCTCGCGTTGAACAGGGCGTCGCGTGCGTGCACACCGTCCCCCACGGGTACGCGAGTAAGGGACCCGAGCTCCGAGCTCGGGTCCCTTGCATGCGCGGCGCGAATCAGGCCTCGATCTCGAGGTGGTCGACGTCAACTCACCGCCGAAGCAACCGAGGCCGCCGCCCCGGCACGGTAAGGGGCTGCCTGAGGCAGAAGTGGGGGCGGCCGGTCGAGCCGATGGGGAGGATGTGCCGCGTAGGGCAGCCGCCTTACCGCAACGTGCCGGCTGGTGCGGACGGACCCACCTGGTGCGGCGGCGTCGACGGCGCTGGTCCCTGAAGGTTTCTGCTTTCTCGGCTGTGCGGGGTGTCGGCCGATTCTGTTTGCCGTCGGGGTGACCGGTTACCCGGTCACTATGACTGAATCCAACAAGACCAATAACTCGACGTCGCGGGCCGGGACTTCCCGGTCGGCGAAGACCGCCGTGACCGAGAGCGCCAAGGCGCCCTCACAGGCGGCCAAGGCCTCTGCGCATTCCTCCGCCACCACGGCGAAGGAGGCCAAGGAGGCAACCCGGTCCGCCGCCCAGGGTGGCAAGGAGGCGCTTGCCGGTTTCGGTGGAGCGGCGGCCGAGAAGTCCAGGACGGCGGCAAGGACGGTTCAGCGGACCGTCGGATCCGCGGCCGAGCAGACTGTGGGCAAGCTCGGCACGGTCTACACGCTCGTCAAGGCCCGGAAGGTCATTGCGGCCGGTGCGGGCGCGGGGGTGGGCATCGTGGTGGCATCCTCCTACGCCGTGGGCCGCCGCGCGGGCCTTCGGCGGCGCGGACCCCTCTCGCGCCTGACCGGCGGGCGTCTGTAGCCCCGCCGGCCGTCCGCGCCCCGATGGTGATCGCGATGGTGTCTCTGCCCGCGGGATGGTGCGGACAAGGTTTCGAGAAGCGGGCCTTCAGCGGGTGCCGGTCGGGGCCTGCCCCGCAAGGGCAGGCCCGGCACCCCGTCGGGCGAGTCGACTGATCAGTTGTCCGCGGCATGCTCCTGGCTGAGCTGATGGGCGCGGTCGATCTCGGCCATGTGCTCCTCGGCCCATGCCCGGACCATCGCGAGCGGGACCTCCAGCGACAGGCCGAGTTCGGTGAGCCGGTAGTGGACGCGCGGCGGAACCGTCGGCTCCACCCGGCGGCTGACCAAACCGTCACGGGTGAGGCTCTGCAGGGTCACCGACAGCATCTTCTGCGAGACACCGGGCATCCGGCGTTGCAGCTCCGCGAAGCGGACCTCGTCCGGGGATGCCTCGGCCAGCATCTTGACCGCCATTGACGTCCACTTCGTGCCGATCCGGTCGAGCAGACGACGGGTGGGGCACTCCGGGTCGAACAGGTCACCGCGCGCCCCGTCGGCGGCACGCACCACTCGGGAGGTCACCTCGAGCTCACCACCTGTAGCGAAAGTGCGGTCTTGGAGACTCCATCCTAGTTACCTATCGTTTTGTTGTCACTATAGGTAACCCCTCTTGAGCTTGTCATGTCCGTCAGCGCACCCCTGTCCGCCGCCCCGGAGCCCGCCCGGGTCGAGCTGCGCCGCGTCGCGACCAACGGCATCGAACTCAACGTGGCGATTGCCGGCGAAGGACCCGTTGTCCTGCTGCTGCACGGATTCCCGCACACCTGGCGACTCTGGACGGATGTCATCGGCGAACTCGCAGGGCACCACCGGGTCATTGCACCTGACCTGCGGGGATTCGGCGCCAGCACGCGTGCTGCGGACGGCTACGACGCGTGCAGCCTCGCTGACGACGCCGAAGGCCTGCTGGACGCCCTTGGCGAAACCTCGGCGGCGGTGGTCGGCATCGACGCGGGCACTCCGCCCGCCTTTCTCTTCGCCATGCGGCGCCCCGGTCTTGTGCGCCGGCTTGTGGTCATGGAATCGCTGCTGGGCAGACTGCCGGGCGCCGAGGCCTTCTTCGCGAACGGGGCACCGTGGTGGTTCGGCTTCCACGCGGAGCCCGGACTGGCGGAGGTCGTGCTGAGCGGCCACGAGGCCGAGTACATCAACTGGTTCCTCGACTCCGGCACCCTCGGCCGGGGTGTGCGCCCCGGTATCCGCGACGCATTCGTCAGCGCCTACGCGGGGAGCGAAGCCCTGCGCTGCGCGTTCTCGTACTACCGCGCGCTGCCCACCAGCGCACAGCAGGTCCAGGAGGCCGTCGATTCGGGCCGGCTCACCGTGCCCACCATGGCGGTGGGCGCCCGCCCCGTCGGCTCGGCACTCGAACGGCAGCTACGGCCTTTCGCCGACGATCTGGTCGGCCACGTCATCGAGGATTGCGGCCACATCATTCCGCTCGACCGCCCCCGGGCACTCCTCGACCTGTTGTTGCCATTCCTCGCGGAGCGGGCCCAGGAAGCGATCCCCGAGTAGTCCTGATCATGTCTGCGTGATCGTTACCGCGTTGGGTAGCCGCACGACATGTTCAAGCATCGACGTGTACGGGTTGGGGGCGTTCTGCTGAGCGGCTGGGTTGTGCTGGCGGCTGTGGAGCGGTGGGTGGAGGGGGCTGGGTGGCCGACTGCGATGGCGGCAGGCTTCTCGTGGTCGTGCGTGGTGGCCGGTGTGTGGTGGTTCGCGGAGTGGACTCAGGCGCAGGGGACAAAAGCGGACGCCGCCCGCGCCGTGATCCCGGCGCCTTCGGATGGCGAGCGGGCGAAGTCCGTAACGCCCGAGGCTGCTTCGCAGGACGGACCTCCTGCGACAGGAGTGGCGAGTGAGGGCCCGCCACCGCGAGTCCCGAACAGGAGCGGTGCGCAGGCGCGCGGTGGAGCATCCGAGAGCTGAGGGCCCCTCCGTGCTCCAGCAGGCGGCACGCCGGTGAGCCGAACGCCGAACCACGCGTAGCGCCGCCTGCTGAAGCCGGAGCCCTTCGCAGCCGGCGCTACGGAAACTCGCGGCGGTGGGAGGCTCCGGTCGTCCTCAGGCCAGCGGTACCAGTGCGCTCACGCATTTTCCCCCGCCGGCGCGATACGTGATGGCGATGCTGCGCGCGAGGCGGCAGATCACGGGCCAGCCGTGACCTCCGACCCTGATCATGCCGCGGGCGTCGGTGCGTTCCGGGGCCGTCGGCACCTGGTCGCTGCGGTCACTCACGCTTACGCGTAGCCCTTCCCGGGTCAGCTCGGCCTCGAAGTCCGTGATGCCGCCGCCGTGCAGGAGGGCATTCGTCACGAGCTCCGAAGTGACCAGCAGCGTGTCTGCCAGGACATCTTCATCGCGCTCCGATTCGGGCAGGCAAAAGAGCTCGTGCAGCAGGAATTCGACTTCCCTGCGCGCCTCTGCCGGGCTGCGCGGCACAGGCGATCCCGGGGAAAGGCGACTTGTCACTTCATCAGTAGACACACTCCAGCGCTCCTTGAGTATGGTCTTGCCGACTCGCCGGGAGCGGCTGGTTGGCGGCCACGCGCGGCTGCGGTGCTCAGGTTGCCCATGAGGGCTGGGAAGGCGCTTCGGCTCTCTGGTTCTTGGCCACAGCAATTCACATCCAAGCTGCACTCGACAACAGGTGCTTGATGTTCGCCTGACCGCGCTCCTCCGCGCCAAACCTATTTCTGTGTGCGTCGCGCGTGGCCATGCGTGTGTTCAGTGGGAAGGCACCCTGTATGTACTGGACTTGCGGTCCCCATGCCTTCGCGTCCGCCGAACGTGTGATTGCTCAGGAGCCCGACCCAGGATCGGGGTGTACGGGGTCGACGATGCCGGCTCTGGCTGCCTCCAGCTGGGCGGCGAAGGCGATGCCCAGAAACAGGGCAATGCCGGTGAGGTTCGCCCAGAGCAGCAGCACGACAAATGCCGTCAGGGGTCCGTACACCGCGCCGAACGAGCCGCTCTTGGCGACATAAAAGGCGAGAAGCCAGGTGGTACCGACCCACAGGAGCAGGTGAACGGTAGTTCCGAAGGCAAGCCAGGTGTAGCCGGGTTGGTCACGGCGCGGGGACCAGCGGAAGATCACGGCAGAGGCCACTCCTGCGAGCAGCACACCGAGGGGTATTTCCAGCGGCCCCCACCAGTCGAGCCAGGAACGGGACCAGCCCAGGGCCTCCACCACCGAGTCCCTGACCGCCTCGCCCGCGACGAGTACGAGGAAGCCAATCACCAGTGGAAGCCCTCCCCCCGCCGCCAGCAGCAGCCCCCGACCGTATTTCTTCAGGAAAGGCCGGTCGCGTTCGATGCCGTAAATACGGTTGCAGCCTCGCTCGATCTGCCCCATCGCAGAGGCGAGATTGAGCATGGCGAAACCGAGCCCCAACCACATCGCCAGTGCACCGGCCGCGTCCGCCTCGGCGCTGCGTCGCGTGTCTCTCAGAGCCCCCTGCACCAGCTCGGCACTGGCGCCCGGCACGATCCTGCCGACCGTCAATTCGATCACTCGGCTCAGACTCTCCGTGTGCACGGTCGTCGCCACCCCGACAAGAGCGATCGTGAAGGGCACCATACCCACGACGATCTGAAAGGCCAGAGACCGTGCGAAGCTGAATCCGTCCGCGTAGCGGAAACGGGAGAAGGCATCGAGGAAGAGCTTGCGTCCGCCGTAGCGGCGCAGCGAAGTGAACGCTTCGTCGCCCGAGAGTTCTTCTCCGAGCATGTCCCGCGTCTGCGGCACGTGCACCACGGTCCCCATACAGCCCCTCCTCCACCCCACCAATGCCTGCGCCGACTGAACGGCCTGCCCTGCGCCATGGGGCGTGAAGCTCGCCGTTACCGCCGAAGGCTGCCGGGGGAGCGAGTGGGCGGCGGCCCTACGGGAGAGCCCCGCAGCATCGGCTACCCCGTTCTCGCCCTTTCAACAAAGGAGCTCCGGGTGTCGCGTTCCGGCGCCCGGGATCACAGGAAACGGCGGAAGGGAATGACCGCGGCCTCCCGGGCGCGCTGCGTGAGTGAACGTCGCGTCCAGCGGCCGGCCTTGATCGCGTCCGGCGCGAAGTAGGCGGTGGCCAGACGCACCCGCTCCTCGGCGGATTCCAGCATGACCCTCATCAGGGTCTGCATGTCCTGCCAGCCGAAGCTGGCGGAGCCGCGCACCACCTGTACAACGGCGTTGCCGTGTGGGCGGTGGTCGATAAAACGGTCGCGGTCGTCGAAGAGTTCGTCGTGGCACTCGGCCCAGTTCTGGGCGAAAGCCGCGGCGATACCGTCCACCGTCGGGCCACGGACCCGCACATGGGTGTCGCGCCATTCGTTCTCGTTGCGGGCATTGCCACACCATTCCTCGGCGATGCCCACCCCGCCGGTAAAGGCAGTGTGCTCACCGATGACGAGGACCTTGCGATGGCAGCGGTGATTCTGCTTGAGAGGGGAGAGGCGGAGCGGCTTACGGAACCACGCCACCTGCACGCCGGCCCGCTCCATCATCTCCAGCTGATCCTTCGCGATCAGGCGGCTGCCGAACCCGTCCAGCAGCAGCCGCACACGCACACCGTCGCGGCACCCCTCGGCCAGTGCCTCCGCGAACTGTCGGGCTATGTCACCGCGCCAGTAGACAAAGGTCGTCATGTCCACCGTGTGTTCCGCGGAACGGATGCCGTCCAGCATCGCTGCGAAGATCTCATCCCCATTGCGCAAGGGGATCAGCTCGTTGCCCTCTGTCGCGGCGACCCCGATCAGCCGCTCGAGCCGACGGCGTATTCGCGCGGCGCCCTGCGCGGCGGTTGTCGCGGAGGGGGCCTGTCTGTACTCAGTCAGATCCGGCGGCTCCTGCACGGTCAATGTCATCTCACCTTGCTGATCCGCATGAGGAGGAAGGTGGCAGCGAACCACCGACCGAGGGCGCGATGACTGTACCCGTCGAGGTCGCGGCGGTACCCAGAGGCCGGATCCGGTGATCGCGGTCGTACTCCCGGCCGTCGTGAGCCGACCGCCGGAGTTCCCTATCAGTACGCCGGCCCCAGCCGCACGGTGGTACCCCCTTCACTCCACCTGCAGGCCGACGACGCAGGTGTCGTCGTCGGTGTCGGCCCGGCTGTGAGTGAGTAGCCGGTCCAGTCGTTGTTCCAGTGACTGGGAGGGAATGCTCGCGGTGGCGATCAGATGCTGGAGTGAGTCCTGGAGTGAGGAGTCCTTCCTCTCGACGAGCCCGTCGGTGTACATCAGCAACGTGTCGCCCTCCTCCAGTCGTACCTCGCCTTCCTCGTAATCCGCCTGTGCGACAGCGCCGAGCAGCATGCCGCGGATCAGCGGCAGTTTCGTGGTCTGCCGCTCGCTCACCAGGACGGGCGGCAGGTGACCGGCGCGGGCCCAGCGCAGGATGCGGCTGCTGGGATCGTAAAGACCGCAGACCGCAGTGGCGGTGACCGGTTCGGTCAGGTGGTGAGCCACGATGTTGAGCCAGGTCAGGAGCTGTGCGGGGCCCGCGCCGGTGACAGCCAGGCCACGCAGGGCGTTGCGGAGGACGATCATGCTGGTCGCAGCCTCGATGCCGTGGCCCGCGATGTCCCCGACGCATACGAGGACCTGCTTGGACGGCAGGACGAACGCGTCGTACCAGTCGCCGCCGACCAGGTGCTCGGTCTCCGCGGGCCGGTAGCGGACTCCGATGCTGAGCCCAGGTGCGTCGAGCGGGCCCCGGGCCGGCGGCATGATGGCGTGCTGGAGTTGCAGGGCCAGGCGGTTGCGCTCGGCCGACTCCTGTTCTGTGTGGGCGAGTTGGTCGCGTGTCGCCGCCAGTGCCACTTCGGTCCAGTGCTGCGAGGAGATGTCCTGGAAGGCACCTCGTACAGCCAGCAGCCGGGCGTCCGCGTCGAGAACCGGCTCCGCGACGACGCGGACGTGCCGCGTGACGCCGTCGGGGCGTTGCAGTCGGAAGGCGGTGGAAGCGGGTCTCCGGCGCTGAAGCAGGGTGCGCAGAAAGCGGCCTATGGCGACGGCGTCGTCGGGGTGGGCGTGCGCGGGCAGCTGCTCCAAGGGGATGGGTGCGGCGGTGGGTGGCAGGCCGTGGAGGCTGTGCAGCTGATTGTTCCAGGTGATATTGCCGGTTGTGGTGTTCTCCTCGAAACCACCGATGCGGCCCAGGCGCTGGGCGTGCTGCAACAGGCTGGCGAGGCGGCCCGCTTCGTCCTCTATCCGCCAGATGAGCAGTACGGCGCCGCCATGTCTGCTGATACTGATATCGGCGACAGCTTCGAGCGGCACTTGATCGACCAGCGCGGTGAGCGTCATCCGCTGAGTGTGGAAAGGTTCACCGGTGGCATGCACCCGCTCCACCTTGTCGAACAGTTCACTCCCGCCGGCGGCCGTGGGGTAGGCCTCCAGAAGCATTGCTCCGCTGACGGCGCTACGCGGTCGCCCTGCCGGATCGACGAAGTGGCGGTTCGTGTGATGGATGCGGAAGTCGGTGAGGTGCCCGTCGGCGTCCAGGTGGGGCAGTAGCACCAAAGCGGGGTCGTAGAGGCCGTCGACGAGGTCGACCAGTTCGGCGAGGTCTCGTTTCAGCGCGTTGGGTGCGCCTGGGGAACCAACGGCCGCCGATGAGTGCGTTTCCAGTGTGTGGGCGCAGAGTTCAGCGAGGGCTTCCACCTGACGCTGGATCTGAGGAGGCTGCGGCGTAAGGCGGTGGGGCCAGCAGATTTCCAGGACTCCGATGATCCGGCCGCCGGTGCCTGCTGGTACGGCCACTCGACCGCCACCGGATGCCTGATGGTCGCCGATGGACGGAAGGCCCGCATCGGCGAGTGCCTCGAACCACACGGTCCGGCGTTCGGTCAGCGCCCGGCGCGCCACGGTCTCCACACCGGGCGGTACGTAACGCCAGCGCCCGCTTTCTTCCGTGGCGAACCCGGCGTTGCCGGCGAGCGTGAGAGACGCGTCATGTCCTGCGGCCCAGATGGCGACCGCGGTGGCACCCAGCGGAGTGAGTGCGTGCTGCAACAGGGACTCGGCCACGGCCTGCGTGTCGTCCGCGGCCAGCGCGCCGCTCTCGGCCGCGCGCAGCCGCACCGCGACAGAGCGGCTCGCCCCGTCGGACCTCTCACCGGCACTGGTGGTCCGAGAAACAAACTCCCGGGCCGCTTCGGTGAAACTGTCGTGTGCGGACTGATTGATGATGTTGGCAGCCAGCTCCAGCTGCGACATGCCCGCTTGTTCGGACAGCCCGGCGAGGTGCCCGGCTGCCTCGGTCGGGCCGCAGTGGAACCGCTCTATCAGGACGCCTTTGGCGAGCTCGATCAAGGCGCGGCCGTCAGCCGCGGCATGGGCTGCTTGGACTTCACGGCGGAGGCGTTCCACCGTCGCGGCCAGGCGGCCGACCGCCGATGCGCCGGCTGAGTCACCGGTGGCCCCAGCCGGTGCGCGCTCCGGGATCGGGGAACCCCCGGAGCCCACCTCGTCCTTGGTGCCGTCTTCCGACCGGTAGAACTCGGGCACGCTGTTGCCGCCGGGGTACTGGCTGTCGGAGGCAACTCCCAGCTGCCCGTCATCCCGGACGGGCTCTTCGGACGGCTGGGCGGTGTTCACCGTACTGCTGCTCCTCAACGGATGGTTGACGCACGAAATGTGACAGGGGCGGGGGTCGGCTACGCGTTCACCCAGCGGCGGACGCACGCGATGAGGTCGTCGGCGTCCAATGGTTTGGTGACGTAGTCGCTGGCTCCCGCGGCCAGGCACTTCTCGCGGTCTCCAGGCATGGCTTTGGCCGTCACCGCGATGATGGGCAGAGCGCGGTGGGCAGGCATCCGCCGGATCTCGGCAGTGGCGGTATAGCCGTCCATCTCCGGCATCATCACGTCCATGAGGATCAGGTCGATCCCGGGGTTCTCGGAGAGGGTGTCGATGCCCTTGCGGCCGTTCTCGGCGTGCAGAACGTTGATGCCGTGGAGTTCCAGGATGCCGCTGAGGGCGTACAGGTTACGGGCGTCGTCATCGACGACCAGCACGGTACGCCCGGTCAGGGTTTCGTCGGTGTCGCGGGGCGACGCGGGTGCGGCTTCCTCGGGTCGCATGAGTGGCAGGACGTCGCCCGGCTGTTCGGCGGAGAGGTGCAGTGCGATGCGTTCCCGGAGTTCGTCCAGGCTGGAGAGCAGCTCCAGTGGTTTGATCTCGGCGCGGCTCTGCAGTTTCCGTTCGTGTGTCGGATCCAGGCGACGGTTGTTGTGGGCCAGGACGGGAACGCTGCGCAGACCCGCGTCGCCGTCCATGGCGTCCAGGAATCGGAGTGCCTCGCCGTCGGGCATGTCGAGGTCCAGCACGACGCAGTGGCAGGATTCCGCGGCGAGCGCGGAGGCCGCTTCCTGAGCGCCGAGGGCGCTGATGACTTCCACCGAGGCACGCGGGTCGGTCAGGTCGCGGCTGTCGGTGAACTCGGCGACGGTGCTTTCGGCGACCAGTGTCATGAGGCCACGAGGTCGATCCTCGATCACCAGAAGGCGTCGCTGACGCGGGAACGCTTGAAGGGCGAGCGGAGCGGCGGGACGAAGGGTGCCGCCGGGAGCCGTTTCACTGCCGCCGATTTCGACGCTCTGCTTCGCTGCGGCGCGGTCTTCGAGGTCCGCGCGCCATGCGGGCAGATAGAGGGTGAAGGTGCTTCCCTGGCTCAGCGCGCTCTCAGCGGTGACCGAACCGCCGAGCAGATGGGCGATCTCCCTGCTGATGGACAGGCCCAGCCCGGTTCCGCCGTAGTTTCGGCTGGTGGTGCCGTCTGCTTGCTGGAAGGCGCCGAAGATGGTTTCCAGCTGCTGCTCGGCGATGCCGATTCCGGAGTCCTTGACGCGGAACGCCACGGTGGGCCCGGCCCCGCGCATGGTCTGCGGCAGTTCGCTGTCCGCAGCAGGCTCGATCCGAAGCTCGACGCTGCCGCGTTCGGTGAACTTGACCGCGTTGGACAGCAGATTGCGCAATACCTGACGCAACCGCGCGTCGTCGGTGAGCAGTTCGGTCGGCGCTCCAGGGGCAATGGTGATCGTGAAGCCCAGGCTCTTTTGAGTGGTGAGCGGCTGGAAGGTGGCCTCGACATACTCCAGGAGCCGGCGCAGCGGAACTCTTTCCGGATTGATGTCCATCTTGCCGGCCTCGACCTTCGACAGGTCCAGGATGTCGTTGATCAACTGCAGCAGATCGGAGCCGGCGGAGTGGATGATGCCCGCGTACTCCACCTGCTTGGGGGTGAGGTTTCGCGTGGGGTTCTGAGACAGAAGCTGCGCGAGGATGAGGAGACTGTTCAACGGGGTCCGCAGCTCGTGGCTCATGTTGGCAAGGAACTCCGACTTGTACTTCGAAGCCAGGGAGAGCTGCTGAGCCCGGGCCTCCAACTCCCCGCGGGCCTGTTCGATCTCCAGGTTCTTGGCCTCGATGTCGCTGTTCTGCGCGGCCAGCAGCGCGGCCTTCTCCTCCAGCTCGGCGTTGGACCTCTGCAACTCCTCCTGCTGCACCTGCAGTTCCTCGGAGCGCGCCTGAAGCTCGCTCGCCAGGCGCTGCGACTCGCCGAGCAGCTCATCGGTGCGGGCGTTGGCGACGATGGTGCTGACGTTGACTCCCACGGTTCCCATGAGCCGTTCGAGGAAGTCGCGGTGAACGGGCGCGAAGGAGGTGAAGGAGGCGAGCTCGATGACACCGAGGACCTGGTCCTCGACGAGGATCGGTAGCACGATCAAGCTGCCTGGCGTCGTCCGGCCAAGACCGGACGACAGGGTGGCGTAGTTGCCCGGGACTTTGTCGGTGGCGATGACGCGTCGGCTGCGCGCAGCTTGGCCGACCAGGGATTCGCCCAGCTTGAACCGGGTGTCCCCGGCGGATCCCGCGGGGCGGCCGTAGGAGCCGACAAGAGTCAGTTCCACCCCCTGGTCGCCGTCGACGGCGAGATAGAAGGCTCCGTACTGAGCCTCCACCAGAGGGGTCAGCTCATCCATGATGTTCTCGGCCACGACCGCGAGGTCGCGATGGCCCTGCATCAACGCCGAGATGCGCGCCAGATTTGTCTTCAGCCAGTCCTGCTCATGATTGGCCCGGGTCGTTTCCCGCAGCGACCCCACCATCGAGTTGATGTTGTCCTTGAGTTCTGCGACCTCGCCGGAGGCGTCCACCGTGATGGAGCGGGTCAGATCGCCCTCCGCTACAGCGCTGGTCACCTCTGCGATGGCCCGTACCTGCCGTGTGAGGTTGCCCGCCAGCTCGTTGACGTTCTCCGTGAGGCGCTTCCACATACCCGAAACGCCCTCGACCTCAGCCTGGCCCCCGAGCCGCCCCTCGCTGCCGACCTCCCGGGCGACGCGGGTCACTTCGGCCGCGAAGGACGACAGCTGGTCGACCATGGTGTTGATGGTGGTCTTGAGTTCGAGGATTTCGCCGCGGGCGTCGACGTCGATCTTCTTCGACAGGTCACCATTGGCGACGGCGGTGGTCACCAGGGCGATGTTGCGTACCTGGCCGGTCAGGTTGTTCGCCATCGAGTTGACGTTGTCCGTCAGGTCCTTCCAGGTCCCGGCCACGTTGGGGACGTGCGCCTGGCCGCCGAGGATGCCCTCTGTGCCGACCTCGCGTGCGACGCGGGTGACCTCGTCCGCGAACGCCGACAACGTGTCGACCATGGTGTTGATCACCCCGGCAAGCGCGGCCACCTCGCCCTTGGCCTCAACGGTGATCTTCTGCGACAGGTCACCGCGCGCTACGGCAGTGGCCACCTGGGCGATGGACCGTACCTGGCCCGTCAGATTGGAGGCCATGACGTTGACATTGTCGGTGAGGTCCTTCCAGGTGCCCGACACACCGCGCACGGTCGCCTGGCCCCCAAGATTGCCCTCCGTGCCGACCTCGCGTGCGACACGGGTGACTTCGTCGGCAAAGGCGGAAAGCTGGTCGACCATCGTGTTGATGGTGTCCTTCAGCTCCAGGATCTCGCCCCGCGCGTCAACGCGGATCTTCTGTGACAGATCTCCCTGCGCCACCGCGGTCGTGACCTGAGCGATGGAACGCACCTGGGCCGTGAGGTTGTCCCCCATCACATTGACGGACTCGGTCAGGTCCTTCCAGGTGCCGGAGACCCCCTCGACGTCCGCCTGCCCGCCGAGCCTCCCCTCTGTGCCGACCTCGCGTGCGACGCGGGTGACTTCGTCGGCGAACGCGGAGAGTTGGTCGACCATGGTGTTGATCGTGTTCTTCAGCTCGAGGATCTCGCCGCGCGCGGTGACGTTGATCTTCTGGGACAGGTCGCCCTTGGCCACCGCAGTGGCCACCTGGGCAATCGAGCGCACCTGATTGGTGAGGTTGCCCGCCATGAAGTTCACCGAGTCGGTCAGGTCCCGCCAGGTGCCGGAGACCCCCTTGACGTCCGCCTGCCCGCCGAGCCTGCCCTCTGTGCCGACCTCGCGTGCCATGCGGGTGACTTCGTCGGCGAACGCGGAGAGTTGGTCGACCATGGTGTTGATCGTGTTCTTCAGCTCGAGGATCTCGCCGCGGGCATCGACGGTGATCTTCTGGGACAGGTCGCCCTTGGCGACCGCCGTGGTGACTTGGGCGATGTTGCGGACCTGATTGGTGAGGTTGCCCGCCATGAAGTTCACCGAGTCGGTCAGGTCCCGCCAGACGCCACCGACGCCGGGTACCTGTGCCTGCCCGCCGAGCCTGCCCTCGCTGCCGACCTCGCGTGCCATGCGGGTGACTTCGTCGGCGAACGCGGAGAGTTGGTCGACCATCGTATTGACGGTCTCCTTCAACTCCAGGATCTCGCCGCGGGCATCGACGTCGATCTTCTGGGACAGGTCGCCCTTGGCCACCGCAGTGGCCACTTGGGCGATGTCACGTACCTGATTGGTGAGGTTGCCTGCCATGGCGTTCACCGAGTCGGTGAGATCCGCCCAGGTGCCGGACACACCGGGTACCTCGGCCTGGCCGCCCAGTGTCCCCTCTGTGCCCACCTCACGGGCCACGCGGGTCACCTCGGACGTGAACAGGGAGAGTTGGTCGACCATGCCGTTGAAGACCGTGGCGATCTCTCCGAGCAAGCCGTCGGCCTCATCGGGCAGCCGGGTGCCGAAATCTCCGTCGCGGACGGCGGTCAGTCCGGCCAGCAACTGCCGCAGTTCCAGCTCACCGACCTTGGCGGCGCCGCGCGCAGTCCTGCTGCCCTGCGCAGCCCGTGATCCGGTCGTGTCAGCCATCTCAACCTCACTCGAACTCGGTCGCTACGAGAGCAGTACACGGAGGTGCGAAGTGCCCATCAGGAACAGATCGCGAAAGCCCGGTCCCACGCTTCGATCCGCCGTCCTTGGAGACGGCAAATTCGTCACAGACTAGCCCACGAGCAGTAACGCCGACAAAGATCGCCGGAAGTGCAGATTCCGCCGACAGAGCTCTGGTTCCCGCCGCGAGAGTGTAGAGCGAAAGGGGTGGATGGAGAGGGTGCTGGGATGATCCTGCCGGTGGTGGGGCGGCCGTCGAGGCCGGGTGTGGGCGAGTTGGCGGTGGACGGGGTGGGCGGCCATCTTTGCGTGGGCGGCGAGTTCGCCGACAGCGACCGCAGCCATGGTGGTGCCACGTCATGGCCCCGGCAGTGAGTGATCCCATCGTGAACCGGCCGTACGGGTGGGTGTCGAGGCTCGCGGGGGCGTGCTTCCCGAAGAGCCGTCCCCCGGTGTCGACGGCCGGTTGAGTGGCGCCGAGACCTCGTCGGAGTGCTCGTCAGCCTTGTCGGCGTCCTCGGTTGATCTGCTCGATCTTGCGACTGCTGGTCGATGAGCCGCGATCCCGGCATTTGCGGGGACGCTCCGGCAACGGAGAATGCGTGGGAAACCTGCTGCGGCGGACGAGGCGGGGGTCCCTGCGCGTGACAGGAGATTTCCCGGACACGAATTCCTTCTGCCTGCGTCCGTTCCTCAGTGCACACCGCGACTCTATTCGGCGAAGTACATGCAGCGCGCCGGGCGGCCCCAGACATGAATGTCTGGGGCCGCCCGGCGAATCTGGGCTGGTGCCGCTACCAGCGGTACCAGCGGCCGCGACTTCCTCCTGTTCCGGCGGAGCGCATGACGAAACCGAGCAGCCACACGGCGAGCACGATCACCGCCACGATCCACAGGGCCTTCAATGCGAATCCGGCACCGAAGAGAATCAGGGCGAGCAGAAGAACGAGAAGCAGGGGAACCATAGTTATCAACCTCCAGGACCTCGTGTGCCCTGGGGAAGACCCTCCATGCATTCGTTCTTGAGTGTTTCTCTTTTCGCTCCGCGGGAATTCGGGGTGACCCGCGGAGCAGGTGTCGCCGCAGTTGATCGAAGTCCGGTTGCCCAGCGGGAGCAGGAGTCGGTGAGGGGCCGGCGTACGGTCGGCGGATCAGCGGTGTACCCGTGCTGTACGCCCTGCTGTACGGTCGATGCATGTCGAAGTCAGTGACGATCAGAGTCGACGACCAACTGCACGCACTGCTCAAAGAGCGCGCCGAAGCAGAGAGCACCACAGTGACCGCGCTCATCACGCAGGCCGCGCGCGACGCGGTCCGCGACCCGCGCCTCGAAGGTGCCGCGGACGTATTCCGCTCCTTCATCGCCGAACACAGCGATGCCTTCGACGCGGCCTTCCCTGATGACGCACCGGGACGGGCCGCCTGATTGTGGAGCTCCACATCGACATCCGCTGGCTCCTGGAGCGTCAGGCGGAGGTCATGCCGAAGCACCCCACTGTCCACGACTTCTCCAGCCTTGTGGCCGCCGTCGGGCGCCACCGCGTCAACACGCCCAGGGTCGGCGTAACCGTCGACAACGCCTGGCGCGCGGCCGCCCTGATGCACTCCATCATTCGGCTTCGCCCCCTCCCGGCACGCAATGCCTTGTTCGGCGCGGCGATCGTCATCTCGTACATGGATGCTGCCGGCGAAGGCCTCGATGCCCCGTACGGCACGCTGATCGACCTCGCCCGTGACATAGCGTCGGGCCGGGTCGATGCGTACGACGCGGCCGATCGCATCCGCTCCTGGCGGATCTGACCCGCCCTGCCGTTACTGGCACCACCATGCTGCCCCATGTCCCTGAGGGCCTTCCCTCCGCCGGGGCGTCCCCGGCGGAGGGAAGGACGTCAACCGGGGCGGCGCTTGGAGGGAGGGTCCTGCGGGTCCACACCGGTGGAGGCCGAGGCGTCCTTCGTGCCGCTGGGGCGCTGGGATCTGCCCTTGCGGCCCGTGTCGCGCATGCCCTCCTCGGCTTCCTTGCCGTACTCCTCGCCCCGCCTGCTGTCGCTCTTGACCGTGTCGCCGGGGACGCCGGACTTCTCCTCCTTGGACTCCTTGCGGCCGGGGCCCCTGTCGGGGGCGTGCTCGTCAGGGTGGAAGGAGCGGCGGGCGCTCGGATTCTCCTGCTGTTCGGTCGCATCGACGTCCGGTGCCCAGCCGTGCTGCTCGGTCCCCTGATGGCGGCTCGGTCCTTCGCCGTGGGACGGGTGGGAGGGCTTCGGGTTCTTGGGCATGTCGTGGCCTACCTACCTCTGTGGGACGGGCTCTCCGTGCGGCTCCCGCACATAGTTGAATCATCCCACTTAGGGAGAAATTAATCATTTCAGACCTAACGGGAAGCTCCTGAGCTGCACGTCCTTACTCCTGCAGAGTCATGTCGGCCGCGGAGAATCTCCTCCTGGCATTGGCCATCCGCTCGCGGCTCCGGTCAACGCAAAATGCCTGATCACATGGGATGCGCGAGTGTTGTCGCCGGCTTCTGACGACGACCTGGACGGCCCGCAAGGCTTCTCGGCGTGGGTCGAGCGACTGTGCCGCCAGTCGGACAGGGCGGTCCCGGTAGGAGAAGGGCGAGTGCACGCCACCCACTGGTGGATCGTCGAGGGCGACACCTATCCGGGAGCCGTCGATCTGCGGCATTACCTGAACGCCTTTCTGCTCGACGCCGGCGGGCACATCGGCTACAGCATTCGGCCTTCGGCCAGAAGGCGTGGTTCGCGCGGCATCGACGCCAACGGTGGTGTCCTGGCGGACATGGGCATCAGCGACAAGGGTGCCAAGCGCCGCTACTGGATCACTCTTGAGGCAGTGATGCGACCGCGCAGGGAGTGAACCCGGCTGTGGGCGTGGAGTGTGCCGCCCACAGCCGGGTTCGCGGATGCCGCGCGGGCCGTGTCGTACGTGGAGAGCGGGACGAGGCAGGTGAGCGGGGGCGAGCGGGTAGCAGCGCGCCGGGCTTCCGGAGGTGCCGCTTCGGGAGAATGTCCGGGAGCTGCGTGCGGAGGCTGCCGGCGTACTCGCGGAGGGACTCCACGCTGGTCATGACTGCCGTCGAAGTGCTGTGGGGGTGTGCGCGGCACGGGGCGCCTACGGTGCGTGCCTTGTGGACCGCGCGGTACGGCGCCAACGGATCCGGGGGAGCGGCTTCCTGGGATGGCCTGGGGGTGCCGGTGAGCGGATGTGGCCGTCACCGGGGCCGGCTGCGCTCAGGCCGCGAGGGGGTTTTCTGCGACGGCCAAGTCGTCGACCACGCGGTCGACATAGGCGCCGTTGGCGATGGGGATGCCGGTCAGGAACTCGGCCGGCAGGTCGAATGCCTCAACGAGCGTCATCATGTGGGGCGCCAGTTCGGCGATGATCGCGTCGGTGGTCTCGTGCAGTCCGCGGATGTGGTGGACCGCCAGATGGTCCTCGGCGAGCAGGTCGCCGGTGTGCTCGGTGAGCTGCCGCAGGAGGAACAGCCGGCACAGATTCTCGAGCAGGGAGCGCGCCGCGGGGTCCTGAGCCCGGTCGGCCGCCTCGATGAAGGCGTCGGCAGCCTGGAGGCGGGCGTGCGCCGAGACCATTTCCAGGGCTGCGGCCGAAGCGGCGTTCCATCGGCCGAGCGGATCGCCCACCGGCCCGACCCGCAGGGCGGCACGCGCCCTGGTCTGCCAGATGCCCTCGATGTCAGCAAGGAGGCTGCGCAGGAAGGGAAGGTCGGTCAGGGACCGTTCGTCGAGAGGTACGTCGAACGAGCTGCGCCGGTCCGTCCGGTGTCCGAAGACCATCTCGGCGGCGGCCTTCACCCAGACGGCGAGGTTGTCGCCCTCTGCGGTGATCGCCCCCTCGAGGTTGAGCGGGAACTCGGCGATGCCGTTGGCGTGGAACAGGCCCTGGGCGCCGCACCGTTCGCGGCACTCGATGGTGATCGAGCGGGCCTCCCAGGTGATCCAGCCCTTCGCGATGGCCACCAGGCGCTCGGCCTCCGCCTGGTCCTCGGGGGTGTGCCCGGTCCAGCGATCGACCACCGCGCGGTGGAGGAACGTCATGGCGTAGCCGGTCGAGAGGGAGTGGAGAAGCCTGCCGTGATGGCTGCGATGGGCGGTCAGCAGTACGCGTTCGCCGGTGCGTGGTCCGCTGATGCGCCGGTGGTGCGCGTAGCGGACCGCGATGCTCAGTGCGGCCCGGGTCACTCCGACGCCCGCGGCGCTCATGCAGAGTTTGCCGGAGGTGACGCGGCCGATGGAGTGCAGGAAACGCTTGCGCGGGTTGCCCACACTGCTGCTGAACTCCCCGTCCGCGTCCAGGCGCCCGTGCTCGTCCTCCAGGAGAGCCTCCCTGGGCAGCCGTACATGGTCGAAGGAGGTGAGGCAGTGGTCGACCGGGCTGCCGGTGCGTTCCGGCAGGGTGCGTATTCGTATGCCGGGCAGGTATCCGTTCTGGTCGCTGAGCGGGGTCAGGAAGAGGAAGACTCCCCGGTCCTCACCGCCGATCAGCAGGCGGGCCGCCACCACGGCGCTCTTGGGGCCGCCGATCACGCTGGTGTTCGGCATGAACTTCTGTGCCTCGGGGTTGGGCGTGTGGAGGACGAACTCCCCGGTAAGGCTGTCGAGTTCGGCCGTCGTCTGGAGTGCGGCGGCATCATTGCCGTGTCCCAGCTCAGTACAGAGGAACGTTCCTGTACGCCGAAGTGACGTGAAGTCCGAAAGGTCGCGGCGCTTGCCGGAGTTGTGGTCGACCAGGCTGCCGATGAAGAGGTTGTAGTGGATGCCGGCCAGGGTGCCCAGCGCTCCGTCGACGACTCCCGTCCACTCGTGCAGGCTGGCGAGCCTGCGAGGATCGCACGCCAGCTCCTCGGCGCAGTCGACGACGCCGTTGAGCAGCCGGAGTCGGTCGTAGGAGAGGCTCGTGCGCTCGGCCGGGAGCAGGCCTGGGCGGTAGGAGAACTCCTCGGTCGATATGAGCTTGCGCCAGGTCTCGTGGACCCGGGCCCGGTCGTCCCGGTCGAAGAGCAGGTCCGTCAGCTCTCCGGTGGTGACGGACGTCTGGCTGAGCCGGGAGAGGTCTTCCGGCTGGATTGCGCCGGATCTCTTCTTCTTCGCCCCGATGTTTGTGGGGGCTTCCGTCTGGAACGTCAGCAGGGTCATGGACTTCTCCGCAGGGACGTCGAGTGAGGTTGGGAAGCGCGCAGAGCCATAAGATACGTACTAACCGGTTTTGTTTTCAAGGCACTTCGGAGAGTTTCCGGAGAGTCGCGGAGCGGAGGAGCTCCACGTCAGCCGGACTATTGGCCTCCGGATACTGCCCGTCAGGGCGGCGTAGGGCCCTGTCGGAAGCCTCTGGCGACCCATGCGATCAGGGTCCATTTAAAACCGGGCGGAAGGTTTTCTTCTCAAGATTATTCCGGTATCGTCGACGATCGGCGGACGACGCCTCACGTGAGTCGCGTCGGCCCTGGGCGTTCCGAGCCGGTCGCGGAGCGTGGAGGTCCATTAAGATACGGACCTGCCGGTTTCTTTGCTGTCCCCTCAGCCGGCGGGACGCGATGCGGAGGTGTGCTGTGACACGGCAGGAGCGAGCCATCCGGACACGGATGGCGATCCTTGTGGCCGCGGCCGACGTGTTCGACGAGGTCGGCTACGAAGCGGCGACGATCTCCGAGATCCTGCAGAGATCCGGCATGACCAAGGGCGCCCTCTACTTCCACTTCGCGTCCAAGGAGGAGCTCGCACAGGGCGTACTCGCGGCGCAGGTGGACGCGGTGCCGCCGATCCCGAAGCAGATCTACAAGCTGCAGGAGGCCGTGGACCGGGCCTTGATGCTGTCGTATCTGCTCAAGCGGGACCCGATGCTCCGCGGCAGCGTGCGGCTGACCGTGGACCTCGGATCACCCAAGGACGGCCTGGACCGGCGTGTGCCGCTGCAGGAGTGGACGGACCTCAGCAAGCATCTCTTCGACGAGGCGAAGGCCGCGGGCGAACTGCTTGCCCACGTCGACACGGACAGCACCGCCAAACTGTTCGTCGGCGGATTCACCGGAATCCAGCTGATGTCACAGATCATGACCGGGCGCGAGGACATGGAAGAACGGATGTCCGACCTCTACCGGAACCTGATGACACCCATCACGGTGCCCGCGGTACTCCTCCAGCTGGACTTCTCGGTCAATCGGGGGGCGAAGGTGTACGAGGCGGCCATGAAGCAGCGCGAGGAGGAGCAAGGGGCCGTACCGGCCTGAGCTGTAGGCCCTGGGCGACAGGTGTCAGGTACTCGCGGACCGGCCATTTGGTCCCGATCCGGTGATCGACCTGCGGCGATCCGTCCGAGGGGGGAGGGGGCTCCGGTCCTCTGCGTGCATATGTGCATGTGTGTTTGGAACGCGTCGTCGTAATTACCACCAGAACGGGGTGCACTGATGGAACAGACCGCGACTGCCTGCCCGTACGCGCTGGACGGCTCGGGGCGGGACCTCGCCGGCGAGACCGCACGACTGCGGGCCGAGGCTCCTGCGGCGAAGGTGGAACTGCCGGGCGGGGTGACGGCCTGGGCCGTCACCCGGCACAGCGCGATCAAGCGTCTGCTGATGGACCCCCGGGTTTCCAAGAACGCCCGGCTGCACTGGCCCGCGTTCATCGAGGGACGGATAACCGAGAGCTGGCCGCTCTATCACTGGGTCTCGGCGGAGAACATGCTGACGGCCTACGGCGAACGACATGCGCGGCTGCGCAGGCTGATGGCGGGGGCGTTCACCGCACGGCGCACCGAGGCCCAGCGGCCACGCATCGAGGCAATCACCGGTGAGCTGCTGCGCGACCTTGCTGCCACGCCTGCCGGGCAGGTCGTCGATCTGCGCGAGACGTTCGCCGGCCCGCTTCCGATCCGGGCGATCTGCGAGCTGTTCGGGGTTCCCGACGAGACCAAGGGCCCGTTGGGCCGCGCCATCGCGGTGACTCTGAGCACCTCGACCTCGGCCGAAGAGGTCCACGCGGCACAGGCGGCGGTCTGCCGGACGCTGGACCAACTGGTGGCCGCCAAGCGGGCCGTGCCCGGCGACGACCTGACCTCCGCGCTGATCGGGGCCCGCGACGAGGACGGCCAAGGGCTCACCGACAAGGAGCTGCTGGACACCCTCAACATCGTCATCGGCGCAGGGCTGGAGACCTCGGCCAACCTGCTCATGAACGCCGTCGGCAGGCTGCTCAGCCACCCGGACCAGCTGGCGGAGGTGCGGGCCGGCCGAGTCGGCTGGGGCACGGTGATCGACGAGACGCTGCGTGTCGAGGCCCCCGTCGCCTACGTACCGATGCGCTTCGCGGTGGAGGACATCGAGTTGGACGGCATCGTGATCGGGAAGGGGGATCCGATCATGATCTCCTTCGCTGCCTCCGGTCAGGATCCGGAGCTGCACGGCAGCAAGGCCCAGGAGTTCGACGTCCTGCGCGCCGGGCGGCGGGACAATTTGGCCTTCGGGCACGGTGTGCACTACTGCATGGGCGCCGCGCTTGCGCGTCTCGAGGCGGCCGTGGCGCTGCCCGCCCTCTTCGCGCGCTTCCCGGGGATGGCCCTCGCCGCTCCGGCCGAAGACCTGGAGCGGCTGGGCTCCTTCATCATCAATGGCTACCGCACGCTGCCCGTCCTGCTCCGGACGCCGGTGGCCGGGGGAGTGGCGAAGGTCTGACCCCTCCTGCCGCCCCTAGGGGCGGGGAGTGACTCCGCAGTCCGGTGCCCGGGCTGCGGAGTTCTGCGTTCTGGGCCCCTGGGCGCTCAGGACCGGCCCGTGACGGGTTTTCAAGCCAGATCTGAGCGGCTCTTGAGCCGCGCCGCCGACGGTAGCCGTAAGGCGAGGAAGGCTGGCATGGACGATCTCATGAGCGTGAAGACGGTGCTGCGCGTGGAACGCGGGCAGGCGACCGACGAGGAACTGGCCGCGGTCGCCGTCACGTTGCTCTCGCTGCTCTCCGAAGCGGAAACGCGCCAGAAGCAGGATGTGGCGAGGCGCCTCGGGAAGGGGCAGAGCTGGCTCCGGGACCGTATGCCGGAGTACCGGGCGCCGCACAGCTGGCACTAGTCGCGTTTTGCTGCGGTAGCGACTTCAGGCCGATGTAGCGGTACCTGGAAGTCCACATCTACAAACCGCATCTCCGGTTTGTTACTCTTTGCAGTCGCGGCCTGTGGCGGACTCTCCGCTTCCGTGCGGCGCGCTGACGACAAGGAAGGGAACTGTCGTAGTGGTGATGACCTCTTCTTCGGGCGGCATGCGTTCGACCGACGCGCGTGGGCGTGTGGCGGAGCTGCACGATCTCCGCGAGCAGGCCCGGCGCGGGCCGAGTGAGCGTGCGACCCAGGCGCAGCATGCCAAGGGCAAGCTGACCGCTCGTGAGCGGATCGCGTTGTTGCTGGACGAGGGTTCGTTCAGGGAGGTCGAGCAGCTGCGCCGGCACCGGGCGAGTGGTTTCGGCCTGGAGGCGAAGAAGCCGTACACCGACGGTGTCATCACCGGGTGGGGCACGGTGGAGGGCCGGACGGTGTTTGTCTACGCGCACGACTTCCGGATCTTCGGCGGGGCGCTGGGCGAGGCTCACGCCACGAAGATCCACAAGATCATGGACATGGCGATCTCGGCGGGCGCGCCGCTGGTGTCGCTGAACGACGGCGCTGGCGCCCGTATCCAGGAGGGCGTCTCGGCGCTGGCCGGCTACGGCGGCATCTTCCAGCGCAACACCCGCGCCTCCGGTGTCATCCCGCAGATCAGCGTGATGCTCGGCCCGTGCGCGGGCGGCGCGGCCTACAGCCCCGCCCTGACGGACTTCGTGTTCATGGTCCGTGAGACCTCACAGATGTTCATCACCGGCCCCGACGTCGTCAAGGCCGTGACCGGCGAGGAGATCACCCAGAACGGGCTCGGCGGCGCGGACGTGCACGCCGAGACCTCCGGCGTCGCGCACTTCGCGTACGACGACGAGGAGACCTGCATCGCCGAGGTCCGCTACCTGCTGGCGATGCTCCCCTCCAACAACCGCGAGAACCCGCCCACCGCCCACGCCGAGGACCCCGCCGACCGCCGGTCCGACGTCCTGCTGGACCTGGTCCCGGCGGACGGAAACCGCCCCTACGACATGCACAAGGTGATCGAGGAGCTCGTCGACGACGGCGACTACCTCGAGATCCACGAACGCTGGGCCCGCAACATCATCTGTGCCCTGGCCCGTCTCAACGGCCAGGTGGTCGGCATCGTGGCCAACCAGCCGCAGTCCCTGGCCGGTGTCCTGGACATCGAGGCCTCGGAGAAGGCCGCCCGCTTCGTGCAGATGTGCGATGCTTTCAATATCCCGATCATCACCCTGCTGGACGTCCCCGGCTTCCTGCCCGGGGTCGACCAGGAGCACGGTGGAATCATCCGGCACGGCGCGAAGCTGCTGTACGCGTACTGCAACGCGACGGTGCCGAGGATCTCGCTGATCCTGCGCAAGGCGTACGGCGGTGCCTACATCGTCATGGACTCCCAGTCCATCGGAGCCGACCTCACCTACGCCTGGCCGACCAACGAGATCGCGGTGATGGGCGCCGAAGGTGCCGCCAATGTCATCTTCCGCAGGCAGATCGCCGACGCCGAGGACCCCGAGGCCATGCGGGTGCGCATGGTCAAGGAGTACAAGGCCGAGCTGATGCACCCGTACTACGCCGCGGAGCGCGGCCTGGTCGACGACGTCATCGACCCGTCCGAGACGCGCGAGGTGCTGATCGCATCCCTCGCCATGCTCCGCACCAAACACGCCGACCTGCCGTCCCGCAAGCACGGCAACCCCCCGCAGTAAGAACGAACCGGACGCGGGTGGCGTCGGTCGAGCCATTACCGACCGCCAGGTGTCCCTCCGCAACAAGGAGACATGTGATGGTCAAACAGGAGCGCGCGGCCCGCACTCGGCGGACGCTGATCCGGGCGGCTGCCGAGGTATTCGCGAGGGAAGGGTTCGCGCCGGCTTCGCTGACGACGATCAGCAGGCAGGCCGGGGTGAGCAACGGCGCCCTGCACTTCCACTTCACGAGCAAGAACGCGCTCGCGCAGGCGGTCGAGGAGGAAGCCGGCGAGGCGATGCGCCTTCTCATCAGGGACGTTCCGGACCGGGGGCGGAGCAGCGCCCTGCAGAACCTGGTCGATGCCACGCACGGTCTGATGAACCAGCTGGCGAACGATGTCGTCGTACGGGCGGGGTTCGAGCTGTACGGCGATGTGGCGCGCGAGGGCAGCTTCAATTTGAGGCAGCAGTGGCAGCAGTGGGTCGAGGAGACGCTGAAGACCGCTGAACAGGAGGACGTGCTCGCCGACGACGTGTCGCCGCAGGGCGCGGCACACGCCATCGTGGCGGCGACGGTGGGTTTCGAGGTGCTGGGAAGCACGGACAAGTCATGGCTCTCGAAGCAGAGCATCACCTGCTTCTGGGAGCTGATGCTGCCTCGGCTGGCGGCAGGACCGGCCCTCGGCGAGGTGGACTCGGCCGGCTCCGCCCGCACCGTCAACTCGGATGAGGAACCGTCCAAGGATGTTTTTTTGCGAGAAAAAACAGACCAACCCGTCTGATTCAAGCGGCTCCCGTGGAGGGGCCGAGCTCACCTGGCGGCCTCTCTGGTGCCACTCGCGGGTGGGTGGGGGTTTCACCTTCCCTCCCCTCTGCGTACTGCTGACTCCCTTGTTATCGCCCGTTTCTCCCCTCCCTGCGGGCTATTGCGTCCTGCCGTAGCGCCGCAGGATGCAACGGGGATCGCTGGGGAGCTGGAGTCCCGTCCCCTCGCGATCTGGTCGTGAGGGATTACAAACAGCCCGACCGGTCTGGTATTGACAAACCGCGCGCCCTGTTTTTTACTCGTAGCTGTACCGAGAACCACACCCGTCGGGGGACCTCGGACGACAACGACTCATACACCGAACAGGGGAGACGGCGTGGATATCGATGTGTTGGGCGCGTTGGCCGTCAGGGAGAACGGAATCTCGGTCACTCCGACCGCACCGAAGCCCCGGCAGGTACTGGCCCTGCTGGCGCTGCACGCCGATCAGGTCGTCCCTGTGGCCTCCCTGACCGAGGAGTTGTGGGGTGAGAACCCGCCGCGTAGCGCACGCACCACCCTCCAGACCTATGTGCTGCAGTTGCGCGAGCTGATCTCGACGGCACTGAAGAGCGCCCCGGCCGACGACAGGCCGCGTACCGCCAAGGATGTGCTGATCACCTCGCCCGGCGGCTACCTCCTCAACAGCGGCGGCGGCTCCAGTGACGTCCGGGAGTTCGAACGGCTGGCAGGCCTGGGTTACCGGGCGATGGACGCGGGCGACTTTCCCGGCGCGGCCCGGCAGTTGCGCGATTCGCTCGCACTGTGGAGCGGCTCCGCATTTGCTGACGTACAGGCAGGACCGCAGCTGGACATGGAGATCAGGCGGCTGGAGGAGACCAGGCTGTGCGCGCTCGACCAGCGCATCGAGGCCGACCTGAGGCTTGGCAGGCACCGTGAGCTGCTCGGCGAACTGACCGTGCTGGTCAGCCGCTACCGCACACACGAGAACCTGCACGGCCAGTTCATGCTGGCCCTGCACCGCTCAGGCCGTCGCAGCGAGGCTCTCCACGTCTACCAGCGGCTGCGCGCGGCTCTGGTGCGGGAGTTGGGCTTGGAGCCCTCCGCCGCACTGCGGCGGTTGCAGCGTTCGATCCTCATGGCCGGCCCCGAGCAGACCCTGGACGCGGCCGGTACCGGCAATGAGCGTCTGACCCGCGTGGGCTGACCGCGACGGCGACGGTGGGCAGCGTTTCGGTACGGAGAGGGGAGAACCCGAGATGCAGGCGAGATCGGAGCGGACACGCCGGAGACTGGTCCATGCCGGGGCGGAGATGTTCAACCGCAACGGCTATGCCAACGCGACGCTGGGGCAGATAGCAGGCGCCGCGGGGATGACGAAGGGGGCGCTGTACTTCCACTTCGCCTCCAAGGACGGACTGGCCGACGCCGTCCAGCAGCAGGCCCGCGCGATGCTGGCCGGCTTCGTGGGCGAGCTCGGCCGCGCGGGTGTGCCGCCCGTACAGGCACTCATCGACATGACGCACTGGCTGGCCCGGGTCCTCCACGAGGATCCGGTGATCCGCGCCAGCTTCCGGATCACCAACGAGTGCACCGGGAGGCAGCCGCCGGTCACCGATTTCCACCAGGAGTGGATCTCGGCGGTGTGGCAGCTGCTGGACCAGGCCCGCACCGCGGGCGAACTCAGGGACCACGCATGCCCGGAGCCGGCGCAGACGCTGGTCGCCGCGGCCGTGTGCGGGATCGAGGTTCTGGCGGGCACCGGCATGCCGTACGCCGAACTACGCCGCCGTGTCGGTGCGTTGTGGGAGCTGCTGCTCTCGCCCCTGGTCCCGGCCGGGAACGAGCAGCGGTACCGCACGCACCTCCCCGCCGCCGGCGAACAGCCGCAGAAGCAGGCCGCGGACGCCGGTCCGCCGCCGGTCGGCCACCCGAGCGAAATGCAGGCCGAACCGGCGCACGGGGCGGCTGCGGCTCCCTCCCGCGGCGCGGCGGGCATACGGCAGGCACGCCTGCGGACCAGCGCGGACATCCTCACCCCACCGCAGGTGGCGATGGACGCCGGCCGACGCCCTTCGACCATTCCGTTGCCGGCCGGCCGGGACGGAAACCTTGGAGCGACCCATGACCGGTGATCTCCGGACTTCACCCGGGACCGCGCAGCTCGCACCGCCCGCGGACACCCTGACCGCCCTCGTTGGTGCGCTGGCCGAGGTGCTGCGGCTGAAACCCGAGAGGATCGATCCGTATCAGACGTTCCGGTCGATGGGGTTCGATTCGATACTCACCGTGGAGTTCGTGGCGACGGTGAACGCCATGTACGGGACCAGGATCGAGCCCTCGGCGCTCTTCGACCATCCGACGCCGCCTGCCTTCGCCCGCCATGTGACGCGTGAGCTGGACGCCGCGCCGGGCGCGGCGGTTTCCCGGCCGCCGACGCCGCACGCGCAGGTGCGGGAACCGGCCGCCGACGTCGCCCCGCCCTCCACCGCGGGCGAGGTCCTCGACGACCTGAGGGGCGAGCTCGGCTCGATCCTGTGCTGCGACCCCTGGGACATCGACACCTCGGTACCTCTCCCTCTGCTCGGCATCGACTCCATCCTCGGCGCGGAGTTCGCGGCGGTCATCAACCGTAAGTACGGCACGCACGAGCGAGCCGTCACCTTGTACAACCACCCGCATCTGGAGGGGGTGGCCGGCCACATCGCCGCGCATGTCGCGGATGTCGCCCGGCCGGCCGCCTTCCCCCAACCCGCCGCCGCGATGGGGCTGGAGGCACTGCTCGACGCCGTGGAAGAGGACCGTATGTCCGTCGACGAAGCGCTCACCCTGCTGCCCCGCGCGTCTGAACTGGAGAAACCTCGTTGAACGAACGGGAGATCCTGACCCGGTTCAAGGCGGGCACCCTGAACCGCGGGCAGGCCACACAGCTGCTCGCCGACCTGGCGGCGAGGGAGACCGTACCCCCGGCAGGCGAGAGGGGAACCCGGCCCAACGGTACGGCAGTTGGTGGGACAGCAGATGCGGCAGATCTGACCGCTCCGATGGCGCCTGTCGCTCCAGCCGCTCCGTCGCCCGGCGCCGTATCCGCCGACGAGGACCGGATCGCCGTCGTCGGGATCGCCGGTCGCTATCCGCACGCCCCCGATCTGGACGCCTTCTGGAGCAACGTACGCGAAGGCCGGGACACCTCGTCCGCCGCACCGGTCGGCAGACCCTGCGGATCACCGCTGCACGCGGACGAGCGAGGTCATTTCCTCCACAGCGCCGCCGAGTTCGACGCCGCGTTCTTCGGACTGGACGAGCACGAGGCTGCCCTGACGGACCCTCAGGAGCGGCTGTTCGTCGAGACGGCGTGGGAGGCGCTGGAGGACGGCGGATGCACCGGCACCCGGCTGGACGCCCTGACCGGGCCGCACGGTGAGCCGCGCCACGTCGGGGTCTTCGTCGGGGTAAGTGCCGCCGACTACGGCCTGCTCGCCGCCGAGTTGTGGGCGGAGGGGCACCGCGAGATGCCGAGGAGCGGCCACTGGAGCCTGCCCGGCCGTCTCGCCGGACTGCTCGGCCTGCGCGGCCCGGGGCAGGCCGTGGACACCGCGGACTCCTCCGCTCTCGTCGCCCTGCACCTGGCCGTCGGCGCACTGCGTCGCGGGGAGTGTACGGCCGCCCTGGCCGGCGGGGTCGAGTTGCTGCTGCACCCCTCCCGCGGGCGGGCCGGCGCCGGGGAAGGCGTGGGAGTCGTGCTGCTCAAGCCGCTGGCCCGAGCGCTGGCCGACGGCGACCGGATACACGCCGTGGTGTGCGAATCCTGGACCGGCCACTCCTTTGCCGGACCTCCCGGACGGGACCGCGCGGCCACCGGATGTGCTCTGCACGAGAGCCGGCACTCCGCGGCCCGCTCGGTGGGCGAGGCAGGGGCCGCCACCGGATTCGCGGCCCTCACCAGGGCCGTCCTGCAGATGCGGTACGGCACGACGGCGCCCGGACCGGACGGGGCGGGGCCGCTGTCCTGGCCGCGGTCGCAGGACGGGGAGGGGCGTGAACTGCCGCGCAGGGCCGAGGTCGAGGTGTCCGGCGCGGGCGTACTCGACGCCGGTGCGGTCATCGAGGAGTTCCTGCCCCGGGAATACAACGAGCCGGGCGAGCCCGGTGCCCGCCCGGCCGGTCCGGCTCCCGCGTGGGACGACACCGTGGAACGGGACGAGCTGGTGCTGTTGTCCGCCCCGACGCCGCGTCATCTCGCCGCCACCGCCGCGCGGCTGGCCGACTGGCTGAGCGCCGGATACACCGAAGCCGACTGCAGCAGCGAGGGCGTGACCGTCGACCTCGGGTCGGTGGCGCGGACCCTGCGGGCCGGCCGGGCCGCGCTGCCCTGCCGGATCGCGCTCACCGTCCGGGACCTCCCGGGGCTCGTCGCCGTACTGGAGGATTTCGTACGCGACCCGGCCGCGGTCACAGCGACGGCGGCCACCGACGGCCCCCTGCGCTTCGCCGACCTGCGCACGAGCCGGGCCGACCCGCTGGGCCTGGGCGCGGCGCCCGAGACCCGGGACTACCTGGCCGCGCTGTGGCGCGGCGGACGCGTCGAGCAACTGGCGCAACTGTGGCTGTCCGGTGTGGAGGTGGACTGGGCCGCGCTGGAGAACCGGCCGGAGGGGAGAGCTCTCGTGGTGTCGCTGCCCGCGTCCGCGTTCCTGCGCAGGCCGCTGTGGCTCGGGTACAAGGACAGGACGCGGGAGAAGACGGCGGAGCGGGGCCGGTGACCACCTCCGCACCTGCCGGTGAGCTCACGAGGACGAGAGCCTCGGAACTCCGGCCCGTCAAGCTGTGGTTCTGCTCAAACAACGACCTGGCGCCCGGTATCGCCGCCACCTTGGCCACCCAGTGGTTCGACGAGCACGAGCAGGAGATCGCCGGACGGTTCCTCTTCGAGCGCGACCGGCGCCAGTACGTGGTCGCCCACGCGCTTGTACGGCGTGTGCTGGCGCTGGAGGCCGGTATCCCCGAGGCCGAGGCGGTCATCTGGCGCTCCTCGCGCGGGCGGCCGTTTCTGCAGAAGCCCGCGGGTGGACTGCCGCGCGGCGGTGCGGAGCTGGACTTCAACCTCTCCCACTCGCACAGCCACAACCTCCTGGGTGTGGTGCGACGGCATCGGGTCGGGGTGGACGTGGAACGGCTCGACCGTGCTGAGCGGGGCCTCGACGCTATCGTGGAGACTTTCGCTCCCGAGGAGCGTGACTGGCTGGCCGAGGCGGCCCCCGGCCGCGCCAGGGACCGCAGGGTGTTGCGGCTGTGGACGCTGAAGGAGGCGTACTCCAAGGCGCGCGGACTGGGTCTGGGGCTGCCTTTCGACACGTTCTCCTTCACTCTGGCCGAGGACCGTGGGGTTCTGGATTTCCGGCCGCCCGCGGACCAGGCGCACACCGCGTGGGGGTGGCGGTTCATGGAGCTGGAGCCGGTTGTGGACGTGCTGGCGGCCGTGGCCGTGCAGGCCGGCGGGTCCGAGGCGCCGGTCCTGCAGCTGCACCACGGCTTTCCCTGGGGGCGGGGTTCCCCGCGCCTGCTCGCGTTGCCGGAGCCGGTCGGTGCGGGGGGCCCGGCGGGCGGCTCGAGTGTGGCTCCGCCTGGGTATTAGTGAGGTTTTTCTGTCGCCGTGCAGAGTGCCGGGGAAGGCAGGACGGTCGGCAAGCGGCCCGACAGCGGGGGGTGTGCGGGTGGAGCTGGTGCGGCGCGGTGGTGAGCTCGCCCGGTTGGAGGAGCTGCTGGTGGCCTCCCGGCGAGGAGAGGGCAGCGCCGTACTCGTCTCGGGCAGTCCCGGTACCGGCAAGAGCGCACTGCTGAGGGATTTCACCGGGCGTGCCGAAGCGGCCGGTGCTCTGGTGCTGAATGCCTGCGCGACGCCCGCCGAGTCGGACCTCGCGCTGGGTGTGGCGGGGCAGTTGCTCAGCGGTGTGGGGGCGGGGGCGGGGTGGCCGGGTCCGTATGACGACGGTGGTGACGGCGGCGCCTACGGCCGGGGCGGCGGTGACGTTGCGGTCCTCTTCCACCGGGCGCTGCGTGAAGTGGCCGCTGCGGTGCCCCTCGTCGTCGCTGTCGATGATGTGCAGTACATGGACGAGCTGTCGTCGCGCTGTCTGCTGTATCTGTGCGGCCGCTTCGGTACCTCCCCGATCCTGCTGGTCATGGGTGGGCTTCCGCCCTCCCGGTCCGGGCCCGCGCGGCCGCTGGCCGAACTGCTGCGACACCCACGGTGTCTGACGGTGGATCTGCCCGTCTTCGGCGAGGATGCCGTCGCCGACTTTCTGCGTGCGCCCGCAGCCGGCGGTATGGACCCCGGCGCGGCGCTACGTCTCGCCCCCGCCTGGCACCGAGTCACCGGCGGCAATCCCCGGCTGCTGCGCGGCTTGCTCGACGACCACCGGGACTGCGCGCCGCTGCGGCCGGCCGGGCCGGTCACCGGCACCGCGTTCAGACGGGCCGTAACCGGCTGTCTGCGTCCGGCGGAGGCCGGTGAGCAGGCTGTGGCGCGCGGCCTGGCCGTTCTCGGCGATGCGGCCACAGTCACTCTGCTCGCACGGCTGCTCGGCCTGCACGAACGTGAGGTTGCCGCAGTGCTGGACTCCCTCGGGGCTACCGGCCTGCTGGCGGCGGGCAGATGGCGTCATGAGGCGGCCCGCGCCGCGGTGCTGGAGAATCTGCCCGCTGAGGAGCATGCCCGGCTGCATTCCCGCGCGGCACGACTGCTGCTCGAGGACGGCGCCGATCCTCGTACGGTGGCCCGCCATGTGCTCGCCGCGGGCGGGGCGGGAATCGGATCCGGGGCTGTGCATGGGGGCGCCGGACAGGCGGCCGGGACAGCTGCGGGGGCCGGGGAGCCGTGGGCCGTCGCGGTGTTGGCCGAGGCCGCGGAGCTGGCGATGCGGACCGGTGAAGCGCGGCTGGCGACCCGGTTCCTGCGTGCGGCCCATCCGGCGTGCACCGATGAACGGCGGCGGGCCGGGCTGCTGGAGGCGCTCGCGCGTGCCGAGTGGGAGAGCGACCCCGCTGCGGTGACCAGGCATCTGCCCGCTCTCGAAGGGGCGCTGCGCAGCCGGGCGTTCGACACGGGCAGAGCCGCGGGACCGGTCGGGCTGCTGCTGTGGCACGGCCGTCCGGACGAGGCGGAACGGGCGCTGTCCGCACTCGGCTCCGCCGGGCCGGTAAGGGAGCTGAGGTCCTGGCTCGGGCAGGTGTACCCGCAGTCCGCACGTGCGGGAGGCGGGGATCCCGGCGCGGCCGCGGAGCGCGTGCTGGAGGGGATCGCGCTCGACCAGGCTCCGCCGACCATCGCCGCGGCTTCGCTGTCGGCGCTGGTGTACGCGGGGGAGACGCAGCGTGCTGTCCACTGGTGCACGATGCTGCTCGACGCGGAGGCGGTCCCTACGACTCCGGTACGGCGCGCGGTCGTTGCCGCGGCCGCCTCGGTGGTCCACGGCAGGACGGGCCGGTACGAGGAGGCGGCGGAGTACGCGGGGCGGGCGCTGGCGCTGCTGTCGCCCGAGGCCTGGGGGGTCGGTATCGGGATGCCGCTGTCGGCTGCGGTTGCCGCGGCGGTCTGTCTGGGCCGGTATGAGGAAGCGGCCCGGCAGTTGCGGGTGCCGGTGCCGGAGGCGATGTTCCGTACCCGTGCCGGACTGCACTATCTGCTGGCCAGGGGCCGGTACCAGCTGGCCGTCGGCCGGCTGCGTGCCGCGCTCGGCGACTTTCACGCCTGCCGGGATCTGCTCGCGCGCTGGCGCCTGGACCTGGGCGGGGCCGTCGACTGGCGGGCTCCGGCCGCACAGGCCGAGCGGGAGCTGGGGCGCGGGCTCGCGGTGCAGGGCGCGGCGGAGGGTCCGGTCGCCGCGCTCAGCCGGGCCGAGTTCCGGGTCGCCGCGCTGGTGGCGCAGGGGTGCACCAACCGGGCCATCGCGGCCCGGCTGTATGTCACCACCAGCACTGTGGAGCAGCATCTGACCAACTCGTACCGCAAGTTGAGCGTGCGGTCGCGGGCGGATCTGGCCGCGCTCGTCACGGCCGGATCCGTCTGACCGTCCGGTCGGGCCGGTCGGGCCGGTCGGGCCGGTCGGGCCGGGTGGTCAGGTCGCCGGGCCGCTCGGGCAGGCCCGGTAGGGCGATCAGCTCGCGGCTGCCGCGGTGCGAAAACCCCGCCGGTTCTTGCGCCCGAGGGCGCCGCCGGCGACGAACTGCGCCAGGGCCGCCGCCGGTTCGTACTCGGGGGTCTGGAACTGCTCGTACAGCCGGTTCTGGATGGCGAGGGACACATCGAGGCCGATGGTGTCGAGCAGGGTGAAGGGTCCCATGGGGTAACCGAATCCGTGCCGGACAGCGGCGTCGGTCTCCTCGATGTCCGTGTCGTGCCGCTCCAGCAGGGCCAGGGCGGCGCCCAGGTAGGGGAAGAGCAGGCTGTTGACGATGAAGCCGGTGCGGTCCGGGCAACTGCACCGTGGTCCTGCCCAGTCCGCGGCAGAACGCGCGGGCTGTTGCGATGGTGGCGGGGCGCGCCGCCCGGGTGCTTACCAGTTCCACGAGCTTCATCACCGGGGCCGGGTTGAAGAAGTGGAGGCCGACGACGTCGGCGGGACGGCCGGAGGCCTCGGCGCAGGTCGAGACGGACAGGCTGGAGGTGGTTGTCGCCAGTACCGTGCCGGGCGCGCACACCTCGCCGAGCGCGGTGAACATGGCGCGCTTGACGTCCCGTTCCTCGGCGACAGCCTCGATCACCAGGTCGCAGCCGGCGAGCGCGGCCATGGAGTCGGTGCCCTGGACGCGTGCGAGGGCGGAGGCCTTGTCCACGGCGCTGACCTTGCCCCGGCGCACACCGCGGGTCAGCGACTCGGCGATGGCCTCGACGGCCGCTGCGGCCTTGTCCGTGCTGCGGGCCACCAGCACTGTGGGGTGTCCGCCCACGGCGGTGACCTCGGCGATGCCGCGTGCCATGGCGCCCGATCCCAGTACGCCGACACGGTGTACGGGCCTGGCGAGTGTGTCGTCTTCTTCGGTGGCCGGGCCGGTGAGGGCGGCGCCCGTGTCGTCGTAGGTGTAGAAGCCTTCCCCGGTTTTGTGGCCGAGTTGCCCGGCGGCGACCATGCGGCTGAGCAGCGGGGCGGGTTCGAAGGCGCAGTCGCCGGTCTGCCGCCACAGGGCGAGGAGGGCGGAGTGCGCGGTGTCGAGCCCGATGCGGTCGAGGGTCTCCAGCGGGCCGGACGGCATGGCGCATCCCAACCGCATGGCGGTGTCGATGGCCATGTGCGTGGCGTATTTCTCGTCGCAGAGCATGACGGCGCGGTTGAGCAGGCCGAGGACCAGGGCGGTGGCGTCGGCGGCCGGACGGGCGCCGACCGTAACAGCGGTCAGCCCCAGGGACTCCACGAGGCGGTCCGTCGCGGCGGCGACTGCCGGTGAGGTCAGGGCGGTGCGTACCGGCTCGACCGGGCCACCGGGGAGCGGCGGGGTGAACAGCCGCAGCCCCGCGATGTCGGCGGGACGGCCGGTGGAGATGGCCAGGCGTGCGACCGACAGGGAGGCGGTCGTGGTCAGGACGGGGGTGCCGGGCGGGCAGGCCGTGACGATGGTGTGCAGTACGCCGGCCTTGGCCGCGAGGTCCTCCGGCACGGCCTCGATGACCAGACCCGCCTCGTGGAGCGGTGCGAAATCTTCTGTGAAGGTGACGTCGGGGCGGCCGGACCCGTCGGCGACGGCCTTCAGCCGTTTGCCGACGCGGGCGAGGACGTCGAGGTCGGTGTCGACGGCGACGATCCGGTGGCCTGCGGTGTGCAGCAGGCGAAGCAGGGCCTCACCGACCGAGCCCAGGCCGACGATTGCTGTGACGGGGGGTGCGCTGTGTGCGGTCATGACGTGTGAGCCTCGCCTTCACGGAAGCGGTTGATGGCGTCGATGTGCTTCTCGCGCAGCTCCCCTTCGCGCACACCCAGACCCTCGCGGGGTGCCAGCGCCAGCACGCCGACCTTGCCCTGGTGGAGGTTGCGGTGGACCTCGTAGGCGGCCTGGCCGGTCTCCTCCAGCGGGTAGACCTTCGACAGCGTCGGGTGGATCTTGCCCTTGGCGACCAGGCGGTTGGCCTCCCACGCCTCGCGGTAGTTGGCGAAGTGCGAGCCGATGATCCGCTTCAGCGACATCCACAGGTAGCGGTTGTCGTACTCGTGGTTGTAGCCGGAGGTGGAGGCGCAGGTGACGATGGTGCCGCCCTTGCGGGTGACGTACACGCTGGCGCCGAAGGTCTCGCGGCCCGGGTGCTCGAAGACGATGTCCACGTCCTCGCCGCCGGTCAGCTCGCGGATGCGCTTGCCGAAGCGCTTCCACTCGCGCGGGTCCTGGTTGTGCTCGTCCTTCCAGAACTTGTAGCCCTCGGCGTTGCGGTCGATGATCGCCTCGGCGCCCATCGCCCGGCAGATGTCCGCCTTCTGCGCGCTGGAGACCACACAGATCGGGTTGGCGCCACCGGCCAGCGCGAACTGGGTGGCGTATGAGCCGAGACCGCCGCTGGCGCCCCAGATCAGCACGTTGTCGCCCTGCTTCATGCCCGCGCCGTTGCGCGAGACGAGCTGGCGGTACGCGGTGGAGTTGACCAGCCCCGGAGCCGCTGCCTCCTCCCAGGTCAGATGCTCGGCCTTGGGCATCAGCTGGTTGGACTTGACGAGAGCGATCTCGGCGAGGCCGCCGAAGTTCGTCTCGAAACCCCAGATGCGCTGCTCGGGGTCGAGCATCGTGTCGTTGTGGCCGTCCGAGGACTCCAGCTCCACCGAAAGACAGTGCGCGACGACCCGGTCGCCCGGTTTCCAGCGGTTGACGCCGGGGCCGGTGCGCAGCACGACGCCCGCCAGGTCGGAACCGATGACGTGGTACGGCTGGTCGTGGCGGGCCGCGTCGGCGGAGCGTCTCGCGTAGCGCTCCAGGAACCCGAAGGTCGGCAGCGGCTCGAAGATCGAGCTCCAGACGGTGTTGTAGTTGACGGAGCTCGCCATGACGGCGACCAGGGCCTCGCCGGCGTTCGGCAGGGGCACCGGAACGTCTTGGAGGTGCAGTGACTTGCGCGGGTCCTTGTCGGCCGAGGCCATGCCCTCGAACATGCCGACGTCTTCCTTGCGGACCACGCCTGCCCGGTAGCTCTGCGGGAGCCGCAGGTTGGAGAAGTCCCGGGGCGTCGCGTCCTCGCAGAGAACGGCACCGATGATCTCGTCCACGTTGATTGCCTCCGGGAGTCGGGAAAAGCGCCTTCTGAACGGTAGGAAGACCGCGGAGCGCCGGGGCACCCCAGACAGGCCCCAGGTACCGGCCCGGCCCGGCCTAGGGGGGTGTTAGGGGAAGCCGGGATCGGCGCCGGATCCGCACTGTGGGCTCAAGGCCTCACTCGGAAAGGGCCGGGGCGTGTCCGGCAGGTCCCGCCCGGCGCGCTCCGGGCGTGAGGGCACTGCTGCCGGTGAACGCCCTAGGAGAACTGATGACGCCCAATCCCGGCGACAGCCCCTGGTTCAGGAACTACGGTCCGGCTCCCGACGCGTGCGTACGTCTTGTCTGCCTGCCGCACGCCGGAGGCTCGGCCAGCTTCTACTTCCCTCTCGCTCGTGCTCTCTCGCCGAAGATCGAGGTGCTGGCCGTCCAGTACCCCGGCCGGCAGGACCGGCACGCCGAGCCGTGCGTCCAGAACATCGAGGACATGGCGGACCGGATCGCCGAGGCACTGGGGCCGTGGACGGACCGTCCGTACGCGCTGTTCGGGCACAGCATGGGTGCCATGGTCGGGTTCGAGGTGGCGCGCCGGATGGAGGCCTCGGGCGAGGGGCCCCTCGAGCTGTTCGTCTCGGGCCGCCAGGCCCCTTCGCGGGACCGGGGCGAGCAGTGGCACCCCAGGACCGACGAGGAGGTCGTCGCCGAGATCAGGGCGCTGGAAGGCACCGGCGAGAGTCTTCTCGACGACCCGGAGGTGCTGCGCATGATCCTCCCCGCGCTGCGCGCCGACTACGGGGCCGTGCAGCGATACCGCTACCGGCCGGGCCCCGCGCTGGAATGCCCCGTCACCGCGATCACCGGCGACCGTGACCCCAAGGCCACGGTCGACGCGGTCCGTGCCTGGCAGGACCACACCCTGGGCGGCTTTTGCCTGCGGGTCCTGCCCGGCGGCCACTTCTACCTGGTCGGCGAGCAGGACGAGGTGCTGCGTACGGTACGCGACCGGCTGGCCGGGACTCCGGTGGCCGCGCGATGACGGTCTACTCGCCGGCCGTGGGCGGCATCGGGATCCTGGGCACCGGGTCGTACCTGCCCGAACAGGTCATGTCCAACGAGGTGGTCGGGGCCCGCGCCGGGGTGAGCGCCGAGTGGATCGAGCGCAAGACCGGCATCGTCGAACGGCGCTACGCGGCCGGTCACGAGGCGGCGTCCGACCTCGCAGTGGAGGCCGCCGTCCGGGCACTGGACGACTCCGGCACCGACGCGGCCGACATCGCCTGGATCGTCGTCGCCACATCCACCCCCGACCATCCCCAGCCGGCCACTGCCGCGTTCGTCCAGCACCGGCTGGGCGCGCACGGTGCGGCCGCGTTCGACGTGAACGCCGTGTGCAGCGGTTTCATCGCTGCGCTGCACACCGGAGCCAGGCTGCTGGCCGCGCCCGGGAGTGATGGCGGACGGCGCCGCGCTCTGGTCATCGGCAGCGAGGTCTACTCCCGCATCATCGACCCGGCCGATCGCAGGACGGCGCCGCTGTTCGGCGACGGGGCCGGGGCCGTGGTGCTCGGTTCCGTCACCGAGGGACGCGGGCTGGTGGGCACCGCCATGCGCACCGACGGGCATCTGCACGCGCTGATCGGTGTGACGGCGGGCGGCAGCAGGAAGCCCGCCTCGGCCAAGACCGTCGACCGCGGCGACCACTTCTTCCGTATGCAGGGGCGGGAGGTGCGGGACTTCGTCGTCCGGGAACTGCCGGACGTGGTGGCGGGCACGCTCGCCGCTTTCGGGGTACCGGCGGACGAGGTCGACCACTTCGTACCGCACCAGGCCAACGGGGAGATGCTCCGCGGCGTGGTCGGCGCGCTCGGGCTTACCTCGGCGCGGACGCATCTGCCGGTGGACCGGCACGGCAACACCGGCGCCGCCTCGATTCCCCTGGCGCTCGACCACGCGTGCCGTCAGGGTGCCGTGGCCGATGACGAGACGGTACTGCTGGCCGGGTTCGGCGGCGGGATGACGACGGGGGCGGTCCTGCTGCGCTGGGGGCGCTGAGCCGGTCATGGCGCCGACAGGACGTCCTGTCGGTCCTTTCGGCCGCGCGTCGCAGCTATTTCGCCGCTATTTCGCCGCTATTTCGCGGCGGGTTCGCGGCGGGGCTGGTCACGGTGTGCCGGGCAGGCCCGCCACCAGGGCGTCGAAGCGCCGTGCCAGCGCCTGCTGTTCGCCCGTGAGTTCCACGATCCGCCGTTGCAGCCTGGCGATCTCGCCGCTCAGGCCAGGTGGGGGAGGGGGCGTCAGCTCGAGGGGCGGAGGGGACAGCGCGGCCAGGCCGGGGTGGTGGTTCAAGATCGCCTCCATCCGTCCGCGCAGCGCCGGGCCGGGCTCGACGCCGATGGCCTTGACCAGGCGGTGGCGCGCCCTTTCGTAGACGCCCAGCGCCTCGGCCTGCCGGCCGCACCGGTAGAGGGCGACCATCAGCAGGTCGTAGAACCGCTCGTGCAGCGGGTGATCGGCAGTCAGTTTCTCCAGCTCGCCGGTGATCTCGCCGTGCTGCGCGCTGCGCAGACTCGCCTCGTAGAGCGTCTCCAGCGTGGTCAGCCGGTTCTCCTCCAGGCGGTCGGCCTCCGCCGTGCAGAGCGGTCCGTATCTGCTGTCCTGGAGCGCGGGGCCGCGCCACAGGGACAGGGCCCGGCGCAGCAGTTCGGTGGCGTGACCGGGGTCCGTGGCGATCGCCGCGCGCCCCTGCGCGGACAGCCGGTGGAAGTGCTGCACGTCCGTGGTGGCCGGGCCCAGGCTCAGCAGATAGCCCGACGGCCAGGTGGTGATCCACTCGTGGTCCGGCGCGCAGGGTCCGCCCCTGGAGGGCAGCAGCTTGCGCAACCGTCCCACATGGGCCTGGAGCGCGTTCGCGGCGTTCGACGGGGTCTGCTCGCCCCACAGTTCCTCGATGAGCCGGTCGGTGGAGATCATCTGATCGGCCAGTACGACGAAGATGGAGAGCAGGGCACGCTGCTTGGAGCCGGGCGGCACGATGTGCGCACCGCGGTGGCCGTCGTGTATCTCCACCGGGCCCAGGAGGCGGAACTCCGTCTTTCCGTCGCTCTCGTCCTTCGTGTCCCTCGCGTCGTACCCGGCAGCGGCCGGGGCCGCCGGGCCGACGCCGGTGACGGTCACCGCGGCACCGCGTGCCGGGACACGGCGAGGGCAGAGCGGATGTCCTGGGTGATTCGGCCGGTCAGCGGGGCGGGGTCGGGCTGGAAGTAGAAGTGTCCGCCATCGAACAGGTGCATACCCAGGAACCGTTCGGTGCGCTCTGCCCAGCCGGCGAGGCGCTCGGGCTCCGCCACCGTGTCCCGGGTGCCTCCGAAGACCGACAGCGGTACGGGCAGCGGTGCCGGGTCGGGCGCGGGGCGCCAGTTCTCCACGAGCCGCAGGTCGGTGCGGATGGCGGGCTCGAACAGCTCCCACAGCTCGGGGTCGTCGAGTACGAACGAGGGAGTGCCGCCCATCACGGCCAGTTCGCGGCGCAGGCCGGCGTCGGACAGCAGATGGCGTCGGGAGCCGTCGCCGCCGGGGCGGGGCGTGCCGCGTGCCGACAGGCCGAGCCAGAAGGGCGGCGTGCGGCCCTGCGCGAGCAGCCGACGGGTGAGTTCGTACGCGACGAGGCCGCCCATGCTGTGGCCGAACAGGGCGTAGGGGCCGTTCAGTTCGGGACCGAGCTCGTCGAGGAAGTGGTCCACCAGCTCGTCGGCGTCCCCGATGGGCGGCCGGTCGGCCAGCATCCCGCGGCCGGGGGCGTCCACCAGCCGTAGCTCCCAGTCGGCCGGGAAGCGGCCGGGCCAGTCGCGGTACAGCAGATGGGAACCACCGGCGTGGTGGAACACGAACAGGCGCACTTCCATAGTCACTCCGTCGACGGTCGGTTCAGTCGGATTCCGGACAGTAACGCGTGTCGCACGGCTCCGACTGGTATTGCGAGCCCGGCTCAAGCGTTCGCACAAGCGTTCTTGAGTAGGTGTCCCGGCTTGCGGAAGCCCGCAATTGGAAGCTCACTCGACCGCCGCTCGAGAACTCGCGGGCGGTGGTGCCGGGGCGGTTAGCGTGCAGAGCGCCGACGGCTATCAGCCATCGACGGAACTCGACAAGGTACGGAGGAAACCGTGGAGATTCAGGTTCTTGGCCCGTTGAGTGCCGACGTAAAAGGGGTATCGATCGTTCCGACCGCGGGCAAGCCACGGCAGATTCTTGCCTTGCTCGCCTTCTATCCGGGCCGGGTCATGCCCGTGCCCACCCTCATGGAGGAGATATGGGGCACCAACCTGCCCCAGAGCGCCATGACTACGCTGCAGACCTACATCCTGCAGCTGCGCCGACGTCTGGGCACCGCGATGGGTCCGGACGCGCCCGGCACGGCGAAGGAGGTCCTCGTCACCCGGCACGGCGGCTACCTGCTGCAGATTCCGCCGGAGAGCGTCGACGTGTACCACTACGAGAAGCTGGTGGCCGCGGGCCAGAGCGCCTTCGACGAAGCCGAGGACGAGAAGGCCGCGGGACTGTTCCGCGACGCGCTCGCCAAGTGGAACGGCTCCGCGCTCGTGGACGTACGGGTCGGGCCGATCCTGGAGATCGAGGTCATGCGGCTGGAGGAGAGCCGGCTCGGCACGGTGGAGCGGCGCATCGACGCCGAACTCCGTCTGGGCAGGCACACCGAACTGCTCGCCGAGCTCACCGAACTGATAGCCCGTCACCCGCAGCACGAGGGGCTCCACTCCCAGGCGATGGTGGCGCTCTACCGGTCGGGCCGCCAGGCCACGGCGCTGGACGTCTACCGCAAGCTGAGGGCGCGGCTGATCGAGGAGCTGGGCGTCGAGCCCTCGCCGCAGTTGCAGCGGCTGCACCAGGCGATGCTCGCGGTCGACCCGGCGCTGGACGTCATGTGCGGACCGCGCCGTACCTCCACCTTCGACCTGTACGCGGCCTGAGGCCTGCCGCCGGGCCGCCGGGCCGACAGGTCTGCGCGTCGCCCGGCGCGTGCGCGGCGTGCGCTCTTCGAGCGGATCTCGAGGCGTGTCGCCGACGCTCAGGACCCGTGCACCTGTGCGGTCATTACGTGTGTACCTGTGCACCTCTGCGGCCGTGCACCTGTCGAGGAAGGACGCCAGCGATGTCCGAAGACCAGCCGGTGCGGATCCACTGCTTCGCGCATGCCGGAGCGGGAGTCTCTTCCTTCTACAGCTGGACGGAGTCGCTGGGCCCGGACGTCCGGGCCCAGCCGATGCTGCTGCCCGGCAGGGAAGGCAGGCGCGGCGAGCCCCGGGTGACCGGCCGTGAGGCGCTGCTGGCCGACCTGGCGGGGCTGTTCGCCGATCCGGAGCCCGGACCGTACGTGCTGTACGGGCACAGCCTGGGCGCCATGATCGCCTACACGTTGACCCGTGCGCTGCACGAGGCCGGACTGCCCGGCCCCGCTCTCCTCGCCGTGGGTGCCTGTCCGCCGCCCGACGCCGCCTCCGGTCTTTCCGACGCCTGCGCGGCGCCGGACGAAGAGCTTCTGCGTCTGCTCGAGGAGGTGGACGGTGTGCCCGAGGGGGCTGCCCCCGGCGGCTTCTGGTACCGGGCCGTCATGCCGGTTCTCCGCGACGACCTCGCCCTGGCCAGCTCCCTGCGGACCGCAGCCCGTAAGCCGGTGGTCGGCGGGCCGCTGTCCGTGCCGCTGCTGGTGGTGTCCGGCGCGGACGACCCGCTGGCGCAGCCCGAGACCATGGCGGGCTGGCGGCGCTGGACCGAAGGACGGGTGGTCACCCGCACTGTGCCCGGCGGTCACTTCTTCGTACGCGACCGTGAACTGCCCCGGCTGCTCGGACGGGCCTGCCGTGTCGTACGGCGCGCCACAGCAGGCCTGGTGCCGGCCGGCGTACAGACCTGATCACCAGGCGGACGGCGGACCTGACACGGACCGCACTGCCACCGCAGAAGGAGGGCCCCTGCGTGGACCGGATCGAACTCACCGAACTGACCGCCCTGCTGTGTGAATGCGCGGTCCAAGCCGAGGGGCTCGGCCTGGACGGCGACGTCCTGGACGCCCGGTTCCTCGATCCGGTCGACGACGCGCCCGCGCTGTTTCGGGCCGTCGGTATCGGCGAGCGCGGCACCGGGCGCGACGACGGCCCGGGATAGACCTAGGCCGTGTATCGAAAATGGATCCGGGACACTCAGGACGCTCGTGTGAGCGAGGCCCGGTGACGGCGCCTGTCGCGCGGTTCCCGGCGCGATCAGGTAATCAGGAACGGTGAACAAGGACGCGACCGACCCCTTCGTGCATGTCCGGGGCGCCAGTGAGAACAACCTGCGGAACATCGATGTCGACGTTCCGCGGGACGCGATGGTCGCCTTCACCGGCGTCTCCGGTTCGGGCAAGTCCTCGCTCGCCTTCGGCACGCTCTACGCGGAGGCCCAGCGGCGCTACTTCGAGTCCGTAGCACCGTACGCCCGAAGGCTGTTGCAACAGGTCGGCGCACCACACGTGCAGGAAATCACCGGACTGCCACCGGCCGTGGCCCTGCAGCAGCGACGCGGGTCGCCCAGCTCGCGCTCGACGGTCGGCACCATCACCACACTGTCCAATCTGCTGCGCATGCTGTACTCCCGCGCCGGCACCTATCCGCCCCGGGCCGCACGGCTGGAAGCCGAGTCGTTCTCACCCAACACCGCGGCCGGCGCCTGCCCGAAGTGCCACGGACTGGGCGTCGTGCACGACGTCGCCGAGGACCTGCTCGTCCCGGACCCCTCGCTGAGCATCCGCGAGGGGGCGATCGCCGCCTGGCCGGGCGCCTGGCAGGGCGCCAACCTGCGCAGTGTCGTGAACGGCCTGGGTATCGACATCGACCGACCGTGGCGCAGGCTCAGGAAGAAGGACCGGGACTGGCTGCTGTACACGGACGAGCAGCCCTCCGTGTACATCGAGCCGGAGGAGGACCGCGTCGACTACGGCTACCAGGGCAAGTTCTGGAGCGCCCGCAAGCACGTCATGCACGTCCTCGCCGACTCCAAGAGCGAGAAGATGCGCGAACGGGCGCTCCGGTTCGTCAGGAGTGTGCCCTGCCCCGAGTGTCACGGCAGCGGACTGCGGCCCGAGGCGCTCGCCGTGACCTTCGCCGGACGTTCCATCGCCGAGATCAACGCGATGCCGCTGACCGAGGTCGTGGCGCTGCTGCGGCCCGTCGCGGGGCGGTCCGAGGCCGACGCCACCACGTCGACCGCCCGATCCGGGGAGACGACCGAGGTCGCGGTCCGGATTTGCGGCGATCTGGTCGCACGGGTCGACGTACTGCTCGACCTGGGCCTCGGATATCTCAGCCTCGGGCGCCGCTCGACGACCCTGTCGCCCGGCGAGGCGCAGCGCCTGCGGATCGCCACCCAGCTGCGCTCGGGGTTGTTCGGCGTCGTCTACGTCCTTGACGAACCCTCCGCGGGCCTGCACCCGGCTGACGCGGAACCGTTGCTGGACGTGCTGGACCGCCTCAAGGCGGCGGGCAACTCGCTGTTCGTCGTGGAGCACGACATGGACGTCGTACGGCGGGCGGACTGGGTGGTCGACATCGGCCCCGGCGCGGGCGAGGGCGGCGGACGCGTGCTGTACAGCGGCCCGGTCGCCGGTCTTGAGCGGGTCGGGGAGTCGGCCACGAGCCAGTACCTGTTCGGGCGCGCCCAGCCGCTCGATCACCGCCCGCGCACACCGCACGGCTGGCTGCACCTGACCGGCGTCTCCCGCCACAATCTGCACGACGTGTCCGTCGACGTACCGCTCTGCGTACTGACGGCGGTGACGGGCGTGTCCGGTTCCGGAAAGTCGACGCTGGTGACGCAGGTGCTCGCCGAGGTCGTACGCGGCCACCTCGGACTCGTACCCGAGGAGCCCGACGAGGCGCAGCTGGAGGTCGACGTCCAGGACGCGTCGGGGGTCGAGTCGTTCGACCGGCTGGTCCGGGTCGACCAACGGCCCATCGGGCGAACTCCCCGGTCCAACCTGGCCACGTACACGGGGATGTTCGACGCGGTGCGCAAGCTGTACGCGGCGACGGACGAGGCCAGGGCACGCGGCTACCCGGCCGGGCGGTTCTCCTTCAACGTGCCCGAAGGACGGTGCGAGACCTGCCAGGGGGAAGGATTCGTCGCGGTGGAACTGCTGTTCCTGCCCGGCACCTACGCGCCGTGCCCGACCTGCCAGGGCGCCCGGTACAACGCCGAAACGCTGGAAGTCACCTACCGCGGCAAGAACATCACGGAAGTGCTGGCGCTGTCCGTCGACGCCGCCGCCAAGTTCCTGTCCGCCGTCCCGGCCGCCTCCCGCAGTCTGGAGACATTGCGCGAGGTGGGACTGGGATACCTGCGGCTGGGCCAGCCCGCGACGGAGCTCAGCGGTGGTGAGGCGCAACGCATCAAACTGGCCACCGAACTGCAGCGAGCCCGCCGCGGGCACGCGCTCTACCTGCTCGACGAGCCGACGGCGGGGCTGCACCCCTCGGACATCGCGCTGCTGCTGCGACAGCTGCACCGGCTCGTCGACGCCGGCAACACGGTCGTCCTCGTCGAGCACGACCTGGACACGGTCGCCACCGCCGACTGGGTCATCGACCTCGGGCCGGGCGGCGGCGACGCGGGCGGGCGGGTGATCGCGGCGGGCCCGCCGGCCAAGGTCGCGAGGGCCCGCCGCAGCGCCACCGCGCCCTATCTCGCGGCCCGGCTCGCGCGCTCATGACGACGGCGCGAGGGGCTGAGCGTCGGTCAGCCGGGTTCGGGGCGCAGGGTCGCGCGCGTCGTCATGCCGCGTTCCAGCTTGTGGCGGATATCGCTCGCGAGGTGCCCCGTCTGGGCCCATTCCGCCGGGTCAGCTGGGCATGGGGTGGTGCGCCCGGGCGAACTGTTCCACGACGGCGGCGCAGAAGGCAGGCAGGTCGGCCGGGCTGCGGCTGGTGACCAGCTGCCCGTCGACGACCACCTCCTGGTCGACGACCTCCGCGCCAGCGTTGCGCAGGTCGCTGCGGATGCTGGGCCAGGACGTCAGGCGGCGGCCGCGCACGGCGTCGGCTTCCGCCAGGGTCCACGGGCCGTGGCAGATCGATGCGACCGGTTTCCCGCTGGCCATGAAGTCCTTGACGAACTGCACCGCGTCGCGGTCCATGCGCAGCTGGTCAGGGTTCATAGTGCCGCCGGGCAGGAGCAGGGCGTGGTAGTCGTCGACGGAGGCGTCGGCGACCAGGCGGTCCACGGGAAAGGTTCCGGCCGCGTTGAGGTCGAACTGGCGGGCCTGGATCTCGCCGGGGTGGAGCGAGACGATCTCGGTCTTCGCGCCTGCGCCCTGCAGCGCACCGCGCGGTTGGTCGAGTTCCACGCGCTCGACGCCGTCGGTGGCCAGAATCCCCACCAGCATCCCCCGGAGTTCCTGTGTCATGGTACGGCTCCCTTCACGAGTCGCTGGTTGTGATGTGAGCGGTAGGGACACCCGGCAGGGCCTCTGCCCGCATCCCTTTTCCGGACCGGGGACTGCGAGGCCCGGCCGAAGGCGCCCTGAGCGCATGTCTGCGCGTGGTCAGTGAAAGCTGCCGTCCGAGTGAGGACGACCTTCGTCCAGCCGTCGTCGCGGGCGTCGAAGTATTGGTATCCGTGTATCCGTCTGCTGCCTCGTTCGATATGAGTTCGTGAGAGACGATCCAGGACGGCTCGGCCTTCCCGGCCTTGACCAGGCCGCCAGGCCAGCTCGGTGGCGTGCCAGACGTGGGGAAGATGGATGTCGGAGAGCATCACGTAGTCGATCCGCCGCTCCCTGGCTTCTTCCGGCAACACCAGGCAGTTGTGGTCGCCGCAGGTAACGCGCAGCGGTTCGGCCCGCCCGCCTTTGTAGGGACCCACGGCGTCGTTCGCTCCCGCCCGCGCCGACATCGGCTGTTACCCGGTCGAGATTCGCAGAGCCCCCTGCTGAGCGCCTCCGCACCCCAGGCCGAAAAGGGGCACCCCCTCTTCCCCTGGCAGAGCAGCATGAAGTGCGCAGGCATTCGTCGGCCAGCCGTGCGGCCGTCCGTCCGTCCCTCCGCAGGAGGCTGCACGACGTTGCAATGCCTCGAATGAGAATTGCTGACCGGACGACACGACCAGCTGCGGGGAGCGGGACTGTATTGGGCACCCAGCCGAGACTGGATCAAGACCGGTCACGGCGCGTCGGCCGGTCAGAAGAGGCGGCCGAATTGGCAGGGACCTGCGGACGTGAACCAGCGTGAGCGTGCGGGGGCGCGCCATCCTGTCAACTCCTTCAGAGCATCTCCAGGGGCGTGGGCCCGCTGGGCGGCGGGAACGCCTCGTCGAGGGCGTCGAGCGTCTCGGTAGGAAGGTGGAGGTCCACCGCGCCGCGGTTCTCCCGAACGTGGTCGGGTGATCCGGAACGCGGGATCACGGCCGCCCCCTGTTCCAGCAGCCAGGCGAGTGCCACCTGGGCCGGCGTGGCTCCGAGGGCCCGGGCCACGGCACCCAAAGCCTCGACCTTCAGTAGCCGCCCCTGCTCGATCGGGGAGTAGGCCATGACCGTCACCCCGGCCTCGCGGCACCAGGGGAGCAGATCCCACTCGACGCCGCGCCGGGAGAGGTTGTACAGCACCTGGTCGACGGCCACGGCGTCGCCGCCGGGGAGGGCGGTCAGCTCGACCATGTCGGCGACGTTCAGATTGCTCACACCCCAGTAACGGATCTTCCCCGCCTCCATCAGGTCGGTGAATCCCGCAAGGGTCTCCTCGAGTGGCCACCGTCCCCGCCAGTGCAGCAGGTAGAGGTCCAGCCGTTCCGCACGGAGCCGCCGCAGGCTGCCCTCGCAGGCGGCGACGGTGCCCTTCCGGTCGGCGTGGCCGGGCAGCACCTTGCTGACGAGGAAGACCTCCTCCCGGTGTCCCCGGAGGGCCTCCCCGACGAGCTCCTCGGCTGCGCCGTCGCCGTACATCTCCGCCGTGTCGACGACGGTCATGCCCAGGTCCACGCCCAGCCGCAGCGCGGCGATCTCCTGTTCACGCCGGGCCGGTTCCTCGCCCAGGTACCAGGTGCCCTGCCCGAGCGCCGCGACCTCCTCACCGGAGGGGAGCGCGATTGTTCTGGTCGATTCCGCAGACATCTCGGGCCTCCCGTCTGCCGCGGATCCGTGTCACGCGCGCCCGTAACGAGTGCCCAGGTCCGCGCCTCTCAGACAACCGGTGTCGCAGGCGCCGCAGGGAGGTCAGGAGGGGCGAGCGGACTGCGTCGAGAGCGTGCCGGGACCGGGTGCGCAGTCGCGCAACGCGCCGGCGACCGACACAACGGCGCCACAGGAGAGGACCGCCGCGAAGCCGATCATCGCGGTCTGCACGGCGAAATGCCGCAGGGCGATGCTGAACAGGACGGAGGGCAGGCCCATTCCCAGGTACGCGACGACGAAGAACACGGCGAGGACCCCCGCGCGTGAGGCGGGCTCGGCCACTGAAACGGCACGTTCGACGCCTCCCTTGAACAGCAGCCCGGAGCCGGCTCCCGACAGGGACACGGCGACCAGGTAGAGCCAGAGCGCCGGGTGGTAGAGGGCGACGGCGCACAGGACCAAGCCGACCGGGAATACCACTGCCCCCACGGTCAGGGCCCGGGGCAGTGGGAGGCGGCCCAGCACCAGCTGGGCGACCGCCGCGGAACCGAACATGAGGAAGGCCGCCAAAGCGACCACGAGGTGCGAGTCGGTGTGCAGGGTGCCGTGGAGCACGCTCGCCCCGAGGGAGGAGATCAGGCCGAGGATCGCGAAGGCGAAGGCGCCCAGCGCGCCGGCCGCGCCGAAGGTCCGCCCGCCGCCGGGGCGCAGGACGAACCTGCTGGGCGGTTCGGCCGCGGGCAGCTCCAGGTCCACGGTCTCCGGGGTGGACAGCACCAGCGCCAGGCACACTGCCATGGCGAGCGTGAAGATCGCCTGGGCGGTGATCAGGGGCGCGGGAAGCCACTCCGCGGCGGCTCCGGCGACCAGGGGCCCTGAGGCCAGGCCGCCGAGGTTGGCGGCGGTGGCCACGATGCCGGGCAGCACCGAACCCGCCCGTTCCGGACGGGCCTCGTGGTGGAGGTCGTGCAGGTACGTCGTCGCGGTCGAGGCCATCAGCCCCAGTCCGACGCCGTTCAGTATCCTGCCCGCGATCAGCCCCGGCAGGTCCCGCCACGCGATCAGTACGACCGACGCGACGATGCCGACCAGCAGCGCCGGGACGATGACGCGCCGTCGGCCGAGCCGGTCCGACAGGTGTCCCAGTCCGAGGAAGGCGGCCGCTGCGCCCACAACCATCGACGCGTACGCCACCGTGACCGTGGTCGCGCCGAAGTGGTCCCGGGCCTCGTACAGCGGCCACAGCGGGGTGGGCGCGGTGCCGAAGGCCATCAGCACGGTGAAGGCCACCGCCACGAACCAAAAGCCGGTCGTGTGCGAGGCACGGCGCCGGGCGGGGACGCGGGGCGGCAGGTCGGCGGGAGCGGGTGCTGGGATCGGATGGGTCGGGTCGTCGGGAGCGTCGGCTGTGGGACGGCTCAGCGGCGTCGGAACGGCAGGCAGGCGTACCCCTCCTCGGGCGGAAGCGGATGGCGCTTTCCATCCTCCTCACCAGCCGGGATCAGTGCCAACGAATGTTTTTGCTGGGCTCGAGCAATGCGAGTGATACTTCTCGTGTGGAGCTACGTCAGCTGGAGCACTTCATCGCGGTCGCCGAGGAGCTGAGTTTCACGCGTGCCGCCCGACGGCTGCACGTGGTGCAGTCCGGGGTGTCCGCCGCGATCCGCTCCCTGGAGCGCGAGCTCGGTTGCGCGCTGTTCGAGCGCACGTCGCAGCAGGTCCGGCTCACCGGGGCGGGCGCGGCGCTGCTGCCGGAGGCTCGGGCCACCCTGCACGCCGCCCAGGTGGCCCAGGACGCCGTGCGCGACGCACAGGACACGCTGCGCGGCACGGTGAATGTGGGCGCTATGGCCTCGGTCGAGGTGGTGGACCTGCCTGCGCTCCTCGGGCAACTGCACGCGCGGCATCCCGCGATCGACGTCCGGCTGCGGCTGGCGACGACCGGATCGGCGGGACTGGCGCACGCACTGCTCAGCGGGGACCTGGACGTGGCCTTCCTGTCGCTGCCCGAGCACAAACCCGCCGGGATCGACGCACGGGAGCTGGCCACGGTGCCGCTCATGCTGGTGGTGAGCGCCGCCCATCCGCTCGCGCAGCGGGGGGAGGTGGCACTTGCGGACCTCGCGGGGGAGCCCTTCGTGGACTTCCCGCCGGGCTACGGCAACCGCGAGGTGGTCGACCGGGCGTTCGCGGTGGCGGGCGTCGTACGCCGGGTGGCACTGGAAGTGCCCGACATCGACATGGGGGCGGCACTGGTCCGGCACGGTCTGGGCATCGCCTTCCTGCCCGCGTTCGCCGTTGCCCGCACCCCCGGCCTGCACGTCCTGGACGTCGACGGCACCATGCTCCGCTGGAGCATGCATCTCGGCACGTCGTCGACCCGGCGGCCCAGCTCGGCCCTGCGGGCGCTGCTCGACCTGGTCGACCTCCACGTCATCGCCCTGTGACGTCCGGGCCGCGGCCCGGACGTCTTCCGTCGGTGGTGTCCGGCCCCCCTGCGCTCGATCCGGCCGCGAGATCTGCCGCAGCGTCCGCTGACGCTCAGACTGCCGTCGTCCATAGGCGGCGTCAGACACCCTCTCGGCCCTTTCGAGGCTGGTGCCGGAGGCCGCGCCGATCATCGCGATCGCGGTGCGCGGGCGTGCGGCCTGTCGTCGGCGACCAGGACCACGTGGTCGGAACGTCGGGTCAGCAGCGAGCGCATGCCCACGGCAGCGGCAGCCCGTCCCACGGTCTGCGCGAAGGAATCGTCCGCAGTCCTGTTCGGCCACTGCACCACGACGATGTAGTGGCTGCGGTGCAGGTCGTGTCGACTGCCTCGGACCGGGCGTAGGCGCTCGCCTCGTCCGTCCCTGCCAGGAGGTCGTCGACGAGCTCGCGGTGCAACCTCAGCTCCACTTCGGCCAGATTGCGCAGGTGCGTCAGCTCCGGGGCGAGCGACGCGGCGGCGTGTTCCAGCGCTAGGGCGTGTATCGAAAGTGGATCTTGAGTGATGAATGATCACAGTTCATGGCGCGGGGAGATCTCACGGATGCACAGTGGGCGGTGTTGGTGCCGTTGTTGCCGAAGGGGAGGAAGGCAGGGCGGCCGCCCATCTGGTCCCGGCGGCAGCTCATCGACGGCATACGGTTCCGGGTCCGTACCGGTGTTCCATGGAGGGACGTCCCTGTTGAGTACGGGCCGTGGGGCCGGATCTACGACCTGTTCCGTCGATGGCAGCGGGACGGCACCTGGCACCGAGTCCTCACGGGGCTGCAGTCCCTGGTTGATGCGGAGGGCGCGATCACGTGGGATTTGAGTGTTGACTCCACGGTGTGCCGCGCTCATCAGCATGCGGCCGGGGCCGGGCCGGCTCTCCCTGTCCATCGGAATCGGACAATCTCTGCGGCCCGGATCGAGCGCTCTTCGAAGATTCCTCAAGTGCCCTGGCCGACGCTGGGGATCGCTGCTGCGGCGGACCGCAGCAGCCGGACCGAGGGCCGGAGGAGAGTCACGTGTCGAGCTTCACGTACCCGGACCTTCCGCTGGACGGACTGCTGCGCACGGCAGCCGTACGCGACCCGGACGGCACCGCCGTACGCCGTGCGGACGCGTCGGCCGGCTTCGCGGAGCTCGACGACCTCGCCGACCGCGTCGCCGCCTACCTGGAGCGGGAGACCGGCCGCTGCGGCGCCCGGATCGGTGTGGCGAACGTGCTCGACCCGGTCTTCGCCGCCACGTACTACGGCGCCAGCCGCAGTGGCAACACCGCCGTGCTGATCAATCCGCTGATCAAGGAGGACGGGCTGCGGCACGTCCTGGCCGCGGCCGACGTAGAGGTGGCGTTCGTCCCCACGCCGACGGCCGAGCTGCTCGTCAAGCTGAAGGGCGCGCTGCCCAGGCTGCGTACGGTCGTGGTGACCGACGCCTTGGACGGCGTGGTCCCGGCCGACGCGCTAGCGCTGCACAGCGTCCTCGATCCGGTGGCGACGCCCCGCGGCGGGCGCACCGACCCGGACTCCGTCGCCTGTATCCAGTTCACCACCGGCAGCACGGGCCGCCCCCGGGGCGTACTGCTGACGCATCGCAACCTCGTCGCGAACGCCCGGCAGACCGCCCTCGCGCACCGGCTGTCCGCGGAATCGGTCACCCTGAACCACCTGCCGCTCTACCACCTCATGCATCTCAACTCGGCGGTGTACGCCGGTGCGTGCCAGGTGCTGTGCCAGGACGCCGATCCCATCGCCTCCCTCGCCCTGGCCGCCGAGGTGGGCGCCACCCACTACTACGGGCTGCCCGCGCGGCTGCACCGGCTCGCCGCCGACGAGCGCCTGGGCACCGCGCTGCCGGGCGGATCCCGGCTCACGGCGGTGCTGTCGGGCGGCTCCGCGCTGCGGGCCGATGCCGCACGCACGCTGCGCGAGCGGCTCGGGGTTCCAGTCATCCAGGGCTACGGCATGGCCGAGTGCTCGCCCCTCACGCATTGTCAGCAGCCGGAGAGCTACCGGCCCGGAGCCGTTGGAACCACCGTGCCTGGGACCGAGTGCCGCCTCGTGGAGCCGCGGACCCGTGAGCCGGTCGACGTCTGGTCCACCGGCGAGGTCCAGGCCAGGGGACCCCAGGTGATGGCGGGGTATCTCGGCGAGGACCGGCCGGCCCGGCTCGACGCGGACGGCTGGTTCTCCACGGGTGACATCGGCTATCTCGACGACCGGGGCGAGCTGCATCTGACGGACCGTCTCGTCGATGTGTTCAAGTACGACAACGAAATCGTCTCGCCGAGCCTGGTGGAGCGGGTCATCAGCGCCGACCCCCGGGTCGCCGACTGCATCGTCGTCGACTGGCCCGACCCGGAGCACGGTGCGCTGGTGTGGGCCGGCGTCGTACTGCGGGACCCGCAGCCCTGCGGTCCTTACGCCCCCGGCGCACGCGGAGCACCCGGCGGGCTCGACGTCCTCGACTCGATCACCGCGCTGGCCAACGAGCGGCTCGCGCACTTCGAGCGGATCCGTCTGGTCGAAGCGCTCGACGAGGTCCCTCGCACCCCCACCGGTAAGCAGGAACGGCGCGGCCTGAGACGGCAGTTGAAGGAGCGCGCCGCCGAGCGGACCGGTGTGTGACCCGCCGCGGGACACCCCCGCGGGAGACGCCCCGACCCCAAGGAGCAATTCCATGGCGACCTTCGTCAACGACCTGACCGTGCACGGCCGCCCGCCGGCCGTCCCGGACCCGGGCATCGAGAGGATCGGGGCACGCGCGTGACGCGCCCCCAGGTGATCGTCGCCGGAGCCGGGCCCGTGGGTCTGACCGCGGCCCATGAACTTGCCCGCCGTGGCCTGCGGGTGCGCCTGATCGACGCGGCCACCGGCCCCGCCCGCACCAGCCGCGCCGTGGCCACGCACCCGCGCACCCTGGAGACATACGACCAGATGGGCATCGTGGACCGGGTCGTGGAGCTCGGCCGCAAGAACCGCGCGTTCACCATGTACGCCCAGGGGCGTCGGCTGGTGCGGCTGGACGCCGACTACTCGACGATGCCCACCCGCTACCCGTACACCCTGATCATCGAGCAGACCACCACCGAGGCGGTGCTGCGCGAGGCGGTGGTCCGGCTCGGCGTCGAGGTCGAATGGGGCGTGCGGCTCACGGACTTCACGCAGAGCCACGCCGGGGTACGGGTACGGCTGGAGAAGGCGGACGGCACCGAGGAGAGACTCGACACCTCGTGGCTCGTGGGCTGCGACGGAGGGCACAGCACCGTACGCAAGAGGCTGGCGCTGCCGCTGATCGGGGAGTCCAGCGAGACCTGGATGCTCGCCGACGCCCCCGTACACACCGAACTCCCGCCGGACACCATCTACTGGGCGCACACCGGCGGGCAGGCGCTGATGATGGTGCCGTACGCCCGCGAGGGCCACTGGCGGCTGCTGGACACCGTGCCCGCCGGTCGGGCCGGGGACCCGCGGTCCGTCCAGGAGCGGCTGTCAGTCAAGCTGTCCGCCGGCCTCGGCCACGACGTGCGGGTCGGTGAGGCCGAGTGGACCTCGGTGTTCACCTTCCAGCAGCGCATGGTGCCGCGGATGCACGACGGCCGGGTCTTCGTGGCCGGGGACGCCGCGCATGTGCACAGCCCCGCCTCGGGCCAGGGCATGAACACCGGCATCCAGGAGGCCTACAACCTCGCCTGGAAGCTCGCCATGGTCGAGCAGGGTCACGCCGGGAAGGAGCTGCTCACCACCTACGGCGAGGAGCGCGTCCCGGTCGGCCGCCGGCTGCTCGGGGCGACCCGGACCGCCACGTCGCTGGTGCAGCTGAAGAACCTGCTGGCGCCATTGGCCCTGCCGGTCGTCTTCGGTATCGTCCGCCGCGTGCCCGCCCTGCGCAGGGCCATCCAGCGCAAGGTGCTCGGCGGGATGTCGGGGCTGCGCATCGGATACACCAAGAGCTCCCTGACCACCGGAACCACTCCGACCACCGCGGGCACCGCCGCCTCCCCGTTGCCGGGCGACCGCGTCACCACGGCCGTCGCCCACCGCCCCGACGATCCCGGCTGCCAGGGCCTGCGCGACGAACTGCGCGACCCGCGCTGGTCGCTGCTGCTCGCCGCGGGCGGCACAGGACCGGGCGACGTGCCGGTGGGCGTGGCCATCACGGCGGCTGTCCAGTACGGCGAGTGGCTGTCGGTACGGACCGTCGGCGGCACAGGCCCGGACGGTCCGGCCCCGCTCAGGGACCCCGACAACACGCTGCGCACGGCGCTCGGCCTCGCGCCCGGGGGATGGCTTCTGGTGCGGCCCGACGGCTACACCGCCGCCCGCGGCTCCACGCTCACCAGGAGCAGCCTGGCACGGGCCCTCGCCCCGCTGGGCCCGGCCGAACAGCTCGCCGAAGCGGCACTGCCGGAGCCCGGCCCCGCACTCCCCGCTTCCTCCCGCTCCTCCAAGGAGCACTGATGGTGACCGAGAACCACCGCGTCGCCCTGGTCAAGGGCGCCCCCGAGGAGGTCGCGGGCCTGGCGGGCCATCCGCTTCCCCGGCCCGCCGCATCGATCACGTCGCATGCGTTCAACGCCTGCGCCGGCCCGGGCGACTTCTGATCTCTCCCCCAGGAAAGGGGTGTTTGGCATGGCAGGTGAGCGTGTGCATCGGATGTCGCACTCGGTCGATTTGGCCGCACCGGCGGGGGTCGTCTACGGACTGATCGCCGACGCGGTGCGCTGGCCGCTGTTCTTCCCGCCGAACGTGCATGTCGAGCGGCTGGAGTTCGACGGCACCAACGAGCGCCTGCGCATGTGGGCGACGGCCAACGGCGAGGTCCGGTCGTGGCTCTCGCACCGGGTGCAGGACTCGCAGGACCGGCTGATCGAATTCCGCCAGCAGAACGCGCAGGCCCCGGTGGAATCGATGAACGGCACCTGGATCGTCCAGGAGCGGGGCACGGGCGCCAGCGTGCTGACGCTGCTGCACGACTTCACCGTCGTGGGCAACCGCGCCGAGGACGTGGCCTGGGCCGAGCTGGCCACCGACACCAACACCCGCTCCCAGCTGGCGAATATCAAGCGGCTGGCGGAGAGCTGGCCGCGACTGGACGAACTGGTCCTGTCGTTCGAGGACTCGGTACGGGTCAACGGGCCGGCCGAACTGGTCTACGACTTTCTCTACCGGGTTTCCGACTGGCCCGAGCTCATCCCGCACGTGACACGGCTCGACCTCACCGAGGACGTGCCGGGCGTCCAGGTCATGGCCATGGACACGCGCACCGCCGACGGCTCGGTGCACACCACCGAGTCGGTCCGGGTGTGCTTCCCGCATGCGGGCCGCATCGTCTACAAGCAGACCACCCCCCCGGCCCTGATGGCCGCGCACACCGGCGAGTGGTCCGTGCTGCCCGACGAGAGCGGGGTGAGCGTCGTCTCGCAGCACAGCGTGGTCCTGCGGGAAGAGGCCGTCGCAGGCGTACTGGGACCGGAAGCGGATCTGGCGCGGGCACGCCGCTACGTACGCGAGGCGCTGGGCCGCAACTCCACCGTGACGCTCAACCTGGCCAAACGGCACGCGGAGAGCGCCGTCCGCATGCTGTGAGACCGGTGGAGCGTCCACTGCTGCTCCGCTCCCGCTCTAGCCGCCGGAGCCAGTCTTTGTGACGACGGACAACCTCGGAGCGGAACGGGGCAACGCAGTGGGCGCTCGCACCTCTCCGGCCGGCCGACACCCCAAGGAGAGGCATGAGCCCCTACACGATCACAGCCGAGGACACGTATGAAGCGGCAGGACCGCCGTCCGGACCGCTCCCGTGGCACCTCGCACTGATCAGCGGGGACGGGGGAGCGACCCTGGACGCCGGGCTTGCCGGGCTGAAGGCGCAGTTCGAGAACGGCCCCGTCCGCGAGGACGTACCCGTACGCATCCGCACCGCGGGCGGCCCCGGCGGAGCCCACCGAGGCGCCGTGCTGGCGGGCGACGGCGGAGCGAGTGAGCTGGGCGCCAAGGAGGCCGCGGCCCAGGCCGCGCCTGTCGCCTTCATGTTCCCCGGCCTAGGCGACCACTACCTCGACATGGGCCGTGAACTGTACCGCGACTTCCCCGTCTTCCGGGCCGCGCTGGACGGCTGCGCCGAGGCCCTCACCCCCGAACTGGGCCTCGACATAGGCGAGGTCCTCTTCCCCGGCCCGTCGGACGGGCCGGGCGGCGTATCGGCCCCTGCCGTGGACCTGCGCCGCATGCTCGGCCGTGACACAGAGCCGGAGAGCGCCGACGAACGCAGGCTGAACTCCACACGCCTGGCCCAGCCGGCGCTGTTCGTCATCGAGTACGCGCTGGCGAAGCTGTGGGAGTCCTGGGGCATCCGGCCCTCTGTCATGATCGGCTACAGCCTTGGCGAGTACGTCGCCGCGACCCTGGCCGGCGTGCTGTCGCTGCCTGACGCGCTCACCCTCGTCGCCCGCCGCGCGGCCCTCATCGACACGCTGCCCCAGGGCGCCATGCTCGCCGTCATGCTGCCGGAGGAACAGGTACGGCCGCTGCTTGGCGAGCAGGTGTCGCTGTCCGCGGTCAACGGCCCCGAGTTCTGTGTGGCCGCCGGACCCGTCGCCGACGTGGCGGAGCTGGAGCGCCGGCTCGCCGAACGGGGCGCTGTCAGCCGACGTGTCCGCTCCACCCACGCGTTCCACTCCTCGATGATGGAGCCGATCGCCGGCCCGCTCACCGAGCTGGCCGCGACCCTCACGCTGAACACCCCCCGCATCCCGTACATCTCCAACATCACCGGCCTGCCCATCACCGACGAACAGGCCACCGACCCGGGCTACTGGGCACAGCACCTCGTCAGCCCCGTCCGGTTCGCCGACGGCCTGGGCAGCCTTCCCGCCGGGAACCTGCTGCTGGAGACCGGGCCCGGCCAGACGCTGAGCAGCCTCGCGACCGTCGTACGCGGCAGCGAGGCAGGCACCGTCGTCGCCTCGATGCGCCACCCGCTGGAGCGGCAGTCCGACACGGCCGTCGCCCTCAAGGCGCTCGGCCGGCTGTGGCTCGGGGGCGCCGACGCGGACTGGGACGGCTTCCCCGTCGAGTCCATGGAAGTGACGGCCGCCGACGAGCAGGCCGCACCGCCGGACGCCGCGCGCGCCCTGAGCGCGACGGAGCAGGAGCTGCACGCACTGTGGGCCAGGCTCCTGAAGACGGAACAACTGCCCCTGGACATCAGCTTCTTCGAGTTGGGCGGGAACTCGCTGCTCGCCGCCCGGCTGATCCTGCGGATCGGCCGCACCTTCGACGTGGACCTGTCGCTGCGTCAGGTGTACGAGTTCGCCACCCTCGCCACGATGGCCGCGGCCATCGACACACTGCGCACGGGCGGTGACCTGGCCGCCCTCGCCGACCAGGGAGTCGGCTCGTCGCACACGGGCAGCTCCCTCGCCCGCCACACACTGCCCAACGGCCTGGAGATCTCCCACCAGAACGAGGCGGAGACGCGCCACTTCTACGAGGACATCTTCGACCACCGCACCTACGCCAAGAACGGGATATCCATTCCCGACGGCGCCACCGTGGTCGACGTCGGCGGCAACATCGGCCTCTTCACGCTCTTCTCGCACTACGAGGCCAAGGACGTGCGGGTCTTCACCTTCGAGCCCGCCCCGCCGCTGTTCAAGATCCTCAGCCAGAACGTCGCCGAGCACGGAGTCGACGCCCGGCTGTTCAACATCGGCATCTCCGACACCGAGACCGAGGCCAACTTCACCTTCTATCCGCGCAGCTCCGGGATGTCCTCCTTCCACCCCGACGCGGACGAGGAGAAGCACAACCTGCGCACGATCATCGCCAACCAGCAGCGGGCCGGCGCCACCGAGGGCGGCGACCAGCTCGCCACGTACGCCGACGAGCTCATCGACGTCCGCTTCGAGGCCATCGAGTTCACCGCCAGGCTGCGCCCGCTGAGCGACGTGATCCGCGAGCAGAACATCGAACGCATCGACCTCATCAAGATCGACGTGCAGAAGAGCGAGCGCCAGGTCATCGACGGCATCGCCGACGAGGACTGGCCGAAGATCCAGCAGATGGTGCTGGAGGCACACGACGCGGACGGCGAGGTCGCCCGGCTCGTCCAGCTGCTCCGGGACCGCGGCTTCACCGCCACGGCCGAGCAGGACGAGCTGTACGTCGGCACGGACATCCACAACATCTACGCCGTACGCGGCGCCTAGTGACGGAGTCGGACGAGTCATGGAATTCGCGACCGTAGGAGTCGTAGGCGCCGGAGTCATGGGCGTCGGTGTCGCACAGAATCTCGCGCAGACCGGTCACCAGGTCGTGGTGGTCGACATATCCGACGAGGTTCTCGACAACGCACGCCGGGAACTGCGCAACAGTCTGCGCACCTACGCCCTTTTCAACAAGAACTCCGGCATCGACATGGCGGCGGTGACGAGGAGAATCGAATTCACCACCGACTACGAGCTGCTCGCCAAGGCAGATTTCGTCGTCGAGAACGTCACTGAGGACTGGGGCATCAAGCAGCAGGTCTACGAGAAGATCGACCGCATCTGCCGTCCCGAGGTGGTCTTCGCCGTCAACACGTCGGCGATCTCCATCACACGTGTCGGTTCCGCCACCACACGCGCCGAACGCGTCGTCGGCATGCACTTCATGAACCCCGTGCCCATGAAGCCGCTGGTGGAGGTGATCCGCGGCTACCACACGACGCCGGAGACGATCGACACCGCCCGCCGCTTCCTCGCCGGCATGGGCAAGGAATGCATCGTCGTCGAGGACGTCCCGGGCTTCGTCTCCAACCGCGTCCTCATGCTCACCATCAACGAGGCCGTCTTCCTGGTCCAGGACGGCGTGACCGACGCGGCCTCCGTCGACAAGATCTTCAAGGGCTGCTTCGACCACAGGATGGGTCCGCTGGAGACGGCCGACCTCATCGGTCTCGACACCATTCTCAAATCCGTCGAGGTGCTCTACGAGAGCTTCAACGACGACAAGTACCGGCCGGCCCCGCTGCTCAAGAAGATGGTCGCCGCCGGGCTCCTCGGGCGGAAGAGCGGCGAGGGATTCCACCGGTACCGCTGACCGACAGAGGCCACCACCGGACCTCCGGACCGAAAGACGACAGGACGGGAAAAGAATGAGCACGGACAACAGGGCACGAATAGCGGAGTATCTGTCCCGCTTCTTTCCGGTGCACGATTTGAAGGACGACGACGACATCTTCGAACTCGGCTTCGTGAGTTCGATGTTCGCGATGCAGCTGGTCTCCTTTGTCGAGCACGAATTCGGCATCACGGTCGAGAACGAGGACCTGGAGCTCGAGTACTTCCGCTCGATCAGTGCCCTCGACGCATTCGTCAACGGCAAGCTGTCCGCGCCGGTGCCCCAGTAGCAGGGGACGGACCGACGACGATGACCACCACGCTCAGCGCGGAACAGGCCCAGGCCCAGAAGGAATTCCGGGCGTTCGCCGACCGCCACGTCGCACCGCACGCCGACGCCAACCACCGCGCCCAGCGCACCCCGCCGCAGACCGTCCGGCTGCTCGCCGACGAAGGCCTGCTCGGCCTGCCGGTACCCCAGGAGTACGGCGGCGGCGGCTGCGACGCGGTCACCCTCGGGCTGCTCGCCGGTGAACTCGGCCGGGCCTGCTCCTCGCTGCGCAGCCTGCTCACCGTCCACACGATGGTGGCGCACGCGATCGCTCGCTGGGGCAGCCGCTCCCAGAAGGAGACCTGGCTGCCCCGTCTCGCGCGCGGTGAGCGCATCGGCGCGCTCGCCGTCTCCGAGCCCGGCGCCGGCAGTGACGCGGCGAGCGTGAGCACCTCACTCCTGCGCGACGGCGCCGGCTGGCGGCTCGAGGGCCACAAGAAGTGGACGACCTACGGGGAGACTGCCGACCTGTTCCTGGTCCTCGGCCGCTCCGAGGAGGGGCCGACCGCGGTGCTCGTGGAGCGGGACACCCCCGCGCTGCGCACCGAACTCATCGAGGACCTGATCGGCATCAGGGCCTCGATGACGGCCGATGTGTACTTCGACGGTTGCCCGGTGCCGGCGGACAATGTGCTGGCCCGCCCCGGCCTCGGCATCTCGCACGTCGTGGGCGCCGCCCTCGACCTGGGCCGCTACACGGTCGGCTGGGGTTGCGTCGGCATCCTCGACGCCTGCCTGGAAGCGAGCGTCGACTACGCGGGCGACCGCGAGCAGTTCGGGTCGCCCATCAAGGAGCACCAGCTGATCAGGCGACTGATCAGCAACATGTACACGGACGCGAAGGCGGCCCGGCTGCTGTGCCTGGAGGCGGGCAGTCTGCGCGACGCGCGCGACCCGGGAGCCCTGGCCGCGACATCCACTGCCAAGTACTTCGCCTCGACGGCCGCCACCCGCGCGGCGGCCGACGCCGTGCAGATCCACGGCGCCAACGGATGCGGGTCCGGCTATCCCGTACAGCGCTACCTCGGCGACTCCAGGGTCATGGAGGTCATCGAGGGCAGTTCACAGATCCATCAAGTGGGCCTTGCCGAGTACGCGTTCCAGGAACGCGTACTCGGCCGCCGCGGTCCGGCCCGTACGAAGCCCGGGAAGTGAGTGAGCCAGCGATGACGACAACCGTGAAATGCGTGGTCTGGGACCTCGACAACACCGTGTGGGACGGGGTGCTGCTGGAGGACGGGGACGTCAAGCTGCGGCCGGGCGTCGCCGAGGTGATCCGTACGCTGGACGAGCGCGGCATCCTGCACTCTGTCGCCAGCCGCAACGATCACGACGCCGCCCTGGCCAAACTTCAGGAGTTCGGCCTCGCCGAGTATTTCCTGTACCCGCAGATCAACTGGGGCAACAAGTCCGACTCGGTAAAGGCCGTGGCCGAGGCGATCAACATCGGCATCGACACCCTGGCCTTCGTCGACGACCAGCCCTTCGAGCGTGACGAGGTCGCCCACACACACGCGCAGGTGCTGTGCATCGACGCCCTCGACGCCGAGCGCATCCCGCAACTGCCCCAGATGCGGCCCCGGTTCGTCACCGCCGACTCCCGGGAGCGCCGCCACCTCTACCGCGCCGACGCGCAGCGCAAGCAGGCCGAGGAGACCCACCAGGGCACCGACGAGGACTTCCTCGCCTCGCTGGACATGCGCTTCACCATTTCCGCCGCAAAGGAGCGCGACCTCCAGCGGGCCGAGGAACTGACCGTGCGCACCAACCAGCTCAACGCCACCGGATACACCTACTCCTACGAGGAGCTGGACGCCTTCCGCCGCTCGCCCGGGCATGACCTGCTCGTCGCGGGACTCCAGGACACGTACGGCAGCTACGGGAAGATCGGCCTCGCCCTCGTCCAACGCGGCGACGCCGTATGGACGGTGAAGCTGCTGCTGATGTCCTGCCGGGTGATGTCGCGGGGCGTTGGTTCGGTCCTGCTGGGCCACCTCATCCGCAGCGCCCACGAGGCGGGCGTGAAGCTGCAGGCCGAGTTCGTGCCCACCAGCCGCAACCGGACCATGTTCGTCACCTACAAGTTCTCCGGCTTCCGCGAGATCGCCAGGAACGGCGACGTGTCCGTGCTGGAGCACGACGGGGCACGGATCCCCAACTTCCCGCCGTACATGGACGTCACGGTCGAAGTCTGACCGACGTCGCGCACCCCCCCTTTGCTCAGTGTCACTACAGGACGAGACGGATGGCGGAGATGAACTCCCAGGCGAACGAGGACCGGCTTCGGCGAGCCATGGCCGCCGTCCTCCAACTCCAGCAGCGCAACGCCGAGCTGGAGATGCAGAAGTACGAGCCGGTGGCGATCGTCGCCATGGCCTGCCGGCTGCCCGGCGCGGTGAGCACCCCCGAGGAGTACTGGCGGCTGCTGGACACCGCGGGCGATGCCATCGGCCCGCTGCCGTCCCGCTGGGACGGACTCGACCTGTACGACCCCGACCCGGCGGCCATCGGCAAGAGCTACGCCCGTGAGGGCGGCTTCCTCGACCGCCTCGACGAGTTCGACGCCGACTTCTTCGGCATCTCGCCCCGCGAGGCGATCTCCATGGAGCCGCAGCAGCGCCTCGTACTGGAGACGTCGTGGGAGGCGCTGGAACGCGCCGGGATCCGGCCCGACACCCTCAGCGGCAGCCGTACCGGCGTCTACCTGGGGGCCATGCGCTCCGACTACGACACGGGCAACGCCCCGCTGGAGAGCTTCGACGGCTACCAGGGCACCGGCATCCAGAGCAGCGTGGTGTCCGGCCGGCTCTCCTACGTCCTGGGACTCCAGGGCCCGGCGGTGACCCTGGACACCGCCTGCTCCTCCTCGCTGGTGGCCATCCACTCCGCGGTGGCCGCGCTGCGTGCCGGTGAGTGCGACCTGGCGCTGGCCGGCGGGGTCACCGTGATGGCCTCACCCGCCATGTTCGTCGAGTCCTCCAGGCTCGGGGCGATGGCCCCCGACGGGCGGTGCAAGAGCTTCTCGGCAGGCGCCGACGGGGCGATCTGGTCCGAGGGCGTGGGCATCCTCGTCCTCAAGCCCCTGGCGGCGGCGCAGCGCGACGGCGACCGTGTCCTGGCGGTCGTCCGTGGCTCCGCGGTCAACCAGGACGGCCGCAGCCAGGGGCTGACCGCCCCCAACGGGCCCGCGCAGCAGCGCGTCATCCGCGACGCGCTGGCGGCCTGCCGGCTCACTCCTGCCGACATCGACGCCGTCGACGCGCACGGCACCGGCACTCCGCTCGGCGACCCCATCGAGGCGGGCGCCCTGGCGGAGGTTTTCGGCCCCGGCCGCGATGCCGACCGGCCGCTGTGGCTGGGCTCGTCGAAGTCGAACATCGGACACACCCAGGCGGCCGCCGGGGTCGCCGGCGTGATGAAGATGGTCCTGGCGCTCCAGCACGAGAGGCTGCCCAAGACCCTGCACGCGGACGAGCCCAGCCCGCACATCGACTGGACCGCCTGCAACATCCGGCTTCTCCAGGAGTCCCGGCCGTGGCACCGCGGCGAGCGGGTGCGCAGGGCCGGCGTCTCCTCGTTCGGCATCAGCGGCACCAACGCGCACGTGATACTCGAAGAGGCCCCCGCTCCCGCGGCGGACACGGCGCGGCAGCCCGCCGCGCCGACCGCCCCGCAGCCGGGCGTCGCCGCGGCAGCCTACCCGCTGCTGCTGTCGGGCCACGACCAGCAGGCGCTGCGTGCACAGGCCGATCGGTGGGCCGGCTGGCTGGCCGAGCATGACGACATACCGTGGCAGGACACGCTGCGCACCGCGGCGATGCACCGCACCCACCTGCAGGCACGCGCCTCGGTCCTCGCGGGCAGCGCTCGGGAGGCCGCAGCGGCCCTGGCGGCGCTCGCCGAGGGCCGCGCGCACCCCCTGGTGGTCACCGGCACGGCGCGCGAGCGCGGCAGGACCGTGTTCGTCTTCCCCGGCCAGGGATCGCAGTGGCTGGGCATGGGCCGCGCCCTGCTCGCCGAGAGCGAGGTGTTCCGGGCTGCCGTCCAGGAATGCGACGAGGCCCTGGAGCCCTGGACCGGATGGTCGGTCATGGCCCTGCTGGCCGAGCCGCAGGACGAGGGCCTGCCGCCGCTGGACCGGATCGACGTACTCCAGCCCGCCCTGTTCGCGGTGATGATCGGCCTGGCCGCGCTGTGGCGATCGCTGGGTGTCGAGCCCGCCGCCGTGGTGGGCTCCAGCCAAGGAGAGGTGCCCGCCGCAGTGGTGGCCGGGGCCCTGACGCTGAAGGACGGTGCTCGGCTGACCGCACTGCGCTCCAAGGGCCAGTTCGACGAGTGCAGCGGCCGGGGCGCGATGGCCCTGGTGGAGATGCCGGTGGGCGAGGTGGAGGAGCTGATCGCCCCGTACGGCGACGCCCTGTCCGTCGCTGTCGTCAACACCGCGGCGTCCACGGTGGTCTCGGGAGACGTGGCGGCCGTGGAGCAGCTGCTGGCCGAGCTGGCGGGCCGCGACGTGTTCTGCCGGCGCGTCAAGTCGGACACCGCCGGGCACAGCGCGCACATCGACCCCATGCTGCCGCGGCTGCGCGAGCAGCTGACCGGTCTGAGTACGGCGCCGGGCACGATCCCCTTCTACTCGACGGTGACCGGGGGCGTCCTCGAAGGCAGCGCCCTCGACGCCGAGTACTGGTGCCGCAACGCCCGTCAGACCGTCCGCATGGACCGGGCGCTCGATCAGCTGGTCGCCGACGGATACGACGTGTTCGTCGAGGTGAGCCCGCATCCGGTGCTGGGGATGCCGCTGACCGGCGCCACCGCCCGGTCGCACGGCGCGGTCGTGGGCAGCGTGCGCCGCGACGCGGACTCCACCGCCCAGATGCTTTCTTCCCTGGGCGCCCTGCATGCCCAGGGGTACGCGGCCGACTGGTCGCGCATCCTCGGCTCCGCCCCCCGCGGCGCCGTCGTCCCCCTGCCCACCTACGCCTTCCAGCGCACCTCCTACTGGAGCGACTTCGCCTCCTTCCGCGCCCTGGACGCCGACGCGCGCGAGGCCCTGCTGCGCAAGCAGCGGCAGCCGGTGTCCGCCGCGGCCGGCCCCGACGCGCTGCGCACCCGCCTGAGCGGCCTCGAGGAAGCTGTGCGCCACGACGCCCTGACCGCCGTCGTGTCGGAGGAGGCCGCCGCCGTTCTCGGCACCACCGCGCCCGTGCCGGCCGACAAGCGGCTCCAGGAACTGGGCCTGGACTCCATCATGGCGTTGCAACTGCGCAACCGGCTGTCCGAGCTGACCGGCACCGCCCTGCCCACCAACCTCGCCTTCGCCCACCCCACCCCCGATGACGTGGCCGCCTACCTGCTGCAACATGTCCTCGGGGACATGCCCCAGGCGCCGGCCGCCCCGCCGCTCGAGCGGTCAGGGCAGCGCGAGGTCCACCCGGCGACACAGGGGCAGCGCCGGCTGTGGTTCCTGGAGAAGATGCAGCCGGGCAGCGCGGAGTACAACACCCCGCTGGTCCTGCGCACCGAGCGACGGATCGACCCGGACGTCCTGTCCCAGGCCCTGCGCCGGGTGATGGACCGTCACGAAGCCCTGCGCACCGGCCTGGAGGAGCGCGACGGACAGCTCGTCCAGGTGGTACGGGACAGCTACCCGCTGCCGTTCGTCCACGAGGATCTGTCCGGTCTCGGCGAGGCGGAGCTCGACGCACGCGTCCGGCACGAGGAACGTGTCCCCTTCGACCTGAGCGGGCCCGGTCTGCTGCGCTGTGTCCTCGCCGACACCCACGACGGCGGATCACTGATCGGCCTCTTCCTGCACCATGCCGTCACCGACGGCTGGTCGCTGTCCCTGTTCACCCGCGAACTCTTCGACACCTACGGCGCGCTGCTCGCCGGCCGTGACCTGCAGGCCACCGACGTGGCCTTCCAACTGGGCGACTACGCGGCCTGGGAACAGCGCGCTCTCCAGGAGGGCCACTTCGCGTCCTCCCTGGGCTTCTACACCTCGCAGCTCGAAGGCATGGGCCGCCTGGACCTGCCGACGCGCTCCGACGCCGACGACGGCCAGGCCGCCGACAGCGGCGCGGAGAACACCGGGTGCACTGTCGGCTTCACCCTCCCCGCCCAGCTGCGGGGGGACCTGGAAGAACTGGCCGCCCGCACCGGCGTCACCCCCTACACCGTCTACGCCAGCGCCTTCGCGGTCCTCCTGGCCCGCACCACCGGCTCCTACGACTTCGGACTCGGCACCGTGTGGGCCAACCGTCAGCTGCCCGGCGTGGAAGGCCTGCACGGATTCCTCGTCAGCACCCTGCCGCTGCGCTGCGACCTGCGCGGCGACCCGGCCTTCCACGAGCTGCTCACCACGACCGCACCCCGTGTGATGGGCCTGCTCGAACACCAGGACGTCCCCCTGACCGAGATCGTGAAGGCCGTGGGCGGCGAACGGGCCGGCGGGGACAACCCGCTGTTCAGCGCCGTGTTCAACTACCGCGCCACCGCCATGCCCGCACTCGGCGAAGGAACGGAGGCCTGGACCTATCTTCCCGGAGCGGCCGTGGGAGGCGGGCCGCGCGGCCTCGCCAAGTCCGACATCGGGCTGACGATCGCCCCGGACGGCGAAGGCCTTCGGGGCGAACTGGAGTTCCGGCCGGACGTCCTGGACCAGGCCTCCGCACAGCGGCTGGTGACCGGCTTCCGCACCCTGCTCGACTCCGTCGTACGGGACGGCCGGCGCCCCCTCAGCGAACTGGACGTCCTCGACGACGCGGAGCTCTCCTGGCTCACCGAACAGGGCGGCCACAGCGCGCCCGAGGTCACCTCCGACACCGCGATCAACCGGATTCTCCAGCAGGCCCACCGGACCCCGGACGCCACGGCCCTGGTCGACGACGAGGGGCAGCTCACCTACCAGGAGCTCACCCGGCGGGCCTGGGGTATGGCCGCACATCTGCGGTCCGCCGGAGTCGGTGCCGACTCCCTGGTCGGCATCCATCTGCCGCGCTCCACCGAGCTGGTGGTGGCCGTGCTGGCCACCTGGCTGGCCGGCGGCGCCTACGTGCCCATGGACCCGTCCTACCCCAAGGCCCGGCTGGATCACATGATCGAGGACAGCGGCCTCGACATGATCGTCTCGACCGGGGCGGGATCGGCGGACATCGCCGACGACCGAATCCGGATCCTGCTCGCCGACGCCCTCCCGCAGACGGCTCACGACGCGCCGGGGGACGGCCGGGCCGCCACCGCGGCCCTGTCCGACCTGGCCTATGTGATCTACACGTCCGGCTCGACCGGCAAGCCGAAGGGTGTACAGCTCGAGCACGCGCAGTTCGCCAACTTCTGCGCGGCCATGGACGAGCGGGTCGGCGGCGGTGTCGGCGACACCTGGCTCGCCGTGACCAGCCTGTCCTTCGACATCTCCACCCTGGAACTGCTGTGGACCCTCACCCGCGGCTACCGCGTGGTGATCGCCGAAGGCGGCCCCGCCCGGTGGGCCGACTACCTGCCGTACGCGCCCACGCATCTGCAGTGCACCCCGTCGCTGGCGCGGATGCTGCTCGCGGACAGCGACGGACGGGCGCTCGTACAAGGCCTGGACCGGATGCTGGTCGGCGGCGAAGCACTCGACCGCGGCCTGGCCCGCAAACTGCTGAGGCTGTGCCCCGACGGGCTGATGAACATGTACGGGCCCACCGAGACCACCGTGTGGTCGGCCGCCTGGAACGCGGCGCCGGGCGAAGTGGCCCTCGGTGAGCCGCTGCTGAACAACGTGCTGTACATCCTCGACGCACAGGGCCGGCGGGTACCACGCGGCACCCGCGGCGAACTGCACATCGGCGGCCTCGGGGTGGCGCGTGGATATCTGCACCGCCCCGAGCTGACCGCCGAACGCTTCGTCGCCGACCCGTTCGCCGGCACGCCCGGCGCGCGGATGTACCGCACCGGCGACGTGGTGCGCCATCGACCGGACGGCAGCCTGGAGTTCTGCGGGCGGGTCGACGCCCAGGTCAAGCTCCGCGGCCACCGGATCGAGCTGGGCGAGATCGAGGCCGTGGCCGGCGAGCACCCGGCCGTGGCCGAATGCGCGGCCGTGATCCGCGAGGACACGCCGTCGGATCCCCGGCTGTGCCTGTACTGGGTGCCCGCCGCGCGATACCCGGCGCTGGAGGAGGACCTGCAGCAGTACGTCGCCGAGCACCTGCCGTCCGCCATGGTCCCGCAGCAGTTGTTCCGTATGGAGGAGCTGCCGCACACCCCGAACAAGAAGGTCGACCGCGGCGCCCTGCTGAGGCTGCCCGCACCTGTCCAGGCACGCCCGCGGCCCACCGGTGGCAGCGGCGCCGACGACGTCGAGTCGATCGTCATCCGCGCCTGGGCGGATGTGCTCGGCCGCAGCGACATCGACCCGGACCGTGGCATCTTCGGCCTCGGTGCCAACTCGATGACGGCCGTCGACGCGCACAAGCTCATCTGCGCCGGCCTCGGCAGGGAGTTCCCGCTCTCCGCCCTCTTCCGCCACCCGACCGTGCGCCAGCTCGCCGCCCACCTGCGCAACGAGGCACCCGCCCCGCTCACCGAGGCGACCACGGCCCGCAGGCGTCACCCCGACGAGGACATGGTGGCGATCGTCGGCATGGCCTGCCGGCTCCCCGGCGCCCCCGACATCGACTCGTACTGGGACAACCTGCGCAACGGCATCGAGTCGATCACCCACTTCTCCGAGGACGAGCAGCGCGCCGCGGGCATCGGCGACCGGATCCTGGACGACCCCGACTACGTACCGGCCAAGGGTGTGGTGGCGGGCGCCGACCTGTTCGACGCCGGCTTCTTCGACTGCTCACCGGCCGAGGCCGAGATCATGGACCCGCAGCACCGGCTCTTCCTCGAATGCTCCTGGCAGGCGCTGGAGCACTCCGGCGTCCTGCCCTCCACCTTCACCGGCAGCATCGGAGTCTTCGCCGGCTCGGGCCAGTCCGGCTACCGCAGCAGCGAAGAAGCCGTCGAGATGTCCGACTTCTACCGCACCATGGTCGGCACCAAGAACGACTTCCTCGCCACCCGCGTGGCCCACAAACTCAACCTCCGTGGCCCGGCCCTGACGGTCCAGACGGCCTGCTCGACCAGCCTGGTCGCCACCCACCTGGCCCGCGAGAGCCTGCTGCGCGGCGAGTGCGACATCGCCCTGGCCGGCGGCTCCTCGCTCACCGTCCCGCTGGATCTGGGCTACTTCCACCAGGCGGGACTGGTCTTCTCCCCGGACGGCAAGTGCCGCGCCTTCGACGAGAAGGGCGCGGGCACGGTCCTGGCCAACGGCGTCGCCGTCGTGGCGCTGCGCCGGCTGTCCGACGCGCTCGCGGCGGGCGACCGCATCTACGCCGTGATCCGCGGCAGCGCCATCAACAACGACGGATCGAGCAAAGTCGGGTTCACCGCACCCAGCGTGGAGGGCCAGGCCCGCGTCGTCGCCGCCGCGCACCAGGAAGCGCGCGTGAGCGCCGACACCATCGGATACGTGGAGGCGCACGGCACCGGCACCGCGCTGGGCGACCCCATCGAGATCCAGGCGCTCCAGCAGGTGTTCGCCACCGCGGACCGGTCCGAGCCCTGCGCGATCGGTTCGGTGAAGACAAATATCGGCCACACCGACGCCACCGCGGGAGTCGCCGGCCTCATCAAGGCGGCGCTGTGCCTGCACCACGGCGAAATGGTGCCGAGCCTCAACTTCGAGAGCCCCAACCCCGAGATGGGACTCGACCCGGGCCTCTTCTACGTCAACACCCAGTCCAAGCAGTGGGAAGCGGAGCAGGGCCCCCGCCGGGCGGGTGTGTCGTCCTTCGGCCTCGGCGGTACCAATGCGCACGTCGTGCTGGAGGAGCCGCCGCGCTGGGAGCCCGAAATCTCCTCTGCCCTTGATGGGCCCGCTGTGGTGCCGGTGGTGGTGTCGGGTCGGGATGTGGGGGCGTTGCGGGAGCAGGCCGGTCGTTGGGCGTCCTGGCTGGAGGGGCATGCGGGTGTGCCGTTGGCGGGTGTGGCGGTGACGGCGGCTCGTCATCGGACGCATTTCGAGCAGCGGGCGAGTGTCACTGCCGACTCGGTGGCTGGGTTGGTGGAGGGGCTGCGGGCGGTGGCTGAGGGTGTGCCGCATGCGGGTGTGGTGGAGGGGGTTGCGGGGCGTCGGGGCCGGGTGGTGTTTGTGTATCCGGGTCAGGGTTCGCAGTGGGTGGGGATGGGTCGTGAGTTGTTGGCGGGGGGTGGTGTGTTTGCGTCGGTGGTGGATGAGTGTGATGCGGCGTTGAGGCCGTTCACGGGCTGGTCGGTGCGGGATGTGCTGGCTGGGGTGGAGGGTGGTCATCCGCCGTTCGACCGGGTTGATGTGGTGCAGCCTGCGTTGTTTGCGATGGGTGTGGCGTTGTCTGCGGTGTGGCGTTCTTTGGGGGTGGAGCCTGCTGCGGTGGTGGGTCATTCGCAGGGTGAGGTGGTTGCGGCGGTGGTGAGTGGTGCGCTGTCGCTGGAGCAGGGTGCGCGGGTGGTGGCGTTGCGTTCTCGTGCGGTGTTGTCCTGTGCGGGACAGGGCGGGATGGCGTTGGTGGGGCGTCCGTTGTTGGAGGTGGAGGGGTTTCTGGCTCCGTATGGGGATGCGTTGTCGGTGGCTGCGGTGAATACGGCGGGGTCGACGGTGGTGTCGGGTCGGGCGGTGGAGCTGGCGGCTCTGGTGGGGGAGTTGCAGGGGTCGGGTGTGTTTGCGCGTCTGATCAATGTGGATTATGCGTCTCACAATGCGCAGATGGATCCGCTGTTGCCGGGGCTGGCGGAGGGCTTTGCGGGGCTGGTGCCGGGGGAGACGGATATTGCGTTCTATTCGACGGTGAGTGGGCGGGTTGCCGGGGGCCGGGAGCTGGACGGGGGGTACTGGTGCCGGAATCTGCGGGAGCCGGTGCGGTTCGACCGTGCGCTGGAGGGTCTGCTGGATGACGGGCACACGGTGTTCGTCGAGATTTCCGCGCATCCGGTGCTGTCGATGCCGCTGACCGATGCCGGTGCGGACCGTGGTGGTGTTGTTGTCGGTTCCCTCGCCCGTGACCGGGGAGGCATGGAACAGCTGCTGCACAATGCGGGGCTGCTCCACACGCACGGACACGAACTCGACTGGGACCGGATCCTTCCCGCCACTGCCGGCACCGGGCTCGTCCCGCTGCCCACCTACGCCTTCCAGCGCGAACACCACTGGAAGCCGTCGTCCCTCATCGGCGGCAGCCCCGCGACCCCCCAGGGCCAGGCGTTCTGGGACGCCGTGAACACGGGCGAGCCGGCCCGCGTCGCCGAACTCCTCGATGCGCCCGATCATCTGCGGGCAGGCGTCGCCGAGTTGATGCCGCTGCTGACCGAGTGGCTCGAGCGCCAGGCTGCACAGTCCGCCGACCCGCCCGGCCAGGGACCGCAGCAGGACTCCTCCTTCCGGGCGCGGCTGCTGTCCCTCGGCGAGCAGGAGCGGCTCGGCCTGGTCCTCGATCTGATCAAGTCCGAGGTCGCGCCGGTGCTCGGCCTGCCTGTCGGCAGTGTCATGGACGACCAGCCGCTCCCGCAGCTCGGCATGGACTCCCTGATGGCGGTCGGCCTGCGCAGCCGTATCGCCCGGCTCACCGGACAGCAGGTGCCGGCCCAGCTCATCCTGGGCGACGCCGGCTGCGCGGGCCTCGGCCGCGCCATCGTCGCCGCCGCCTTGCCCGGTTCGACGGAGGGCCCGAGCCACGACACGGGGCCGGGGCGCTGGCTGCGAATCCTGAAACCGGCCCAGCAGCCGTCCGCGCGGATCGTCTGTGTCGCAGGAGCCGGCGGGACCACCGCAGCCCATGTACCGCTCATCCGGTTCCTTCCCGACGGCGTCGAGCTGCTGGGTGTCCGGATGCCGGGCCGGGAGGACCGCTTCGCCGAGCCCGCGGCGACCGACATGCGCGCCGTGATCGACGGCATCGTCGCCGAACTCACCGGCCTCGACGCCGTACCCACGGTGCTGTACGGGCACAGCCAGGGCTCCTGGCTGGCCTGGGAACTCGCGCACGCACTCGCCGACCGGGCGGACTGCCCGCCGCTCACACTGGTGCCGGCCTGCGGCCTGCCGCCCCGCACCCCGCCGCCGCCCGGTATGCGGCGGATGGGGGAGCTGGCCGACACGCTGGAGACGATGTCCGTCCCGGACCTGGCGGCGGCGCTCGCGGGAATTCTTCCCGACAGCATTCTCTCCAGCGAGGAACTGCTCACCGCATACGGAGCGGCGCTGCGCGACGACACCGTACTGGGCCTGAACCACCGTGCGTCTCTCGACGCCGACGCCAGGGATCCGCTCCGATTCTCCATTCACGCCGTGGCCGCCTCCGACGATCCCGTACTGCCGGAAGAGACCGTACGGGGCTGGCAGGAATACACCCACGGAGACTTCGTGCACCGGACCATCGCCGGTACCCACGCGGCTCCCATCGACAACCACGAGGCTATGGCCGCGGAACTGCTGCAGGCCATTCCGAAGAACCAAGGAGAGAACAATGCCTGACATTGTGCGGCCGGACGGTGCACATATCCACTACGAGGTGAGCGGCTCGGGGGAGCCGGTCCTGCTGCTGGCGCCCGGCGACGCGCTCAGCCGGATCGACGCCTGGGACGAGAATTTCTACCACCCGGTGCGGGAGCTGGCCGAGCACTTTCAGGTGATCGCCATGGACCAGCGACACGGCGGACGCAGCAAGGCGCCGGCCACCCCCTTCTCGTACGAGCAGGCCGCAGCCGACCAACTGGCCGTGCTCGACGAGGTCGGCGCGCAGCAGGCACATGTCGTGGCCGCCGGGATCGGCTGCGCCCACGCCTGGCGGCTGGTGGCCGAGGCGCCCGAGCGCATCCGCTCGGTGGTGTGCCAGGAGCCGGTCGGCCGGGAGGAGGGAACCAACGCGTTCGCGGACTTCTTCTCGCTGTTCGACGAGGCGATGCGGCTGCCGCGCGCGGCGTCCTTCGACGACGCGGAGACCGAGGGACTCGCCGCCGTGTTCGCGGCGGCCGCGCAGGACGGGAACTTCGCCACCAACCCGGCAGCCGGCCCGTTCGCGCAGCGGCTGAGCGACGACACCGAATTCCACAAGGAGATCCTGGCGCTGCGGCGCGAGAAGTACATCACCCTCCTTGTGCGGTTCCGTGACGGTCTTTTCCCTGCCGGATCCCCGTACTTCTCCGTACCGGAGGAGACCGTGAGTGAATTCCCGGTGCCGCTGCTCGTGCTCCCAGGAAAGGGCGGACGGCAGCCCGAGGGCATGGCCGAGCGCATTGCCGCGCAGGCGCCTTCGGCGCGCCTTGTCGACGCGGGATTCGACTCCGCCGAAAAGCGCGCGCAGACGGTCGGGACGATTGTCGGATTCCTCAACGAGAACACCCCGAAGTAAAGGACGACGTGCCCGTCATGAATTCAGTCGCCACGATCGACGTCACCAGTGATCATCTGTACGACACGGGGTTTCCGTGGGGGGATTTCGACCGGCTCAGCAAGGAGTCGCCGGTCCACTGGTACCAGCAGCCCGGGTACGAGCCGTTCTGGCTGGTGACCCGGCACGAAGACATCAGTTTCGTCTCGCGCAACACGGAATTCTTCTCCCACCAGCAGCGCATCGGTGTGGAGACCCCCGACGAGATCGAGCCGTGGGAGATGGAGCGTGAGCGCCGCTCCGCTCTCTACGGTCACGCACCCGACCATCCTGCGGGGCTCGGGCTCATGGACGCTCCGGTGCACAACCAGGTCCGGCAGGCCATGTACCCGTGCTTCACGCCCAAGGCCACGGCGGCCAGGCAGGAGCGCTTCTTCGAGCTCTCCACCCGGTACGTCGAGGAGTTCGTGAAACTCCTGGACGAGAACGGCACGGCGGACGTGGCGCACGGGCTGGCCGGCCGCCTCCCGCTGGCCGCCATCTTCGAGCTGCTCGGCGTGCCCGAGGAGGACTGGGACGAGCTGTTCGCCTCGCACAAGGACACCGCCTCCGCCTTCCACAAGGACTACGCGGACGAGAACGGCGAGGAGGCCATGCAGCGCTTCATGCGCGCCATGGGCCACCTGGACCAGTACTTCTCCGAGTTGGTCCGCGCGCGCATGGCCGAGGGTGGCGGCGAGGGCACCGACGTACTCAGCCGGCTGGTCAGAGCCACGGTCCAGGACAAGCCGCTCGAGTTCCACGACATGTCGTACCAGCTCTTCAACCTGGTCCAGGCGGGCAACGGCACGACCCGTAACGCCATCACCGGCGGCATCGAGGCCCTGCTGAAACACCCCGACCAGTTGCAGAAGCTGATCGACGACCCCGCGCTCCTCGACAGCGCGGTCGACGAGATCATCCGCTACACGTCGATCGCCATCACCCTGGTGCGTACCTGCGTCAAGGACACCGAGATCCGCGGGCAGAAGATCCGCAAGGGGGAGTCGGTCGCCCTGTTCTTCCCGGCGGCCAACCGTGACGAGGCCGTCTTCGATGACCCGTACACCTTCGACATCACCCGCAAGCCGAACCGGCACATCGCGTTCGGCGGCAACGGCGCCCACCGCTGCATCGGCGCCTCCCTGGCCCGCGAGGAACTCAAGGCCATGTTCCGTGCCCTGCTGCCGGTTCTGCCGACGCTCGAACTGCACGGCGAGCCGCGGCAGATGGTGCTGCGGATGCTGATCCTCGAATACGTGCGACTCCCTGTCCGACGAAAGGCGAATTGACATGACCGAAGTGATCCAGGAACAAGCGACCCGGGAAGAAGCGGTACAGCAGGACGTGATCCAGGAGACCGCGCCTGAGCGCGTGCGGCCCACCACGCTGGAGGAGTACGCCTCCGGTGACGAGTCCGACCTGAACGTCGTGCTCGGCTGGCTGGGTCCGGCGATAGACCCGGAGACGGGCGGACTGGTCGGGCCGCTGCCCGACACCTACATCGTCGCCGAGTCCAACGGCTGGCCGAAGCCGGAGGGCGAGCCCGTGGCCGCCGCGATCAACGAGGTTCTCCTCGAGGATCTCTGGAAGCGCCCGGGTCTGCTGGGCGCCGTCTTCGCCGTGTCGGAGCAGAACTGGCACAGCGGGCGCGCGCTGTCGATCTGGACGGACGAGGAGGCGCTCAACGGATTCCTCTCCTCCGAGGGGCACCGCGACGCCGTGCGGCGCATGAGGGACATCGCGTTCGAATGGGAGGGGATCCGCTGGGTGAGCACCTCGCGCGAGCTCCCCACCTTCGACGAAGTACGTGTCCGGCTGGCCGCGCAGCGGGCCGCCAGGCGCGAGGCCGCCCGCGAGCAGGACGCCGCGGCCTGAGCGGCACGAACGTGCACCTCTGAGTTCCGGCCACGCTGTTCGAGCCACGCTCAAGCGACCGGAAGCATGATGAACGCTGTCTCGTACCCCGCGTTCCGGCTGATGCCGCCGGCCCGATCCGGCACGCAGCCCCGGCACAACCGGCCACGTCACGTGGGCACAAGCCGCCACCGTGACGTGGCCGGTCTCGTTCGAACTCTTGTTTTTCATCGCTGCCGGAAGTCCGGTCCGACGAGCATCAAGGAAGAGCCGATGAACTTTGCCCAGGTGAACAGCGACGCAGGTCCCGCTGCGACGACGGCCGACGACATCGCCGGACTTGTGCGCGCCGTCCTCGCCGAACTACTGGGCACACGCCCGGAGTCGGTGGCCCTCGACCGGCCTCTGCGTGAGATCGGACTTGACTCCGCCCAGCTGATGAAACTGGTCGTCATCCTGTCCCAGACCCTTGGGCGGCCCGTACCCAGCTGGGTCGTCTGGCAGTACCCGACCGTGGCCGCACTCGCCGCCCACCTCGCAGGCGACACCTCTTCCGCCGCGGCCCACCACGCGCCCGCCCGGCCGGGCACGGCGCAGGCGGCCGAGCCCGTCGCCATCATCGGCCTCGGCTGCCGGCTGCCTGGCGGCGTCGAGACCCCCGACGCCCTGTGGCAGGGCCTGCTCAACGGCCTGGATGCCGTACGGGAGGTCCCCCGCGACCGCTGGAACGCCCAGGAGTGGCTCGACCCCGACCCCCGCGCGACCGGCATGATGAACACCCGCTGGGGAGGCTTCCTCGACAACGTGGCCGACTTCGACGCCGGGCTGTTCAGCATCTCGCCCGCCGAGGCCCGGCAGATGGACCCGCAGCAACGGATGGCGCTGGAGAGCACCTGGGCCGCCGTCGAGGACGCCCGGATCGTCCACGGCGACCTCGCGGGCTCCCGTACCGGTGTCTTCCTCGGCACCATGGCGCAGGAGTACCACCTGGCCACAGGCGCCGACCCGGCAGCCATCGGGACCCACTCGGCGGTCGGCTGGGACAACTCGATCATCGCGGCGCGGATCGCGTACACCCTCGGTCTGCACGGCCCCGCCCTGGCCGTCGCCACCGCGTGCAGCTCCTCGCTGACCGCGACACACCTCGCCGTCCAGAGCCTGCGCAGCGGCGAGTCCGACCTTGCCCTGGCGGGCGGTGTCAATGTCCTGCTGCACCCCAACACCACCGTCGCCATGACCAAGTTCGGCGGCATGAACCCCGACGGGCAGTGCCGCGCCTTCGACGCCGACGCCGCCGGCTACGTACGCGGCGAGGGCTGCGGCATCATCGTCCTGCGCCGCCTGTCCGACGCACTCGCCGCGGGCGACCGCATCTACGCCGTGATCCGGGGCAGCGCCGTCAACAACGACGGCGCCTCCAACGGGCTGACCGCACCCAACCCGCAGGCACAGATCGAGGTGCTGCGCCGGGCATGGCAGAACGCCGGTATCGACCCCAGGGACGTCGCGTACGTCGAGGCGCACGGCACCGGTACCCCGCTCGGCGACCCCATCGAGGCCGGGGCACTGGGCAGCGTCTTTGCCGAGGGCCGCCAGGAGGCCCTGCGGATCGGCTCCGCCAAGACCAACTTCGGCCACCTGGAGCCCGCCGCCGGCGTCCTGGGCCTGATGAAGACCGCACTCGCCCTGCACCACGGCGAACTCCCCGCCAGCCTGCACTTCGACACCCCCAGCCCGCACATCGACTTCGAGGCCAACCGGCTCGAGGTCGTCGCCGCCCGCCAGGGATGGCCGGGCGACAAGCGCCGGTACGCGGGCGTCAGCGGCTTCGGGTTCGGCGGCACCAACGCCCACGTCGCACTCGAAGAGGCTCCCTACCGCAGACGGCTGCTCGTACCGCTGGCCGCCGACAGCGAGGAAGAGCTGCGCGAGACCGCGGCCACCCTCGCCGAACGGGCCAGGACCGGCCGCGCCTGGTACGCACCTGAACTCCTGGCGGCCGGCACCGGCGAGCAGCGCGTCGTCGCCGCGGTCACCGACCACCACGGTCTCGCCGACGCCCTGCAGGCCCGTATCGACGCCCACACACCGCGCCCGTCCGGCGCGGCACGCCCCGAACTCGCCTTCCTCTTCTCGGGACACGGCGGACAGTGGCTCGGCATGGGCCGCGACCTGCTCGCCGAGCCCGCCTTCCGGGCTGCGCTGGAGGAGTGCGACCGAGCCGTACGCGCGGTCGCCGGCTGGTCCGTGACCGAGGAGCTGCTCGCCGACGCCGACAGCTCCCGCCTCGACGCCACCGACGTCATCCAGCCCCTGTTGTTCTCTCTCCAGGTTGCCTACGCCCGGACCCTGCAGGCCTGGGGCCTTGAGCCCACCGTCGTCGTCGGACAGAGCGTCGGAGAGGTGGCCGGAGCGGTCGCCGCCGGGGCACTCTCGCTGGACGAAGGCGCCCGGGTCATCACCCTCTGGTCGCAGCTGTGCGCGGAACGCGCCTCGGGACACGGCACCCTGCTGGTCGCCGAACTCCCCCTGGACGAGGCGGAGCGCCTCGCCGCCGAGACCTGCGGCGAGGTGTCCGTCGCCGGGCACCTGTCACCCGGTCAGGTCTGTCTGTCCGCCCCGGCCGCCGCCGTCGACTCACTGGAGCGGACGCTCGCCGAGCGGGACATCCCCACCCAGCGAGTCAACATCGACTATCCCGCCCACAGCCCGCAGATCGCCTCCCTCGGCCCTGAACTCGCGCGCCGCCTGGGCACCGTACGCACGCGCCCCGCCGCGGTGCCGATGTGGTCCACCGTCACCGGCGGCTTCGTCGACGGCACGTCCCTCGACGCCGCCTACTGGGTACGCAACATGTGCGAGCCCTTCCAGGTGGTCGAGGCCGTCACCGAACTCACCCGCGAACGTGACCTGCGGATCGTGGAGATCGCCCCGCACCCCGTCCTGAAGTACTCGGTCCGGCGCACCCTGATGGCACACCACGACGACCGCTCCACGGTCCTCGGCACCGGACACCGGGGCCGCCCGGCCCGCCAGGCGCTCGAAGACGTCGCCGCACGCCTGTGGTGCGACGGCTTCGACCTCGACTGGGGCGCCGTGACCGGCCGCCCGCAGCGCAGCGCCTCCACCGCGCCGGTGGTCCTCACCGTGTCGGGCAAGACCGCCGCGGCCCGCGGCCACAACGCGGCTCGGCTTGCCGAATACCTGCGGGGCGCCTCCGCCGCAAAGCTGCGCGATGTCGCCTACACCGCCGCCAACCACCGCTCCCACCTCGAACAGCGGGCCGTGGCCGTCGCCGCGTCCGCCGACGAGGCGGTGGATGGGCTGCGGGCGGTGGCTGAGGGTGTGCCGCATGCGGGTGTGGTCGAAGGTGCGGCACTGGCCGGGGGTGAGCTGGCGGTGTTGTTCACCGGGCAGGGCAGTCAGCGGATCGGTATGGGGCGTGAGCTGTATCAGTCGTTCCCGGTGTTCCGGCAGGTCTTCGACGAGGTGTGTGTTGCTCTGGAGCCGCATCTGCGGATGCCGTTGGCGGCTGTGGTGTTTGCCGATCCTGATGGTGTGGATGCCCCGTTGGTTCATGAGACGGAGTTTGCGCAGCCTGCGTTGTTTGCGTTCGAGGTGGCGTTGTTCCGGTTGTGGCAGTCGTTCGGTGTGGAGCCGGAGGCGGTTGCGGGGCATTCGGTGGGTGAGCTGGTTGCTGCGCATGTGGCGGGTGTGCTGAGTCTGGCGGATGCTGCGCGGTTGGTGGCTGCGCGGGGGCGGCTGATGCAGGGTTGTGAGCCGGGCGGGGTGATGGTGTCGTTGGAGGCCTCGGAGGCTGAGGTCGTGGCGGTGCTGGCGGGAGCCGGGGGCCGGGTGTCGATCGGTGGGCTGAACGGGCCGGCGCAGACGGTGGTCAGTGGTGATGAGGCGGCGGTCGCGGTGCTGGTGGAGCATTTCACCGGTCTGGGGCGCAGGACCCGTCGTCTGGAGGTGTCGCACGCCTTCCACAGTGCGCATATGGATTCGATGCTGGCCGATTATGCGGCTGTGGCGGCCAGTTGCTCGTTTGCGGCGCCGCGGATGTCGCTGGTGTCGAGTGTTGACGGTTCTGTCATGGGGTCGGGTCTGGCTGCGGGTGAGGGGGTGCGTGATCCGCGGTACTGGGTGCGTCAGGTTCGGGAGGCGGTCCGGTTCCTGGATGTGGTGCGGACTTTGGAGAGTTCTGGGATCGGCCGTTTTCTGGAGTGCGGTCCGGCCCCGGTGCTGTCGGCGATGGCGGCGGGCTGTGTCACCGGGGAGGGTGCGGTTTTTGTCGCTTCGCAGTCGCAGCGTGGGGGTGAACAGGCTGATGAGAGCCGGGACATGTTCCGGGCGGTGGGCATTCTGCACACCCATGGGCAGAGTCTGGACTTCACGCGGATCCTGCCGCCCGGCAGCACCACCGCACCGGTCGACCTGCCCACCTACGCCTTCCAGCGCGAGCGCTACTGGATCGACGGCGCAGACCGCCCATCCCGCCACCACAGCAGCACGGACGACGCCCTGTGGCAGGCCATCGGCAGCGGCGAGGCCCAGCGCCTCGGCGAACTCCTGGGCGTCACCGACGACAACGCGGCCGTAACCACCCTGCTGCCCTACCTCGCCACCTGGCGCGAACGCCAGGACCAGGCCGCCGACATCGCCGACTGGATGTACGAGGAGAGCTGGCAGCCGCTCACCGCCCCGCCCGCCGCCCCCGCCGTCGACGGCCACTGGCTGCTGGTCGGCCCGACTGCCGCCTCGGGGCTCGCCGAAACCCTCGCGGACGCCCTGACGGAGGCGGGCGCCTCCGCGCACATCCTCTCGGCCGCCTGTGACCGCACCGGATACGCCACGCTCCTCGCCGACCTGAGCTCGGCGCTCGGCGACAAGACGCTGTCCGGCGTCCTCGCCCTCACCCCTGTCGACGAGACGCCGCACCCCGAGCACCCGGCCACCACCACCGGCATCGCCCAGACCCTGGCACTCGTCCAGGCTCTCGGCGACGCGTCGGTCCGCGCGCCGCTGTGGCTGATCACACGCGGAGCCGTGCGCGCCCACGACAAGGACCCCGCGCCCCGCCCGAACCAGACCGGCGCCTGGGGACTCGGCCACGTCGTCGCCCTGGAACACGCCAACCGCTGGGGCGGGCTGATCGATCTCCCCGCCGGCACCGACGCCGACCCGGCCGACCCCGTGGCGGCCGCCGCACTGGCAGCAGCCGCCCAGCAGCTGCCCGCCGTCCTCGCCGCACAGGCCGACGGTGAAGAACATCTGGCCCTGCGTTCCACCGGCCGCTACGTGCGCCGTCTGCACCGGGCAGCCCCCAGTACCGTCACACGGCCCTGGTCCCCCCGCGGCACCGTGTTGATCACCGGAGGCAGCGGCGCGCTGGCCGGGCACCTCGCCCGCAGCCTCGCCGACCGCGGCGCCGAGCATCTCGTCCTGGTGTCCCGGCGCGGACGCGACGCCGAAGGCGCCGAAGAGCTCATCCACAGCCTCGAGAAGGCGGGCGCCCGCGTCACCCTCGCCTCCTGCGACGTCACCGACCGCCGGCAGCTGTCGGACCTGCTCGTCGACATCGCGTCCGACGAAGCACCGCTGCGTGCCGTCTTCCACACCGCGGGCCTCCTCGACGACCGGTTCGTCGACCGGCTGGACACCAAAGCCCTGGCCGCGGCCGCCGCACCCAAACTCGGGGCCGCCCGGCTGCTGGCCGAACTCACCCGTGACCATGAGCTCGACGCCTTCGTCCTGTACTCGTCCGTGATCGGCACACTGGGCAACATCGGCCAGGCCAACTACGCCACGGCCAACGCCTCACTCGACGCACTGGCACACCAGCTCAGCTCCGAAGGCATCCCGGCCGTCAGCATCGGCTGGGGACCCTGGGCCGACGGAGGCATGACACACGGCGCCGCGGAAACCCAGCTGCGCCGCACCGGCCTCACCCCGATGGCCGTCGACCGGGCCCTGTCCGCCCTCGACGCCGCCCTGGCCACGAAGCGGTCCGCTGTGATCGCCCAGATCGACTGGGACCGGTGCGCCACGTCCTATACGCAGGGCAGGAACCGGCCCTTCCTGGACGAGATCACCCAGGCGCGCGCCGCCCTCACGCAGCAGACCGCCGATTCCCCGGCCGGTGACACCAACCCACTGCGCCGGACCCTGCTGGAAGTCGCCGAACCCGACCGCGAAGCGCATCTGCGCCGTCTGCTGGCGGCCGAGGCTGCGGCGGTACTCGGCATAGAGGATCCCCTCTCGCTCGACCCCGAACGAGGATTCAAGGACCTCGGCTTCAACTCGATGATGGCAGTCGACTTCGCCGAACGCGTCCAGCGCCGCACCGGCGTCACCACCCCCAGGACCCTCGTCTTCGACTCCCCGGACCTGAGCTCCGCCGCCCGGTGGCTTCTCGCCGAACTCGCCCCCACACCCCCCGTCGCCCTCCCGGCCCCAGCCGGCACCGGCACCCGCGGCGGCCACCGCGGCGACGAACCGCTCGCCGTTGTCGGCGTCGGCCTGCGCATGCCCGGCGACGCACACGACCTCGACAGCCTCTGGCAGGTCCTCGCCGAGGGACGCGACACCGTCAGCACCGTCCCGGCCGACCGGTTCGACATCGACGCCTACTACGACCCGGACCCGGATGCCGAGGGCAGCACATACGCTCGCCACGCCTCCTTCCTCGGGGACGTCGCTTCCTTCGACGCGTCGTTCTTCGGCATCAGCCCGCGCGAGGCCGAGCCGATGGACCCGCAGCACCGGCTGCTCCTCGAAGCGGCATGGCACTCCTTGGAGGACGCCGGCATCCGGCCGCGTGAGCTGCGGGACTCCCGCACCGGTGTCTTCGTCGGCGCGGGCGCGGGCGAGTACGGCAAGTACCGCCACAGCGGCGCACCCGACACCTACACACTGACCGGCGCCCTGTCGAGCTTCAACGCCGGCCGTCTCTCCTACCATCTCGGCCTCCAGGGACCCGCCCTGTCCATCGACACGGCCTGCTCGTCCTCGCTGGTCGCCCTGCACCTCGCCTGTGAAGCACTGCGCAACGACGAGTGCGAGCTCGCCCTGGCGGGCGGCGTCCAAGTCCTCGCCGACCCCGGCATGTTCGTGGCGCTCAGCCGCTCCCACGCTCTCTCGCCGGACGGCCGCAGCAAGGCTTTCTCGGCCGACGCCGACGGATACGGGCGCGGCGAAGGCGTCGGCGTCATCGCCGTGATGCGTCTGTCCGACGCGATCGAGCAGGACCGCAACATCCTCGGCGTCATCCGTGCCACCGCCGTCAACCACGACGGCGCGAGCAGCGGCATCACCGCCCCCAATGGCACCTCCCAGCAGAAGGTCATCCGCGCCGCACTCGACTCGGCCGGGCTGTCCGCGGCCGACGTCGACTACGTCGAATGCCACGGCACCGGTACGTCTCTGGGTGACCCGATCGAGGTGCAGGCCCTGGACGCCGTGTACGGAAAGGGCCGTGAACCGGGCCGCGAACTCGGGCTCGGCACGGCGAAGAGCGTCATCGGACACCTGGAGTCGGCAGCCGGTATCGCCGGTGTGTGCAAGATGCTCGCCTCCTTCAAGAACGACGCGCTGCCCGCCACCATGCACAGCTCACCGCGCAACCCGAACATCGCCTGGGACCGGATGTCGGTCCGTGTGGTCGACGAGTTCACCCCCTGGGCGCGGGAGGAGGGTCGTCCGCGTCGGGCGGGTGTGTCGTCGTTCGGTCTGAGCGGCACCAACGCACACGTCATTGTGGAAGAGGCGCCGGTGCGGGATGGGGGCGAGGCTGCGGAGGCGGTGGCTGAGGGCCCGTATCCGGTGGTGGTGTCGGGTCGGGATGTGGGGGCGTTGCGGGAGCAGGCCGGTCGTTGGGCGTCCTGGTTGGAGGGGCATGCGGGTGTGCCGTTGGCGGGTGTGGCGGTGACGGCGGCTCGTCATCGGACGCATTTTGAGCAGCGGGCGTGTGTGGCTGCCGGGTCGGTGGCTGGGTTGGTGGATGGGTTGCGGGCGGTGGCTGAGGGTGTGCCGCGTGCGGGTGTGGTGGAGGGGGTTGCGGGGCGTCGGGGCCGGGTGGTGTTTGTGTATCCGGGTCAGGGTTCGCAGTGGGTGGGGATGGGTCGTGAGTTGTTGGCGGGGGGTGGTGTGTTTGCGTCGGTGGTGGATGAGTGTGATGCGGCGTTGAGGCCGTTCACGGGCTGGTCGGTGCGGGATGTGCTGGCTGGGGTGGAGGGTGGTCATCCGCCGTTCGACCGGGTTGATGTGGTGCAGCCTGCGTTGTTTGCGATGGGTGTGGCGTTGTCTGCGGTGTGGCGTTCTTTGGGGGTGGAGCCTGCTGCGGTGGTGGGTCATTCGCAGGGTGAGGTGGTTGCGGCGGTGGTGAGTGGTGCGCTGTCGCTGGAGCAGGGTGCGCGGGTGGTGGCGTTGCGTTCTCGTGCGGTGTTGTCCTGTGCGGGGCAGGGCGGGATGGCGTTGGTGGGGCGTCCGTTGTTGGAGGTGGAGGGGTTTCTGGCTCCGTATGGGGATGCGTTGTCGGTGGCTGCGGTGAATACGGCGGGGTCGACGGTGGTGTCGGGTCGGGGGGTGGAGCTGGCGGCTCTGGTGGGGGAGTTGCAGGGGTCGGGTGTGTTTGCGCGTCTGATCAATGTGGATTATGCGTCTCACAATGCGCAGATGGATCCGCTGTTGCCGGGGCTGGCGGAGGGCTTTGCGGGGCTGGTGCCGGGGGAGACGGATATTGCGTTCTATTCGACGGTGAGTGGGCGGGTTGCCGGGGGCCGGGAGCTGGACGGGGGGTATTGGTGCCGGAATCTGCGGGAGCCGGTGCGGTTCGACCGTGCGCTGGAGGGTCTGCTGGATGACGGGCACACGGTGTTCGTCGAGATTTCCGCGCATCCGGTGCTGTCGATGCCGCTGACCGATGCCGGTGCGGACCGTGGTGGTGTTGTCGTCGGTTCCCTCGCCCGTGACCGGGGAGGCATGGAACAGCTGCTGCACAATGCGGGGCTGCTCCACACGCACGGACACGAACTCGACTGGGACCGGATCCTTCCCGCCACTGCCGGCACCGGGCTCGTCCCGCTGCCCACCTACGCCTTCCAGCGCGAACACCACTGGATGGAGACCAGGAAAACCTCCAACGACGCCGGCTCACTCGGCCTCGATTCCTCGCAGCACCCATGGCTCGGCGCCGCGACCCCGCTCGCCGACAGCGACAGTCATCTTCTGACCGGACGGCTCTCGCTCGCCGACCATCCCTGGCTGAAGGACCATGTGCTCTTCGACCAGGTCCTCGTCCCCGGCACCGGGCTCCTCGAACTGGCCGTCGCCGCCGCCAATGAGGTCGGCTCGGCAGGTGTCGCCGAACTCACCCTGGCCGAGCCGCTGATCATCCAGGACGCGGTACGGATCCAGATCACCGTGCAGGCGGCCGAGAACGGGCGGCGCCCGATCACGATCCACAGCCGCCCGGAGAGCTCGCACACCTCGCCCGCCTCGTCGCACGCATGGACCCGCCACGCGAGCGGCGAACTGATGGAAGCGGCCACCGATCCTGCCGTAGTCACGGCCGCCGACACCGCCGCCTTCGGCGAGCTCGCCCGGTGGCCTGTCGAAGGAGCCCAAAGAGTCGAACTGGACGGCCTGTACGACCGATTCGGCGCCCAGGGCATCGACTACGGCCCCGCATTCCGCGGCCTCAGCGAACTGTGGCGCAAGGGCGACAGAGCCTATGGCGTCGTACGCCTTCCCGAGCCCGGCACGGAGGCCGGCTTCACCCTGCACCCCGCCCTCCTGGACACCGCCCTCCATGTGATGAAGGGCGTCACCGCCCCCGGGGACGAGCCCGAAGGCGCTCTGCTGCCCTTCGAGTGGAGTGACGTCCAGCTGTACGCCATCGGCGGCGGCGAGCTGCGTATCCGTATCGACGTCGAACCCACCGGGACAGGCCAGGTGATCCGGGCCTGGGCCGTAGACGCCACCGGGGCGCCCGTCGTCAGGATCGGTCAACTTCATCTGCGCCGTGCCACCGTCGCCCAGCTGCGTGCCGCCCGCACCCTGGGCACCGACAATCTCTACCGTCTCGGCTTCCAGCCCCTCGCCGCCACCGCACCGGCCGGCGCAGCGGCCGAGATCGTGCTCGGCGGCACGGGACACCTGGCCACGGCCCTGGGCGCCGAGCACCTGATCGGAACGGACGCGCTGTCCGCCCGGCTCGACGCACACCCGGCCGCCCCCGCCCGTATCGTCGTCGACGCCACTGGCTGGCCGCCCGTCCACAGTGCGCCCGAGGCCGCGTACAGGGCGACCGAACACGCACTGTCCGTACTCCAGGACCTGCTGTCCGACGAGAGGCTGGAGTCGACCGAACTCGTCTGGATCACCCGCGGCTCCGTCTCTGCGGCCGACGGCGATCGCGTCGACGGACTCGCGTACGCCCCGCTGTGGGGTCTCTTGCGCTGTGCCCGCTCCGAGCACCCGGAGCGCACGCTGCGCACGGTCGACCTCGGACCGGACGACAGCGACCGCGCCCTGCTGGCATCCGCGGTCGCCGTCACCGGCGAGCCGGAACTCGCCGTACGTGACGGCCAGGTGCTGGTGGCCCGGCTCGTACGGGCCGAGGAGCCGGCGAAGGACACCACGGTCCGGCCGCTCGACCCGCGGGGCACGGTCCTGATCACCGGAGGCACCGGCGAGCTGGGCCGGGAAGTGGCACTGCGCCTCGTACGCCGCCATCAGGTCCGCCACCTGGTCCTCACGTCCCGGCGCGGCGCCGACGCGCCCGGCGCCGAGGATCTCGTACGCCGGCTCACCGACGAAGGAGCCGAATCTGTACGGGTGGTGGCCTGCGACGCCGGTCGCCGCGACGACCTCGCGCAGGTCCTCACCCTGGCCGGCGAGGACCGGCCCTGGACCGCGGTCCTGCACCTGGCGGGGATCCTGGACGACGGCCTCGTGGTCACCCAGGACGCGGCGCGGCTCTCCCGCGTGATGGAGCCGAAGGTGCGTGGCGCCTGCTACCTGGGCGAGCTGACCGCAGGTCTCGACCTGGCAGCCCTCGTGCTCTTCTCCTCGGCGGCAGGCACCGTCGGCACAGCCGGCCAGGGCATCTACGCCGCGGCCAACAGCTACCTCGACGCGTTCGCCGCCCGCCTGCGCACCGAGGACCGCCCGGTCACGAGCCTCGCCTGGGGCCTGTGGCACCAGGCGGGTGTGGGCATGACCTCCCATCTCGGCCGGGCCGACCTGGACCGCATGCGCGGGCAGGGCATCGCCCCCCTCTCCTTCGAACAGGGCCTGGGACTGCTCGACACGGTCCTCGGGCGGCCCGCCGACAACTTCGTTCCGGTACAGCTCGACCTGCGCGCGGCACAACGGGAGGCCGACCAGGGCAATGCGGCACCCGCCCTGCTCCGTTCCCTCGTGCGGGCCCGGCTGCGCAAGGTGGGCAGCGGTACGGCCCCGGACCGGCAGGGTCTGCGCGAGCAACTGATCGCCGCACCCGAGGACCGGAGGCCGGAAATGGCGACGGACCTGGTGCTGCGCGAGGTGGCCGGGGTGCTCGGCCTCGCCGGGGCCGGGTCCCTTGCCCCGAACGAGGTGCTCAAGGGTCTCGGGCTCGACTCACTCATGGCGGTGGAGCTGCGCCGCAGGCTGTCGGCGGCGACCGGTCTGTCACTGCCCGCCACGCTTGCCTTCGATCATCCGACGCCCGAGCACATCGCCAGGCTCATCCTCGCCCGGATGGATCTGCCCGTCCCCGAGGCTGCGGGGGAGCGCAAGGCTCCCGGACCGGAGCTCACCGAAGAAGCGGCCGGCGAGGAGAAGTCGGTCGACGAACTCAGCGCGGAGCTGGACATGTTCCTCGCGGAGGCCGGGATCGACCTCGGCTGAGCCTCCACCTGCCCCGGCGGCCGCAGGCCCCCGCCTCCTGACGAGGCGGGGGTCAGCGGCGCGCCTGCCTCCAGATCGCTTCCACCGGCGCTCGAGGCGGGCGTCATTGGATGGTTGTGCCCCTGATTCACCCGTCAGGGGCAGCCCACACGTCGCATGACGGCCGCGTCGTCGGACCGCTGAATCGCTTGTGCCGGCCGCGCAGAAAGGCTCGATGGTGTCGAACTCACAGCAGGACCGGATGGAAGCGGCTCTGCCCGCGATCCGCGCTCTCCAGAAGCGCGCCGCCGATCTGGAGGCGCAGCGCACCGAGCCGATCGCCGTGGTGTCGATGGCGTGCCGGCTGCCGGGCGGGATCGACACGCCGGAGGGCTTCTGGGAGCTGCTGGCGTCGGGCGGAGACGCCGTCGGAGGATTCCCCGAGCGCTGGAAGAGCCTGGATCTGTACGACCCGGATCCGGAGGCGGAGGGCAAGAGCTACTCCCAGCAGGGCGGGTTCCTCGACGACATCGAGCACTTCGACGCGTCGTTCTTCGGCATCAGTCCGCGCGAGGCCCTGTCGATGGACCCGCAGCAGCGACTGGTCCTGGAGTCGTCGTGGGAAGCGCTGGAGCGGGCCGGTATACGTCCCGACACGCTCGACGAGAGCCGCACCGGCGTCTATCTGGGCACCATGGGCTCCGACTACGGCCACCTGGGCCGTGACCTGGACGCCCTCGACGGCTATGTGAGCACCGGCAAGGCGAGCAGCGTTCTGTCGGGGCGGGTGTCGTACGCGCTGGGTCTGCAGGGCCCGGCCATCACCGTCGACACCGCGTGCTCGTCGTCGCTCGTCTCGATCCACCTGGCGGTCCAGGCCCTGCGCCAGCGGGAGTGCGAACTCGCCCTGGCCGGCGGCGTCACCCTCATGAGCGCCCCCACCCTGTTCGTGGAGTTCTCGCGGTTGAAGGCGATGGCGCCGGACGGACGGTGCAAGTCGTTCTCCGCCCACTCCGACGGCGCGGGCTGGTCCGAGGGTGTGGGTGTGCTGGTGCTGAAGCGGCTGTCGGCCGCACAGCGCGACGGTGACCGGGTGCTTGCGGTGATCCGCGGCTCCGCGGTCAACCAGGACGGCCGCAGCCAGGGACTCACCGCGCCCAACGGGCCCTCGCAGCGGCGTGTGATCCAGGACGCGCTGGCCGCGGCACGTCTGACCGCGGACGACATCGACGCGATCGAGGCGCACGGCACCGGTACGTCTCTGGGTGACCCGATCGAGGCGGGCGCGCTGGCCGAGGTGTTCGGCCCCGGGCGCGACGCGCAGCGACCGGTCTTCCTGGGCTCGTCCAAGTCCAACATCGGCCACGCGCAGGCAGCAGCAGGTGTCATCGGCGTCATCAAGACCATCCTCGCCCTGCAGAACGACCAGCTGCCCAAGACCCTTCACGCCGAAGAGCCTTCGCCGCTCATCGAGTGGGAGGAGAGCGGCCTCCAGCTCCTTCAGGAAGCCCGGCCCTGGGTGCGGGAGGAGGGTCGTCCGCGTCGGGCGGGTGTGTCGTCGTTCGGTCTGAGCGGCACCAACGCGCACGTTGTGCTGGAGGAGCCGCCGGTGCGGGATGGGGGCGAGGCTGCGGAGGCGGTGGCTGAGGGCCCGTATCCGGTGGTGGTGTCGGGTCGGGATGTGGGGGCGTTGCGGGAGCAGGCCGGTCGTTGGGCGTCCTGGTTGGAGGGGCATGCGGGTGTGTCGTTGGCGGGTGTGGCGGTGACGGCGGCTCGTCATCGGACGCATTTCGAGCAGCGGGCGTGTGTGGCTGCCGGGTCGGTGGCTGGGTTGGTGGATGGGTTGCGGGCGGTGGCTGAGGGTGTGCCGCGTGCGGGTGTGGTGGAGGGGGTTGCGGGGCGTCGGGGCCGGGTGGTGTTTGTGTATCCGGGTCAGGGTTCGCAGTGGGTGGGGATGGGTCGTGAGTTGTTGGCGGGGGGTGGTGTGTTTGCGTCGGTGGTGGATGAGTGTGATGCGGCGTTGAGGCCGTTCACGGGCTGGTCGGTGCGGGATGTGCTGGCTGGGGTGGAGGGTGGTCATCCGCCGTTCGACCGGGTTGATGTGGTGCAGCCTGCGTTGTTTGCGATGGGTGTGGCGTTGTCTGCGGTGTGGCGTTCTTTGGGGGTGGAGCCTGCTGCGGTGGTGGGTCATTCGCAGGGTGAGGTGGTTGCGGCGGTGGTGAGTGGTGCGCTGTCGCTGGAGCAGGGTGCGCGGGTGGTGGCGTTGCGTTCTCGTGCGGTGTTGTCCTGTGCGGGACAGGGCGGGATGGCGTTGGTGGGGCGTCCGTTGTTGGAGGTGGAGGGGTTTCTGGCTCCGTATGGGGATGCGTTGTCGGTGGCTGCGGTGAATACGGCGGGGTCGACGGTGGTGTCGGGTCGGGCGGTGGAGCTGGCGGCTCTGGTGGGGGAGTTGCAGGGGTCGGGTGTGTTTGCGCGTCTGATCAATGTGGATTATGCGTCTCACAATGCGCAGATGGATCCGCTGTTGCCGGGGCTGGCGGAGGGCTTTGCGGGGCTGGTGCCGGGGGAGACGGATATTGCGTTCTATTCGACGGTGAGTGGGCGGGTTGCCGGGGGCCGGGAGCTGGACGGGGGGTACTGGTGCCGGAATCTGCGGGAGCCGGTGCGGTTCGACCGTGCGCTGGAGGGTCTGCTGGATGACGGGCACACGGTGTTCGTCGAGATTTCCGCGCATCCGGTGCTGTCGATGCCGCTGACCGATGCCGGTGCGGACCGTGGTGGTGTTGTCGTGGGTTCCCTCGCCCGTGACCGGGGAGGCATGGAACAGCTGCTGCACAATGCGGGGCTGCTCCACACGCACGGACACGAACTCGACTGGGACCGGATCCTTCCCGCCACTGCCGGCACCGGGCTCGTCCCGCTGCCCACCTACGCCTTCCAGCGCGAACACCACTGGATGGAGACCAGGAAAACCTCCAACGACGCCGGCTCACTCGGCCTGCACGGGTTCCAGCACCCCTGGCTGGGTGCGATGACAGCGACGGCGGACGACGAAGGTCTCCTCTTCACCGGACGTATCTCGCTCGCCGAACAGCCGTGGCTCAAGGACCACGCCGTCCACGACACCGTTCTCGTCCCCGGCACCGGGCTCCTCGACGTCACCCTCGCCGCCGCCGACCATGTCGGCGCAGCCGGCGTCACCGAACTCACCCTGCTCGAACCCCTCGTCCTGGCCGAGGACGCCACCGTCCGCCTTCAGGTCGCCGTCGGCGCGCCCGACGGTACCGGCAGCCGGACGGTCACTCTCTACAGCCAGCCGCAGGACGCTCCCTTCGGCACGGCCTGGCGCCGGCACGCCACTGGTGTGCTGACCGAGCAGAGCACGCCGGCCGGCCCCGAGACCTTCGCCGACCTCGCGCAGTGGCCCGTCGCCGGAGCTGAGCAGCTGCCGCTCGACAGCTTCTACGACACCTTCCGTGCGCGCGGTCTGCAGTACGGGCCCGCCTTCCAGGGCCTGACCGAACTGTGGCGCAAGGGCGACACCGCCTACGGACTCGTACGCCTTCCCGAAGGCCTCACGGCCGACGACTTCGGCATCCACCCCGCACTTCTCGACGCCGCCCTCCACACCCTCGTGGCAGTACAGGACGAAGCCGGCACCGACGGCCGGATCCTGCTGCCCTTCGAGTGGACCGGCGTCGAACTCCACGCCGCCGCGAGCACCGAACTGCGCGTGCAGATCACGCCCGACGACGGGTCCGGTATCCGGATCACTGTGGCCGACCCTGCCGGACAGCCGGTGGCCCGTGCGGCACTGCAGCTGCGCGAGGCGAGCGTGGAACAGATCCGCGCGAACAGCCTGACCGATCACCTGTACCACGTGGACTTCCGGCCGGCAGCGCAGCTCGAACCCGTACCCCCGCAGGGCAGCACCTGGGTTCTCGGCGGGAACGGCATCCTGGCCCAGCTGCTGGAAGCAGCACATGTGGCGGACGCGGAAGCGCTCGCCACCCACCTTGCGGACGGGGACGAGGCCCCCGCCCGGCTGGTGGTGGACGCCACGACGCACCGGACAACGACAGACACCACTGACGACGCCGACGACGCGGACGCCGCGCGGGAGGCGGCCGCCGCGGCGCTGGAGACGGTGCAGCGGCTGCTCGCCGAACCGCGCCTGGCGCAGGCCGAGCTCGTCTGGGTGACCCGTGAGGCCGTCGACGCCGGCGACGGCGACGTGCCCGATGTGGTGGGCGCCCCGGTGTGGGGTCTGCTGCGTACGGCACGCTCGGAAAACGCCGATCGGGGCGTGCGGCTGATCGACCTGGCCCGCAAGGACGGCCCGGCAGGGCCTGACAACGGGGAACTGATCGGCCGTGCCCTGGACGCGGCCGACGAGCCCGAACTCGCCATCCGTGCCGGGGAGATCCGCGCCCCGCGGCTCGTCCCCGCGGATGCCAAGACCTCCGCGGGCACCACCGGCACTATCGAGCCGGGCACCCCGCTCGACCCGCGGGGCACGGTCCTGATCACCGGCGGCACCGGCGAGCTGGGCCGCGCCGTCGCCCGGCATCTGGTTCGCACTCACGGCGTCCAGCATCTCGTTCTCACCTCCCGGCGCGGGCCGCAGGCACCGGGGGCCGCGGACCTGGCCGCCGAGCTGGAGGCGGCCGGGGCCGCGAGCGTACGCATCGTGGCCTGCGACGTCGCCGAACGCGATCAGGTCTCGGCCCTGCTCACCGACGTGGACGCGCAGCGCCCGTGGACGGGAATCTTCCACCTGGCCGCGGTCCTGGACGACGGGATCGTCCAGGCGCAGGATGCGCAGCGGCTCGCCCACGTATGGGCGCCGAAGGCCGCGGGCGCGTTGCATCTGCACGACCTGTCCGGCGAACTCGGCCTGGATCTCGCCGCTTTCGTGCTCTTCTCATCGGCCGCCGGTGTCGTGGGCGGCGCGGGCCAGAGCACCTATGCGGCGGCGAACACCTTCATCGACGCTCTCGCCGTCCGCCGGCGCTCCCAGGGCCTGCCGGGCACCAGCCTGTCGTGGGGTCTGTGGGAGCAGGCCGGAATCGGCCTCACCGCGTACCTCGGCGAGGCGGAACTGGCACGTCTGCGCCGTCAGGGCGTGGGCGCCCTGACCCCGGCACAGGGCCTGGCGGCCCTCGACGCCGCCCTCGGCCACGTCCGGCCCCACCTGGTCCCGATGAAGCTGGAGCCCACGGCGCTCCAGCGCGCCGCCGACAACGGCATGGACACTCCGCCGCTGCTGCGTTCGCTGCTCAGGACCCGGCGCCGTCGAGCGGGTAGCGCCGGCGCGGCGTCCTCCGGTCTGAAGGGCCGCCTGCTGGCACTGCCGCAGGCCGACAGGCTCGCCTCCGTCACCGGCCTGGTGCGCGGCGAAGCCGCCATGGTCCTGGGCATGTCCGGCCCCGAAGCGGTCGCAGCCGGCCAGGTGTTCAAGGAGGCCGGTCTCGACTCCCTCATGGCCGTCGAGCTGCGCCGCCGGCTGTCGGCGGAGACCGGCATCGCACTCCCCGCGACCCTGGCCTTCGACTACCCCACGCCCGCCGCCATCGCCGAACTGATCCTGAACCGTATGGCGCTGGGGGCCGAGACCGGTCCGAAACCGCAGCGCGCCGAGCGCACCACCGTGCCCGACGAGCCGATCGCTGTGGTGTCAATGGCGTGCCGGTTGCCGGGCGGGATCGACACGCCGGAGGGCTTCTGGGAGCTGCTGGCGTCGGGCGGCGATGCGATCGGTACCTTCCCCGAGCGCTGGAGGGGCCTGGACCTGTTCGATCCGGACCCGGAGGCGGAGGGCAAGAGCTACGGGCAGGAGGGCGGGTTCCTCGCCGATGCCCATGTGGAGCGTTTCGACGCGTCGTTCTTCGGCATCAGCCCGCGCGAAGCGGTGTCGATGGACCCGCAGCAGCGACTCGTCCTGGAAACGTCGTGGGAGGCGCTGGAGCGGGCGGGTGTGCGGTCCGAGGAACTCGTCGGCAGCCGGACCGGCGTCTATCTGGGCACGATGAACTCCGACTACGGCGACGTACGCGGGCATGAACTGACCTCGCTCGACGGCTACGTCGGCACCGGAAAGGCCAGCAGCATCCTGTCGGGCCGGGTTTCCTACGCCCTCGGCCTCCAGGGACCCTCCCTGACCGTCGACACGGCCTGCTCCTCCTCGCTCGTCTCCATCCATCTGGCCGCGCAGGCCCTGCGGAGCGGCGACTGCGAACTGGCCCTGGCCGGCGGCGTCACAGTCATGTCGACCCCGGCGACCTTCGTGGAGTTCTCCCGGCTCAAGGCGATGGCGCCGGACGGACGGTGCAAGTCGTTCTCCGCCCACTCCGACGGCGCGGGCTGGTCCGAGGGTGTGGGTGTGCTGGTGCTCAAGCGGCTGTCGGCCGCACAGCGCGACGGCGACCGAATCCTGGCCGTCGTCCGCGGCTCCGCGGTCAACCAGGACGGCCGCAGCCAGGGACTCACCGCCCCCAACGGGCCCTCGCAGCGGCGTGTGATCCAGGACGCGCTCGCCACCGCACGTCTGACCGCCGACGACATCGACGCGATCGAGGCGCACGGCACCGGTACGTCACTGGGTGACCCGATCGAGGCGGGCGCGCTGGCCGAGGTGTTCGGCCCCGGGCGCGACGCCGAGCGTCCGCTGTACCTGGGCTCGTCCAAGTCCAACATCGGCCACGCACAGGCAGCAGCCGGTGTGGCCGGCGTCATCAAGACCATCCTCGCCCTGCAGAACGACACCCTGCCCAAGACCCTGCACGCCGACGAGCCTTCGCCGCTCATCGAGTGGGAGGAGAGCGGCCTCCAGCTCCTTCAGGAAGCCCGGCCCTGGGCGCGGGAAGAGGGCCGTCCGCGCCGGGCGGGTGTGTCGTCCTTCGGCCTGAGCGGCACCAACGCACACGTCATCGTCGAGGAGCCGCCCGTACGGGAGGCGGCTGCCGGGGCCGCCACGCACACCCCACCCGCCGCGGCGCCCGTGGCACTGCCCGTGGTGGTGTCGGCACACGACGAGAAGGCACTGCGGGAGCAGGCCGGACGCTGGGCGTCCTGGCTGGCGGACCACGCGGACGTGCCCCTCGCGGACGTGGCCGTGACCGCGGCCCGCCACCGTACGCACTTCCAGCAGCGAGCGGCCGTCACTGCCGCCTCCACAGCTGACCTCGTCGACGGACTGCGGGCACTGGCCGACGCCACCCCCCACCCCGACCTCGTCCAGGGCACCGCACAGCCCCGGGCCAAGACCGTGTTCGTCTTTCCCGGCCAGGGCACCGACTGGGAAGGCATGGGCCGGCAACTGCTGGAGCAGAGCCCGGCGTTCCTGGAGGCCGCCACGGCATGCGACGCGGCGCTGATGCCGTTCACCGGCTGGTCGGCCCTCGCACGGCTGCGCGGCGAAGGCTCCGCCGAGCTGCCGTTCGAGCGGCTGGACGTGGTCCAGCCGGTGCTGTTCACGATGTACATCGGCCTGGCGGCCGCCTGGCGGTCGCTCGGTCTGGAGCCGGCAGCCGTGATGGGCCACAGCCAGGGCGAGGTCGCCGCGGCCGTGGTCGCGGGGGCACTGACCGTCGAGGAAGGCGCCCGCATCGTCGCGGTACGCAGCCAGGCGCTGCAGCGGGACGGAGGCGGCGGGGAAATGGCCGTGGTCGAACTGCCGGTCGCCGACGTGCAGGCCCGTATCGCCCCCTACGCAGAGGCACTGTCGATCGCCGGAGTCAACACCGAGCGGTGGACCGTGATCTCCGGCGACGCCGACGCCGTCAACGACGTCCTCATGGATCTCGACGACGACGATGTGGTCTGCGGCAAACTCAACGCGGCCTGCGCCTCCCACAGCGCACACATGGACCCGCTCCTGCCCGCCCTGCGCGAACAGTTCGCCGCGCTGCGCCCCCGGCAGACCAGCATCCCCTTCTGCTCGACGGTCACCGGCACCGTCGTCGACGGCCGCGAGCTGGACGGCGACTACTGGTGCCGCAACCTCCGCGAGCCGGTACGCCTCGACCTGGCCCAGGCCCGTCTCCTCGAGGACGGCCACGATGTGTTCGTCGAGGTCAGCCCGCATCCCGTCCTGGTGATGCCGCTCACGAACGTCAGCGCCGCCGCGGGCGGTGCGGTGGTGCCGACACTCCAGCGCGACCAGGGCGACGTGTCCCAACTGCTGCGGACCATGTCCCTGCTGCACGTCCAGGGGCACGACACCGACTGGTCGCGCGCCCTGCCCACCGAGCCCGGCACTCAGGCGCCCGTGAACCTGCCCACGTACGCCTTCCAGCGCGAACGCTTCTGGACCGAGTCGGCGGCGCCGGCGGGCGACGCCCACTCCATGGGCCTGCTTCCGGCGCACCACCCGTGGCTCGGCGCCGTCACGACGATGGCGAACGGAGAGGGCCAGGTGCTGACCGGCCGGCTCGCCCCGGCCGCCCACCCGTGGCTGCGCGACCACGCGGCCTTCGGCACGGTCCTCGTGCCCGGCACCGGCCTGCTGGAACTGGCGCTGGCCGCCGCCCGCGAAGCCGGTGCGGGTCAGGTCGGCGCGCTGACCCTGGCCGAGCCGCTGATCCTGGACGACGACACACCCCTCCAGGTGCAGGTCGTCCTCGACGCGCCCGGCCTCGACGGCGAGCGCACCGTGGCTGTCTACAGCAGGCGCGAGTCGGACCAGGAGACCTGGACATGCCATGCCACCGGCCGACTGCTCCAGGACGGCGACCCGACGGGCACCGCGGAGGAAGGCTTCGCCGAGCTGAGCGCCTGGCCCGTGGACGGAGCCGAGCCGGTGTCCCTGGACGGATTCTACGAGCGTCTGGACGCCCAGGGAGTGCAGTACGGCCCTGCGTTCCAGGGCCTGAGCGAACTGTGGCGCGACGGCGACACCGCCTATGGGCTCGTCCGCCTGCCGGAGGGCGTCCCCGGACAGGACTACGGAATCCACCCCGCCCTCCTCGACGCGGCCTTGCACTCCCTGCAGGCCGTCAGGGACAAGGACGCGACCGACCGCCGGGTCCTGCTGCCCTTCGAATGGGAGGGCGTGGAACTGTACGCCGTCGGAAGTTCGACCCTGCGCGTCCGTATCGACCTGGACACCGCACGCTCCACCGCACGGGTCCGGGTCGCCGACGCACAGGGCAGGCCGGTGGCCGCCGTGCGGGCGCTGCGGCTGCGCGAGGCCACACCGGAGCAGATCCGCGCCGGGCGCCCCGTCGACCACCTTTACGAAGTGCGGCACCAGCCCCTGCGCAAGCCGTCCGGGGCCGCGCCGCAGCCCACCACCTGGGTGCTCGGAGGCAGCGGCGAACTGGCGGGCGTCCTGCGCGCCGACAGCGTCACGGACACCGACGCGCTGATCGCCCGGCTCGACGAAGGCGGCCTGCCGCCGGAGCGCGTGGTGGTCGACGCGACGGAGACGGCCACCGACATCCCCTCCGCCATCCGGGCCGCGACGGGCGACGCCCTCACGCTGGTCCAGCGGCTGCTCGGCGAACCGCGCCTGGACGCCACCGAACTGGCCTGGGTCACCGCAGACGCCGCCCTGCCCGCAGCGGCGCACGACTTGGCGGGCGCGTCGCTGCGCGGACTGCTCCGGTCGGTGCGCTCGGAGAACCCGGAGCGGACGATACGGACCGTCGACATCACCATTGACGAGGCGGCGTCCCCGGACCTGCTCACACACGCCCTGTCGGCACAGGGCGAACCGGAGACGGTCGTACGCGGGGGCGAGATCCTCGCCCCCCGTCTGGCACGGGCCACCCCACCCCCGGCCGGAGATCCCGCCCCGCACCGCGAGTGGAATCCGGACGCGACACTCCTGATCACCGGGGGCACCGGCGAGCTGGGCCGCGAGATCGCCGGGCACTTCGTACGCGAACACGGCGTACGGCACCTGGTGCTGACATCCCGCCAGGGACCCGAAGCACCCGGCGCCGCCGACCTGGCACACGAGCTTCAGCAGGCGGGCGCCACCGACGTACGGGTGGTGGCCTGTGACGTCGCCGACCTTGAACAGCTCGCCGCGGTACTCGACCAGGCAGACGCCGACCACCCGTGGGGCGGCGTCGTGCACCTGGCGGCGGTCCTCGACGACGGGCTCGCCGTGGGACAGGACACCGAACGCCTGTGGCACGTAATGGCGCCGAAGGCTGCGGGCGCGGCACATCTGCACGAACTCACCCGCGACCTGGACCTGTCGCTGTTCGTGCTCTTCTCCTCGGTGGCCGGCGTCATGGGCGGAGCGGGACAGAGCACCTACGCGGCGGCGAACACGTTCCTCGACGCGCTGGCCGCCCGGCGGCGCGCCGAAGGACTGACCGGCACCAGCCTCTCATGGGGTCTGTGGCAGCAGGCGGGCGCTGGACCGACGGCCGGCCTCGGCCGGGCCGACCTCTCCAGAATGCGCCGCCAGGGCATCGCCGCCCTGACCCCGCCGCAGGCACTGCGGCTGCTGGACACCGCTCTGACGTGGTCCGGCGCCCACTACGTGCCCGTCAAGCTGGACATCGGCGCGCTCCAACGCGGCGTCGAGAAGGGCGAGGAGACCCCCGCGCTGCTGCGCGGACTGCTCCGCGGCCGGATGCGCAGAGCGCAGGATGCCGCGGCGGCACCGGCACAGCTGAGGGACCGGCTGGCGGCACTGTCGGCCAAGGAACAGAAGCGGCTGCTGCTCCGGACAGTCCGGAGCGAGGCCTCCGTCGTCCTCGGCCTGGGCGACGCGGACGGCATGGGCGCGGAACAGGTGCTCAAGGAGGCGGGCCTCGACTCCCTCATGGCCGTCGAGCTGCGCCGCCGCCTGTCGGCGGAGACCGGCATCGCACTCCCGGCGACGCTGGCCTTCGACCATCCGACGCCCACCGCCATCGCCGCGTTCCTGCTGGAGCAGATCGCCCCGGCGACCGCGACGTCAGCCGTGGCCGGCGGCTCCGGCCGCACTGTGGCGGCCGCCCTCACGAAGACACAGATCGACGGCCTGGTGGAACTACTGCGTTCCGCAACGCCGAAGCAACTCGAAGAACAGGGCCTGGCAGGAGGACTGCTGGCTCTCAAGGACGGACTGGCGAAGGTCGTCGACCTTGGTCCGCCCGACCCCGAGAGCCAACTCGATGCCGACGGCAGCACCGAAGACCTTCTGCGGTTCCTTGACGACAAGTTTGGAGTCAGTTCATGAGCGGGTCCGACGTCAAGAAGCTCGAGTCCCACCTCAGGCGTGCCACCACCGCACTGCTCAACTCCGAGAAGGCACTCGGCGCGGAAAGGGCCTCGCGCACCGAGCCGATCGCAGTGGTGTCGATGGCGTGCCGGCTGCCGGGCGGGATCGACACGCCGGAGGGCTTCTGGGAGCTGCTGGCGTCGGGCGGCGATGCGATCGGTACCTTCCCCGAGCGCTGGAGGGGCCTGGACCTGTTCGACCCGGACCCGGAGGCGGAGGGCAAGAGCTACGGGCAGGAGGGCGGGTTCCTCGCCGATGCCCATGTGGAGCGTTTCGACGCGTCGTTCTTCGGTATCAGTCCGCGCGAGGCGGTGTCGATGGACCCGCAGCAGCGGCTGGTTCTCGAGGCGTCGTGGGAGGCGCTGGAGCGGGCGGGTGTGCGGTCCGAGGAGCTCGTCGGCAGCCGGACCGGCGTCTATCTGGGCACGATGAACTCCGACTACGGCGACGTACGCGGCAATGATCTGACGTCGTTGGACGGCTACGTCGGCACCGGAAAGGCCAGCAGCATCCTGTCGGGGCGGGTGTCGTACGCGCTGGGTCTGCAAGGCCCGTGCATGACGGTCGACACCGCGTGCTCGTCGTCGCTCGTCTCGATCCACCTGGCCGCGCAGGCGCTGCGGAGCGGTGAGTGTGAGGTTGCGCTGGCCGGTGGCGTCACGGTGATGTCCACACCCGCTCTGTTCGTGGAGTTCTCGCGGTTGAAGGCGATGGCGCCGGACGGACGGTGCAAGTCGTTCTCCGCCCACTCCGACGGCGCGGGCTGGTCCGAGGGTGTGGGTGTGCTGGTGCTCAAGCGGCTGTCGGCCGCGCAGCGCGACGGCGACCGAATCCTGGCCGTCGTCCGCGGCTCGGCGGTCAACCAGGACGGCCGGAGCCAGGGACTCACCGCGCCCAACGGGCCCTCGCAGCGGCGTGTGATCCAGGACGCGCTGGCGGCGGCACGTCTGACCGCGGACGACATCGACGCGATAGAGGCGCACGGCACCGGTACGTCACTGGGCGACCCGATCGAGGCGGGCGCGCTGGCCGAGGTGTTCGGCCCCGGGCGCGACGCGCAGCGGCCGGTCTTCCTGGGCTCGTCCAAGTCCAACATCGGCCACGCGCAGGCAGCAGCCGGTGTCGTCGGCGTCATCAAGACCATCCTCGCCCTACAGAACGACACCCTGCCCAAGACCCTGCACGCCGAAGAGCCTTCGCCGCTCATCGAGTGGGAGGAGAGCGGCCTCCAGCTCCTTCAGGAAGCCCGGCCCTGGACGCGGGAGGAGGGTCGTCCGCGTCGGGCGGGTGTGTCGTCGTTCGGTCTGAGCGGCACCAACGCGCACGTCATTGTGGAAGAGGCGCCGGTGCGGGATGGGGGCGAGGCTGCGGAGGCGGTGGCTGAGGGCCCGTATCCGGTGGTGGTGTCGGGTCGGGATGTGGGGGCGTTGCGGGAGCAGGCCGGCCGTTGGGCGTCCTGGCTGGACAACCATGCGGGTGTGCCGTTGGCGGGTGTGGCGGTGACGGCGGCCCTTCACCGGACGCATTTCGAGCAGCGGGCGAGTGTCACTGCCGACTCGGTGGCTGAGTTGGTGGATGGGCTGCGGGCGGTGGCTGAGGGTGTGCCGCATGCGGGTGTGGTCGAAGGTGCGGCACTGGCCGGGGGTGAGCTGGCGGTGTTGTTCACCGGGCAGGGCAGTCAGCGGATCGGTATGGGGCGTGAGCTGTATCAGTCGTTCCCGGTGTTCCGGCAGGTCTTCGACGAGGTGTGTGGTGCTCTGGAGCCGCATCTGCGGATGCCGTTGACCGGGGTGGTCTTCGCGGATGCGGACAGTGATGCTGCTGCGTTGGTTCATCAGACGGAGTTTGCGCAGCCTGCGTTGTTTGCGTTCGAGGTGGCGTTGTTCCGGTTGTGGCAGTCGTTCGGTGTGGAGCCGGAGGCGGTTGCGGGGCATTCGGTGGGTGAGCTGGTTGCTGCGCATGTGGCGGGTGTGCTGAGTCTGGCGGATGCTGCGCGGTTGGTGGCTGCGCGGGGGCGGCTGATGCAGGGTTGTGAGCCGGGCGGGGTGATGGTGTCGTTGGAGGCCTCGGAGGCTGAGGTCGTGGCGGTGCTGGAGGGGGCCGGGGGCCGGGTGTCCATCGGTGGGCTGAACGGGCCGGCGCAGACGGTGGTCAGTGGTGATGAGGCGGCGGTCGCGGTGCTGGTGGAGCATTTCACCGGTCTGGGGCGCAGGACCCGTCGTCTGGAGGTGTCGCACGCCTTCCACAGTGCGCATATGGATTCGATGCTGGCCGATTATGCGGCTGTGGCGGCCAGTTGCTCGTTTGCGGCGCCGCGGACGTCGCTGGTGTCGAGTGTTGACGGTTCTGTCATGGGGTCGGGTCTGGCTGCGGGTGAGGGGGTGCGTGATCCGCGGTACTGGGTGCGTCAGGTTCGGGAGGCGGTCCGGTTCCTGGATGTGGTGCGGACTTTGGAGAGTTCTGGGATCGGCCGTTTTCTGGAGTGCGGTCCGGCTCCGGTGCTGTCGGCGATGGCGGCGGGCTGTGTCACCGGGGAGGGTGCGGTTTTTGTCGCTTCTCAGTCGCAGCGTGGGGGTGATCAGGCTGATGAGAGCCGGGACATGTTCCGGGCGGTGGGCATTCTGCACACCCATGGGCAGAGTCTGGACTTCACGCGGATCGTGCCGCCCGGCAGCACCACCGCACCGGTCGGCCTGCCCACCTACGCCTTCCAGCGCGAGCATTACTGGAGTGGGCCGGTCTCGGTATCGACCGATGTGACCTCGGCCGGTCTCGAGTCGCCGGAGCATCCGTGGCTGGGCGCGGCGACGATGCTCGCGGGTGACGAGGGTCATCTGTTCACCGGCCGGCTCTCTGCCGCCGACCAGCCCTGGCTGACCGACCATGCCGTCTTCGGCACCGTTCTGGTCCCCGGCACCGGGCTGCTCGAGCTCGCCCTTGCCGCCGCACAGCGCACCGGAGCCGCGGGAATCGGCGAACTGACCATCCTGGAACCCCTCGTACTGCGCGACGCCGTCCGTCTCCAGGTCAAGGTCGCCGCCCCTGACGGCGGCACCAACCGCACCATCGACATCCACAGCCGCGCCGAAGACGCCCCCGACGGCGACTGGCGACACCACGCCACCGGCGAGCTGTTGTTGGAACACACCGCCGGGACCGATCCCGACCAGGCCGCCGAATTCGCCGAACTCGCCCAGTGGCCGGTCCCCGGCACCGAGCGCGTGCCGCTCGACGGCTTCTACGACAGTCTCGCCACTCTGGGCCTGGAGTACGGCCCCGCCTTCCAGGGCCTGACCGAGCTGTGGCGCAAGGACGGCACGGCCTACGGGCTCGTCCGGCTCCCGGACGGGCTGACGGGACAGGCGTACGGAATCCATCCGGCGCTCCTCGACGCCTCCCTGCACGGGCTCGCAGAACTCGCGGGGCCGGGGGAGGAGGGGGCCGAGCCGGGTGTTCTGCTGCCGTTCGAATGGAGCGGGGTGCAATGCTGGGCGGTGGGAGGCACCACTCTCAGGGTGCGCCTCCAGCTCGACGGCGCGGGGGGTACCGCCCGTCTCTGGGCCGCCGACACCGAGGGCAGGCCCGTCGCGCGGGCGCGGCGCCTCGAACTACGTGAGGCGACCCTCGGGCAGATTCGGTCCGGCGAACCGCTGGAGCATGTGTACGCCGTGGAGTTCCGGCCGCTGCGGGCGCTCGCCGCGGAGCCCATGTCCGGCCCGGTGTGGGTGCTCGGCGCGGCCGGTGGCTCGGCTGCCGCACTGCCGGCTGCCCTTGATGCGGAGCCCTTCGTCGACCTGGAAGCCCTGTTCGCGCACCTCGACGGCGGAAACGACGCCCCGCGCCGGCTGGTCGTGGACGCGACGGGCGGGCAGTCGGCAGACGGCTCGGCCGACGATGTACAGGCCGTCCGACAGGCCGTACTTGACGCGCTGAGCACCGCACAGCGGCTGCTTGCCGAGCCTAGGCTCGAAGCCGCCGAGCTTGTCTGGATCACCCGTGGCAGCGTGGCCGCCACCGACGACGACCGACTCGACGGCGCGGCGCACGCCGCCGTATGGGGACTGGTGCGTGCCATACGCGCCGAGCACCCGGACCGGGCCGTCCGCCTCGTGGACCTGGACACCGGCCTGGACACCGACCTGGACACCGACCTGGACACCGACCGGGACGTGATCGAGCAGGCGCTGTCGGCCTCCGGCGAGAACGAGATCGCCGTCCGTGACGGGAAGATTCTCGTAGCACGACTGGCACCGGTCACGGCCGGAGTCGTGGAAGCCGCCGGTGCCGCGGAACAGGCCGGCTCCGCGAGGGCGCTGGACCCGCACGGCTCCGTCCTCATCACCGGCGGCACCGGCGAGTTGGGACAACTGCTGGCCCACCACCTCGTCGGCGAGCACGGTGTGCGCCACCTGGTGCTCACCTCCCGTCGCGGACCGGACGCCCCCGGAGCGGACGACCTGGTACGAGAACTCCGCGCGGCCGGGGCCGGGACCGTACAGGTCCTCTCCTGCGACCTGGCCGAGCGGGACCAGGTGGCGGCCGTGCTGTCGACCCCCGCGCCCGAGCACCCGTGGACGGGTGTGTTCCATCTGGCCGGTGTCGTCGACGACGGCATGCTTGCGGACCAGGATGCGGAACGGTTCGACCGGGTACTGGCACCCAAGGTCGCGGGCGCCGTGCATCTGCGGGAGCTCACCGAGGAGACCGGCCTCAGCGCCTTCGTACTCTTCTCCTCCCTTTCCGGTGTCCTCGGCGGCCCCGGGCAGAGCAGCTACGCCTCGGCCAACGCCTATCTGGACGCCATGGCGGCCCGGATGCGCCGTGCAGGCCGCGCGGCCACCAGCCTTTCCTGGGGCATGTGGGAGCAGAGCGGTGCGGGCATGGCCTCGGACCTCGGTCAGGCCGACCTCGCGCGTATGCGCCGCCAGGGCGTCGGCGCCCTGTCCGCACGGCAGGGACTGCGGGCGCTGGACGCCGCACTGGCCGGGACAAGCGCCCACCTCGTTCCGGTCCGCCTCGAACTGGCCGCACTCCAGCGCGCGGCGGACAAGGGCGCCGACGTTGCCGGGCTGCTGCGCGCTCTCGTACGCGTCCGGCCCCGCCGGGCCGACAGCGGAGCAGCCGGGTCCTCGGACCTCCGCGGCCGGCTGGCCGCACTCCCGCAGGAGCAGCGGCTGCGGACCCTGGTCCAGCTCGTACGGAGCGAGACCGCGGCGGTCGTGGGTGGTTCGGGCCCGGACGGAATCGGCGAGCAGCAGGTCTTCCAGGAGCTCGGCATGGACTCCATGACCTCGGTCGAGCTGCGCCGCCGCCTGTCCGCGGCGACCGGGCTGCCGCTGCCGTCCACTCTCGCCTTCGACTACCCCACGCCGACCGCCGTGGCGCAGCTGCTCCTTGAACGGCTGTCCCGCACCGCGCAGAAGCGGACCCCCACCCGTTCCGCCGACACCGGACATGTCACCGGCGAACCGCTCGCCGTGGTGTCGATGGCGTGCCGGCTGCCGGGCGGCATCGACACGCCGGAGGGCTTCTGGGATCTGCTGGCGTCGGGCGGCGATGCGATCGGGAGCTTCCCGGAGCGCTGGGACTCACTCGACGTGTACGACCCCGACCCTGAGGCCGTCGGCAAAAGCTACATCCGTTCCGGCGGATTCCTGGAGGACATCGAGCGTTTCGACGCGTCGTTCTTCGGTATCAGTCCGCGCGAGGCGGTGTCGATGGACCCGCAGCAGCGGCTGGTTCTCGAGGCGTCGTGGGAGGCGCTGGAGCGGGCGGGTGTGCGGTCCGAGGAACTGGTCGGCAGCCGGACCGGTGTGTATCTGGGCACGATGGGCTCCGACTACGGAAGCCAGGGCAACCTGGACACCCTCGACGGCTACTTCGGCACCGGAAACGCCAGCAGTGTCCTGTCGGGGCGGGTGTCGTACGCGCTGGGTCTGCAAGGCCCGTGCATGACGGTCGACACGGCCTGCTCCTCCTCTCTTGTTTCCCTTCACCTGGCCGCGCAGGCGCTGCGGAGCGGCGAGTGCGAACTGGCTCTGGCGGGCGGCGTGACGGTGATGTCCACGCCGACCCCGTTCGTGGAGTTCTCCCGGCTCAAGGGCCTGGCCGCCGACGGCCGGTGCAAGTCGTTCTCCGCGCTCTCCGACGGCACGGGCTGGTCCGAGGGGGTGGGTGTGCTGGTGCTCAAGCGGCTGTCTGCCGCGCAGCGCGACGGTGATCGGGTGCTTGCGGTGATCCGCGGCTCGGCGGTCAACCAGGACGGCCGGAGCCAGGGCCTGACCGCCCCCAACGGCCCCTCGCAGCAGCGGGTCGTGCGGGAGGCGCTGGAGGCGGCACGTCTGACCGCGGACGACATCGACGCGATCGAGGCGCACGGCACCGGTACGTCACTGGGCGACCCGATCGAGGCGGGCGCGCTGGCCGAGGTGTTCGGCCCCGGGCGCGACGCGCAGCGACCGGTCTTCCTGGGTTCGTCGAAGTCGAACATCGGCCACGCGCAGGCGGCAGCCGGTGTGGCCGGCGTGATCAAGATGGTGCTGGCGCTGCAGAACGAGAAGCTGCCCAAGACTCTCCACGCCGATGAGCCTTCGCCGCTCATCGAGTGGGAGGACAGCGGCCTCCAGCTCCTGCAGGAAGCCCGGCCCTGGGCGCGGGAGGAGGGTCGTCCGCGTCGGGCGGGCGTTTCGTCGTTCGGTCTGAGCGGCACCAACGCGCACGTCGTACTGGAGGAAGCTCCGGCCGCCGAGAGTGCCGCCGCCGTTGCGGACGCCGAACCCACTTCCGGCGTGCCGGTGGTGGTGTCGGGTCAGAGCGAGGGGGCGTTGCGGGAGCAGGCCGGCCGCTGGGCGTTGTGGCTGGAGAAGTATGCGGGTGTGCCGTTGGCGGGTGTGGCGGTGACGGCGGCCCTTCACCGGACGCATTTCGAGCAGCGGGCGAGTGTCACTGCCGACTCGGTGGCTGAGTTGGTGGATGGGCTGCGGGCGGTGGCTGAGGGTGTGCCGCATGCGGGTGTGGTCGAAGGCGCTGCGTCGGCTGGGGGTGAGCTGGCGGTGTTGTTCACCGGGCAGGGCAGTCAGCGGATCGGTATGGGGCGTGAGCTGTATCAGTCGTTCCCGGTGTTCCGGCAGGTCTTCGACGAGGTGTGTGGTGCTCTGGAGCCGCATCTGCGGATGCCGTTGACCGGGGTGGTCTTCGCGGATGCGGACAGTGATGCTGCTGCGTTGGTTCATCAGACGGAGTTTGCGCAGCCTGCGTTGTTTGCGTTCGAGGTGGCGTTGTTCCGGTTGTGGCAGTCGTTCGGTGTGGAGCCGGAGGCGGTTGCGGGGCATTCGGTGGGTGAGCTGGTTGCTGCGCATGTGGCGGGTGTGCTGAGTCTGGCGGATGCTGCGCGGTTGGTGGCTGCGCGGGGCCGGCTGATGCAGGGTTGTGAGCCGGGCGGGGTGATGGTGTCGTTGGAGGCCTCGGAGGCTGAGGTCGTGGCGGTGCTGGCGGGGGCCGGGGGCCGGGTGTCCATCGGTGGGCTGAACGGGCCGGCGCAGACGGTGGTCAGTGGTGATGAGGCGGCGGTCGCGGTGCTGGTGGAGCATTTCACCGGTCTGGGGCGCAGGACCCGTCGTCTGGAGGTGTCGCACGCCTTCCACAGTGCGCATATGGATTCGATGCTCACCGATTATGCGGCTGTGGCGGCCAGTTGCTCGTTTGCGGCGCCGCGGATGTCGCTGGTGTCGAGTGTTGACGGTTCTGTCATGGGGTCGGGTCTTGCTGCGGGTGAGGGGGTGCGTGATCCGCGGTACTGGGTGCGTCAGGTTCGGGAGGCGGTCCGGTTCCTGGATGTGGTGCGGACGTTGGAGAGTTCTGGGATCGGCCGTTTTCTGGAGTGCGGTCCGGCCCCGGTGCTGTCGGCGATGGCGGCGGGCTGTGTCACCGGGGAGGGTGCGGTTTTTGTCGCTTCGCAGTCGCAGCGTGGGGGTGATCAGGCTGATGAGAGCCGGGACATGTTCCGGGCGGTGGGCATTCTGCACACCCATGGGCAGAGTCTGGACTTCACGCGGATCGTGCCGCCCGGCAGCACCGGCGCACCGGTCGGCCTGCCCACCTACGCCTTCCAGCGCGAGCATTACTGGAGTGAGCCGGTCTCGGTATCGACCGATGTGACCTCGGCCGGTCTCGAGTCGCCGGAGCATCCGTGGCTGGGCGCGGCGACGATGCTCGCGGGTGACGAGGGTCATCTGTTCACCGGCCGGCTCTCTGCCGCCGACCAGCCCTGGCTGACCGACCATGCCGTCTTCGGCACCGTTCTGGTCCCCGGCACCGGGCTGCTCGAGCTCGCCCTCGCCGCCGCACAGCGCACCGGAGCCGCGGGAATCGGCGAACTGACCATCCTGGAACCCCTCGTACTGCGCGACGCCGTCCGTCTCCAGGTCAAGGTCGCCGCCCCTGACGGCGGCACCAACCGCACCATCGACATCCACAGCCGCCCGGACAACACACAGGACGCAGCGGCCTGGACCCTGCACGCCACCGGTGAACTGACGGACGAGCGCGGCGCGGCACCGTCTGCCGCCGCCCTCGCCGAACTCGCCCAGTGGCCGGTCCCCGGCACCGAGCGCGTGCCGCTCGACGGCTTCTACGACGGGCTGTTCGACCAGGGCCTGGAGTACGGCCCCGCGTTCCAGGGCCTGACCGAGCTGTGGCGCAAGGACGGCACGGCCTACGGACTCGTCCGGCTCCCGGACGGGCTCGAGCCGGGCGACTACGGCATCCATCCGGCCCTTCTGGACGCCTGCCTGCACACCCTCGCCGCCACCGGCGGGCAGGACGAGGATCAGGACCCCTCAAGTGTCCTGCTGCCGTTCGCCTGGTCCGGCGTCGAGCTGCACGCGTCGGGTGCCACCGAGATCCGGGTACGTGTCGAACTCACCGGTGAATCGTCGGCGACCGTACTGGCGGCCGACACCACCGGCACACCGGTCGCGGGCGTCACGGGTCTCGAAGTGCGGCGGGCCGACTCCGAGCAGCTACGGATCCCGGACGACACCGACAGTGGCACGGATCACCTCTATCAGGTGGAGTATCAGCCGCGGCAGCTGCCCGACGCGGGTCAGGACGAGCCGGCCCCCTCGGGAACCCCGCTGGTCCTCGGCCACGACGGTGTCGTATCGCGTCTCCTCGGCGTCCAGGCGGTCGCCGATCTGCACGCCGTCCTGGATCCGGGAGCGGGCGAGCCGGGTCTGATCATCGTCGATCTGACGGCGCCGATGACTTCCCCGCCGGGCGGGGAGGGCGTCGCGGACCTGGCGCGGAACTCCGCGGTCGGTGCGCTGGAATGGCTTCAGAGTTTCCTGGACGATCCGCGTTTCGAGCGTACGGAAGTGGTCTGGGTGACCCGGGAGGCCGTCGCTGCCGGGCCCGCCGACGCGGTGTCCGCTCTCGCCGAGGCGCCGCTGTGGGGTCTGGTGCGCGTAGCGCGCGCCGAGCACCCTGAGCGGAATCTGCGGCTGCTGGACATCGGTCCGGACGAGCCGGAGCGCGCCCTGCTGCTGCGGGCGCTGGCCGCGCACTCCGAGCCGGAGCTGGTGCTGCGCGCCGAGGAAGCGCTGGTCCCACGGCTGGTGCGGACGTCGGGTGCTTCTGCTTCCGGCACGCCGGTGCTGCCTGCGGACAACGACTCGTGGTACCTGGACATCGAGGAAAAGGGGCGGCTCGACACGTTCGTGTTCCGGTCCGCGCCCAGCGCCGAGCTGCCCGAGGGACATGTACGGGTGCGGATCCAGGCCGCGGGCATGAACTTCCGCGACGTACTCAACGCGCTGGACATGGTGCACGCGCCGAAGCTCGGACTCGAATGCTCCGGCACCGTCCTGGAGGCCGCGCCCGGCGTCACCGGGCTCCGGCCGGGCGACCGCGTGATGGGCCTTGCCGTGGGGACGTTCGGCACCGAAGTCACCGTCGATGCGCGCTGGATGGTGCGAATACCGGACTCGCTCACCTTCGCGCAGGCGGCGACCATGCCGCTGGCGTACCTCACCGCGTACTACGCCTTCACCGAGCTCGGTGATCTGCGCGCGGGGGAGAAGGTGCTGATCCACGCGGCCGCGGGCGGTGTCGGCATGGCGGCCGTGCAACTGGCACAGCACATAGGGGCCGAGGTGTACGGCACGGCCAGTGCCCGCAAGTGGCCCGCCCTGCGTGAACTGGGGCTCGCCGACGACCACATCGCCTCCTCGCGTGACACCGGGTTCGCCGGTGCCTGGCTGCCGGCCACCGGCGGCCGGGGCGTGGATCTCGTACTCAACGCGCTGACCGGCGAGTTCGTGGATGCGTCGCTGAGCCTGCTGCCCGGTGGCGGACGGTTCCTGGAGATGGGCAAGACCGATGTGCGCGACGCCGGCGAAGTCGCCGTCGCGTATCCCGGTGTCGCCTACCAGGCGTTCGACCTCATCGAGAGCGGTGAGGACCGCATCCAGGACATGCTGGTCGCGCTCGTCGGGCTGCTGGAGCAGGGGGCCATCGCCCCGCTGCCGTACAAGGCCTTCGACGTACGCGAGGCACCCACGGCCTTCCGGCTGATGGCCCAGGGGCGCAGCACCGGCAAGTTCGTCCTCAGCGTCCCGCGCGCGATGTCCCCCGACGGCAGTGCGCTGCTGACCGGCGGCACCGGTGAACTCGGCCGGATGGTCGCGCATCACCTGGTGCGCGAACACCGGGTGCGCCATCTCGTGCTGACCTCGCGCCGGGGCCCGGACGCGCCCGGCACGCCCGAGCTGGTGCGTGAGCTCGAAGAAGCGGGCGCCGCGAGTGTGCGGGTGGTGGCCTGCGACGTGTCGCGGCGCGCGGACATCGCCCGGGTGGTCGAGGAGACCCACGCGGACCACCCGCTGACCGCGGTCGTTCACCTGGCCGCCGTACTGGACGACGGTGTCGTACTGAACCAGAGCGCGGAGCGTTTCACCCGCGTGCTGGAGCCGAAGATCGCGGGCGCCGTCCATCTCCACGAGCTGACCGAGCATCTGGACCTCGCCGCGTTCGTGCTGTTCTCCTCCGCCGCAGGCACGCTGGGCGCGCCGGGACAGTGCAACTACGCGGCGGGCAACGTGTTCCTCGACGCGCTTGCCGCGCACCGGCGCAGCCGGGGGCTTCCGGCGCTGAGTCTGGCCTGGGGCCTGTGGCAGCAGGCGGGCACCGGGATGACCGCGGGGCTCGACGAGGCAGAGCTCGGCCGGCTGCGCCGGCAGGGTTCGCAGGCGCTCTCCGCCCAGGAGGGCATCGGTCTGCTCGGGGTCTCGCTGGGCCTGCCGCAGGCACATCTGGTGCCGATCAAGATCGACAAGGCCGGATTGCAGCGTGAGGCTGCGGGCGTGCCGCCGCTGCTGAGCGCCCTGGTACGGCCCAGGCCGCGGCGCGCGACGGCCGTGCAGCAGAGCGGAGCGTTCACCGAGCGTCTCGCCGCGCTGCCGGCGGCCGAGCAGGTCGCCTCGCTGCTGCGCTCCGTGCAGGACGAGGTGGCGGGCGTGCTGGGGCTGCGCGGCGACGCCGTGATCGAGGCGGACAGTCCGCTGCGCGAGCTGGGCTGGGACTCGCTGATGGCCGTCGAGCTGCGCAACCGTCTCTCCGCGCTCGCGCGGGTGACACTGCCGTCCACCCTGACCTTCGACTATCCGACCCCGCGGGCCATCGCCGAGCTGCTGCATGTGCGGCTGGCCCTGGGTACCCCCACGACGACGGACACACCACCGACCGATCCCCGGGAGCAGGCCGAGTGGGCTCTGGGCCGGATATCGCCCCAGCAGCTCCAGCACAGCGGGCTGCTGGCCCAGCTGCTCGAACTCGCCCGGCCGCAGGCCGAGAACGGCGCGACGGCCGGCACGGCCATCGACGTCATGCAGGCCGCCGGGGAACTGACGGACGACGAGATGGACCGGGCGCTGGACGCGGTCCTCGGCGACACGGTGTGACCACCGAAAGGCACGGCCGGGCCCGCGAGGCCCGGCGTGCGACCGAACCCCCCATAAATAGCGAACGCTAGGAGCTGATTCAGTGCCTACGGCAAAGAACGAACACAACGAGCAGGCGGTACGTCACCGCTGGGTGGCACTTACCGTGGTGACACTCGCGGCCTTCCTCGACAACCTGGACGCCAATGCCGTCACCGTCGTACTCCCCGACATCCAGAAGGACCTGGGGGCGACCTTCGGCACTGCGCAGTGGACGCTGGCCGGTTACACCCTGGCCTATGCCCTGTTCCTGATCACCGGCGGACGGCTGGGAGACATCTACGGGCGCAAGCGTCTGTTCCTGACCGGAGTTGTGGGCTTCACTCTTGCCTCGGTCGTCGCCGCCACGGCGACGAACGCCGAGATGCTCGTGGCAGGGCGGTTCGGTCAGGGCTTCACAGCGGCGCTGATGGTGCCGCAGGCGGTGTCGGTCATCATCACGATGTTCCGCCAGGACGAATGGCCGGGCGCATTCGCCGTCATGGGTATCGCGCTGAGTGTGGGAAGTGTCGGCGGTCCGCTGCTCGGCGGTCTGCTGGCCGAGGCGGACATCATGGGGCTCGGCTGGCGCGCCCTGTTCTTCCTGAACGTGCCGCTCGGAGTGCTCGCGGTGGCCATCGCCGCCCGGTACATGCCCGAGACCCGTTCCGACACACCACTGCGGCTCGACATCACGGGTGTGCTGCTGCTGACCGTGGCCTCGCTCGGCCTGATGTATCCGCTGGTACAGGGACACGAACTGGGCTGGCCCGCCTGGTCGATGGCCGTGATCGCACTGTCCCTGGTGCTGTTCGGCGTGTTCGTGGCGCAGCAGCGTCGCCGCCAGGAGCGCGACGGTTCCGCGCTGATTCCGCCGTCGCTGTTCGCCTACCGCTCCGCCAAGATCGGGCTGCCGCTGGTGGTGCTCTGCTACGGCGGTGTCGCGTCCTTCTTCCTCGTCCTGAGCTACCACGAGCAGGTCGGCCTGGGCTGGTCCGTACTCAAGACCGCGCTGGTGATGGCGGCGTGGCCGATCGGCATCATCGCGACCTTCCAGATCGCCTGGCGGTTCTCGGGCGGCCGCGGTCGTGACTTCGTACGGGGTGGGGCACTGCTCCTGGCTCTCGGCGGGGCCGGCGTGGTGTGGACCGTCAACTCCGGCGGTGCGGACCTGAACTGGGTTCCGCTGGTCTTCTCCGAGCTCGTCATGGGCTTCGGCCTGGGGCTGACCGCTCCGGTCCTCACGGCCGTCGTGCTCGGTGATGTGCCGCCGGAGAACGCGGGCGTCGGCTCGGGAGTGCTCAATGCGGCCATCCAGTTCGGCTCGGCCGCGGGTGTCGCGGGCGTCGGAGCCGTCTACTTCAGCCGCCTCGGCAGCGGGAGCGACATCGGCGACTTCTCCTCGGTGACCTCGACGACGCTGGGCGTCAACATCGCCCTGTTCGTGCTGACGGCGGTGCTCGCCACCTTCCTCACCGGCCGCAAGGACGCGGCGGAGGCGGCCGCGGAGTCGGACGCCGGAGGGACCCAGCCCGAGCACGCCGCCGAACTGGCCGTGTAAAGCAAACCACCTTGTCCATCATCCGTTTCATCTGGCCGAGAACAATTCCCGAAAGCCAGGAGCCGATTGTCGGTCTCCGAATGCCGTGCCATGATGAAATTCCCCCAGTGTTAGATGTCAGGAGGAGCACATGACCGACACGCCCCAGTGGGATTCCGTGCCGCAGGACGACGCCAAGGACAAGTTCAAGAAAGCCCTTGAGCAGAAGGGCAATGCGTCCCGGGCGAAGAAGGCGCACCAGGACGGCCGGATGCAGGTCAAGAACATGAGTGGACCCGCAGGCCAGAAGAGGTTCTACCGCCGAAAGACCGGGTGACGGGCACACACCGCCCCGAGAGTTTCGCAAAGGCTGCCGCGCCCGTCCGCAAAGGACGGGCGCGGCAGCCTTTCATCGTCTGCGGAAACGCCCGGCAAGGATTGGTCACGTTTCCCTTCATGGGGATTGCTTCACGCGCTTGAAACCCGCTCAAGGATTGCTTGATTATTGCTTCAGGAACGGTCGACAAGCGTCCGTCACATACTCGGGGGTGATCGGTGAAAAAGCCTGTCACGGCGCTGTGTTCAGCGAATTCCGGCCGAATCGTCCGGACGGCTTCCGGTGGCCGTGCACGCCTTCCATGGCGGGAGCCGAGCCGTCTTCCAGTGCCGTTCGAGTACCGGCGGCGAAGGTGTGGGTACGGGCGCGGAACAGGCGCGCATCATGCGATGAGGGAGTTGACCGCCGCCGCCATGACCGCCGCCGAGACCACCGAGACCACCGAGACCACCGAGAACCCGGCCGGCGCGCGCAGCCGGTGGGAGGCCGACGCCCTCGCGCGCGCCGCCCGCCTCGAACGCCGGCTCGGCGATCCCTACGATCCGGCCAACCCGCACGGTCTGCGCGCCCTGTTCGCCGCGGACGAACGGCGCACACCGCCCGCGGAGACCGAGCAACTGCTCCTGGGAACAGGCCTCGGCGCCGAGTTCGTGCCCGCGGAGTACGGCGGACGACTGCTGCGCGCCGATCTGCTCGCCCGCGCCCTGCGCCCTGTCTTCCGGCGCGACGTCGCGCTCGGCTTCGGCGTCGGCATCACCTCGCTGTTCGCCACCTCCGCGGTCTGGGCGGCGGGCACGGAGGAACAGCGCCGGAGCACCGCCGACCTGCTGCTCGACGGTGGCCGGGCCACGATCCTGCACCACGAACTCGCCCACGCCAACGCGATCCTGCGGCATGAGTTCACCGCACGCACCGCACCGGGCGGCGGCTATCTGCTCCACGGCCGCAAGGACGTGATCATCAACGCCTCGCGTGCCGACATCTACGTCGCCTACGCGCGGACCGACCCGGCGCGCGGACCGCGCAGCCACTCGGTGCTGCTCCTCGACCCCACGCAGCTGCCCTCAGGCCGGGTGCGCGGGCTGCCCCGTATCGCCACACCCGGCATGCGCGGCGCCCTGTTCTCCGGGCTGGAGTTCGACCACTGCGCCGTCCCCGGCGGCGCACTGGTCGGCCGCACGGGCGAGGGCGTCTCCCTGGCCCTGCGCACCTTCCAGATCAACCGCAGCCTGATCTGCGGCGTCGTCACCGCGGCCGCCGACACCGTGCTGCACTCCGCGGTGCGCGCCGTCACCACCGGCCGCAGCGCGCCCGTGGCCCGCCGCTGGCACAAGCCGCTGACGGGCGTCTTCGCCGATCTGCTGGCCTGCGACAGCATGGCGACCGTCGCGCTGCGCGCGCTCAGTCTGCTGCCCGACCGTGCCCATATGCTCGCCGCCGCCGTCAAATATGTGGTGCCCGACCTGCTGCGGGAGGACCTGGAGGAGCTCGCCGCTGTGCTCGGCTCGCGCGGATTCGAGCTCGACAGCCCCGAGTTCGGCGCCCTCGACAAGCTGGCACGCGATCTGCCGGTGGCCGGACTCGGCCATGCCGGAACCGCCTCCTGCCAGGCCGTCATCGTCCCGCAGCTGCGCACCCTGGCCGAGCGGGCCTGGTTCGCCGAGGAGGAGCCGCCCCCCGAGCTGTTCCGCAAGGGCGCCGAACTGCCCTGCCTGGACTACCGGTTGCTGGGCATCGCCGATGGTGGCGACTTCATGGCCGCCTCCCTGACCGGTTCCGCCGCCAGACTCGCCGCGTCCCGTGGCGTCGGCGGCCGGCTGACCGCACTCGCCGACCTGGCCGAAGGCTTCGTCACCGAACTGCGCGCCCTGCGCGAACAGTGCCGACAGCTGCCGGACTTCGGCACCAGCGGCCCGCCGGGCCCCGCGGTGTGCGTACTCAGTGACCGCTACTGCCTGGTGGTCGCCGCAGCGGCGGTCCTCGGCATCTGGGAGGGCCAGGACGGCACCGACCCCTTCCTCGCCGACCCCGCCTGGGCGGTCCTCGCGCTGTCCCGGCTCGGCGCGCGGCTCGGGATTCTCGTACCCGAACTCAGCGACGACTGCCTGGGACAGGTGCTCGAGGAGCTGATCCGCCGCTACCGGACCGGCAGCAGCTGCGACCTGGACGCCACGGAACTCGCCCGGTGAGCACAGCGAGACAAGGGAGTGAACACGGATGACGGACACGCAGCGCATCACGGCGCCGATCCACGTCGGCGGCCCGGACGGGCCGTGGCACGAGGTGTACGAGGGAATGGAGCAGCGCGGCAACGCGGTGGTGTACACGACATGGGGCGAATGGCTCCCCTTCGCCGTCGTGGACCCCGCGCTGCGCCCGCTCCTCGGCCGCGACTGGCAACGCTACCGCCGCACTGCCGACCCCACGGTCCGCTACCGCTTCGTCGCTTCACGGCTGGCCCTCAAATTCACCGCGGCAGCCGCACTGGGCACCACCCCCGCCGAGCTGGACCTCGCGTACAAGCTCGGCGGCCGGCCGTATCTGCGCGGCCTCGACCAGATCGACGTGAGTCTCACCCATACCGACGACCTGATCGCCGTGGGTATCAGCCGCAACGGCAGGATCGGCGTCGATGCCGAACCGTCGAGTCGGCTGATGTCCTTCGAGCTGCTCAACAGCCATGTGTGCACGCCGGCGGAACGCCTGGAGCTCGAAGGTCTGCCCGACGGCCGGCGGGCGGCCGGGATGCTGCGTCTGTGGACCCTCAAGGAGGCCTACACCAAGGCGATCGGCCAGGGACTACGCCTGGGCTTCACCGAGTTCGGCTTCGGTCCCGGCAGCGGCGGACTGCTCGCCCCCGACGGCACCGCGGCGGCGCGTGGCGAGTGGGCGTTCTCCACCCATGAGGTGCTGGGTCGCTATCTGGTGAGCGTGGCCTGCCACGACGCGGGCCTCGACACCTCACGCGACACCGCGACGCGGACCATGCTCGACGAGGGATTCATGGGGGCGGTCACGGAGCTGCTCGCCCCCGGCTGCGCCTGACGCCTACGGTCGCCGCGGGCCGACACCGCGACCTCATGAGCCGCGGAATCAACCCCGCCTGAGAAGCGTTCGGGCCGCAGTCCAGTCCCGCTGGAGAAAACAGGGCCTTTGCCCCACTTGTGGCTACCGTGCTGCTGATGGCCGCGACGCGAGGCGAGGAGGGCGCCATGGCAGAACGGAGCCCCCCGTCACCTCCGGCCCGTCGCGCGCCCTTCCGGTGCTTCCCGGTGGTGCGCCGCCTCCCCACCGGACGCACCACCGGGGCCAATCCCTCCATACGCGCGACCGTGCACGCCTTCGGCGCAACGGCAGCGCCGCCCCGCTGAACGCCGCGCGGAAAGGCGGGCCGAAGCCCGGCCGACCGCCGTGTCAGCGGCATGTCAGCCCCGTATGGGCCGCCTTTCGCATACTCGTTCCGCGCTCGCAGAGAGGAGTGAGGGGTTTCTCAGCACCTAGCCGCAGACCATGACGCGGATGTGCGCACCCCGGACAGCGATGACCGCAAACTGCTCCTCAGACGTGGCGATGACCGTGGTCGTCGACCCCGGGCAGCCTCCCTACGACACCCCGCCCGTGCTGGAACTGCGCGGCCCCGTGGACCCCGCCCGCATCGAGGCGGCCTTCGACCGGGCCGCGGCGCATCAGGGCGAGGGAATGGCCTGGCAGCACCAGCTGCTGCGGCATGGCCCCGACCACCACACGCTGCACCTCAGCACCGAGGCCGAAGGCGTACCCGCCGGCTTCCCGGCCGGCCTGCTGGCCGACCTGCTCACTCTCGCGCTCGTCACCACGTCACCGCTCGCCCCCGCCCAGTACGCGGCGCTGCGGGCCGCCCGTACCGGGACACGCCCCCGTTACACGTCCGCCGTACTGGAGGCACGAGGCCCCCTCGATCCCGTAGCGCTGAGGCACGCCCTGTACGCCGTCGTCGCCGCCCACCCCCTGTTGTCGGCACGCCTGGACAGCCGCTCCGGTGGCCGGATGACCTGCCACCCGACACCCCGGGCCGCCCACGAGCTGCTGTGGGAGGAGGAGTTCACCGACGAGGCCGGGGTGCGGCGGGCAGTCGCCGCCGCGGGCCGCAGCCTGGACCCGTCGGCCGGCCGCACCGTACAGGCGGTGCTGGCCCGGGACCGCCGCCCGGCAGGACCGTACGCCGACCGGCTCGTGCTCGTCGTCCACGAGCTCGTCGTCGACGACATCTCCTGGCGGATCCTGCTGGAGGACCTGGAGGCCGCACTCGACGCGATCGACGCGGGCGCCCCGCCCGGACTGCCGCCCGAGGCCGTGCCCTTCGAGGAGTGGATCGCCAGTCTCCGACGCGGCGCCGCCGATCCCGGCGAGGCGGTCCGCTGGCGCGAGACGGCCGACGCGCGTGCCTCGGCCCAGGCCTTCGTCGCCTCGCTGCCCGTACCGGACACGGCACCCCTGCACCACCCGGGATTCACCCTCGACGCCGCGGCGACCGCACGGCTGACCGGTCCGCTGCCCAGGCGGTACGGCCTGAACGTTCAGCAAGTGCTCACCGGAGCCGTCGGGCTGGCGCTGGCCCGCTGGCGGGGACACCAGGACGTCGCCTTCGACCTGCGGACGGACGGGAGGCAGGGCAGCCACGACCTGGCCCGCACCGTCGGCCCCTTCGCATCGGCCCACCCCGTCCTCCTCGACGCCGACCGCACCCGGCCCGCCGACGGCTATCTGACGCAGGCCGCCCCCGCGCTCGCCGAAACGGGCGGCACCGCGTTCGTGGCCTGCAGCGAATACACGCCGGATCCGGTGCTGCGGCTCGTACTGCGCGAGCTCGTGCCCACCCTGGTGTCCTTCACCCCGCACGGCCCTGACGAACTGCCGCCCGCCACCAGCCGGTTCCGCGCAACAGCGGAACACCGCCCGGCCCGGCACACCACTGCGCGGTCCACCGTGGACATCCACTCCCGCGTCATGGACGGCATGCTGCGGATCTCCGTGGACTGGGTGCCGTGCGCCGTCGACGGCGTCACCGAGGACTCGGTGCAGGCCCTCACCGTCCTCCTGCGCGACGTCCTGGAAGAGCTCGCCGGGAGCGAGCACCACAGCCCGTCCGTACGGAGCCTGGCCCCGTCCCCGCTCCAGCGGGAGCTGTTCACCGACGCCGCAGCCCACCCCGGCACCGGCCGCCATGTCGAACAGCTCGCGTGGACCTGGTACGGGCCGCTGGACACCAGCTGCTTCACCGCGGCCTGGCAGTCCGTCTTCGACCGCGATACCGCACTGCGCGTCGCCTTCGAGGACGGCCCCGAGCTCCGGCTCGTACTCCACGACCAGGTGTCGCCCGAGGTGGTACGGCTGCCCCACGGCGCCGCCGAATGGCGTGAGCTCGTCGCGCGCGACCGGCTGCGCGGCTTCGACCTGCGCCGGCCCGGGCCCCTGCGGGCCACGCTGCTGGACGGCGACCTGGACCAGGCCGCCGCGGGGTCGTTCACCCGGGTCCTGTTGACCTATCACCACGCCCTGCTCGACGGCTGGAGCGTCCGGCTCCTGCTGCAGCAGTTCTACCGCGCCTATCTGGCCGGAGGCACGCTCCCCGGCGGTGACCGGCGCCCCGACATCCGCGACTACACGGACTGGCTCCGTGCTCAGGACACGGCGGCTGCCAAGGAGTTCTGGACCCGGGCCGCACCGCGGGCCGGTGCGGCGACCTCCCCGGTGCCCGCGGCGTCCGCGCTGCCCGCGGGCCCGGCAGGCCGGCTCACGTCATGGGCCGGTGCGTCCGCGGTCCGCGCCGGAACAGGCCGCATCCGGCTGCGGCTCACACCGGACGAGGCCGCCAGGCTCAGCGCCTGGGCGGGCGGCTGGGGCGTTACGGAGAGCAGCGCGCTGCAGGCCGTCTGGGCCCTGCTGCTGTACCGGGCCACCGGTGCCGCCGGACCCGTGCCGATCCGCTTCAGCGTGGCAGTGTCCGGACGTGGCATCGCGCTCGAAGGCGTGGACCGAATGCCGGGAACGCTGCGCAACCCGCTGCCGATGTCCGCCGAGGTCGACCCGGAGTCGACCGTGCCCAGGCTGCTCGCCGCCCTGCGCGACCAGGCGCTGGACAAGGCCGCGTACGAGTGGGTCTCGGCAGGCCAGATCCGTGCCTGGACCGGCCGTCCCGACGGAGCCGACAGCCTGGGCGCCGCGGAGGTGCACCCCGACGACACCCTGCTCGTCTTCGAGAGCCGCCAGCAGCAGGACGGACTCGCACAAGAACTCGCCGCCCGCGGCATCCGGGTGGGATTCCCGGAGACCACCGGCACCAGCACCGCGCACCCCCTCACCCTGGTCGCCCACCACGACAGCGCCGGAGGCCTGGTGCTGACAGCCACCCACGACCTGGCCCGCTGCGCCGACGCCACCGGCGTCCTCAACGACGGCGCCCGGCTGCTGCGCGAACTCCCGCACATCGCCGACGAGTTCCGGACCATCGCCGACGTACTGCGGACCCTGACCCCCCTTCGCGCGCCGGACGACACCACAGAGCCCGCGTTCATCACCCTGCGGGCGGCCGAACGGCCCGGCGCGAGCACCGTCTGCCTCGTCCCGGCGCCCGGCACGCCCCGCTCCTGCTACGACCAGCTCGCCCGCCTGTACGAAGGACCCGGGGCACTGCTGCTCCTGAGCCCGGCCCCCGAAGGGGCGAAAGCCCACCTCGCCGCGCTCCGGCCGCTGCTCGACGCGGGCGAACGCCTTGTGCTCGGCGGCTTCTCGGGCGGCGGAGTCATCGCGTACGGGATCGCACAGCTCATCGCGGCGGACGGCGGGCGGCCTCCGCTCACCGTCCTCAGCACTGCGACCACCGGACCGGGGACCGCGGCCGCCGACGGCGAGGAAAGCGTCCGCGCCCTCGCCCGGATGCTCGAAGAGGCCGCGGAACGAGCCTGATGCCCCCCGCACACAGACCATCCACACAACCCTGACCTTCTGGAGAGTCATGTCCCGTCGCCTGTTCACCTCGGAGTCCGTTACCGAGGGCCACCCCGACAAGATCGCCGACCAGATCAGCGACACAGTCCTCGACGCGCTGCTGCGCCAGGACCCGGCCTCCAGGGTGGCGGTCGAGACGCTGATCACCACCGGCCAGGTGCACATCGCGGGCGAGGTGACGACCGCGGCGTACGCCGACATCGCCACCCTCGTCCGCCAGAAGGTGCTCGAGATCGGATACGACTCCTCGGCCAAGGGCTTCGACGGCGCCTCCTGCGGTGTCTCGGTGTCCATCGGCGCGCAGTCCCCGGACATCGCCCAGGGCGTCGACTCGGCCTACGAGCAGCGGGTGGAGGGCGACGAGGACGAGCTGGACCGGCAGGGCGCCGGCGACCAGGGCCTGATGTTCGGCTACGCCACCGACGAGACACCGTCCCTGATGCCGCTGCCGATCCACCTGGCACACCGGCTGGCGCGCAGGCTGACCGAGGTTCGCAAGGACGGCACCGTCCCCTACCTGCGCCCCGACGGCAAGACCCAGGTCACCGTCGAGTACGTCGGCAGCCGCCCGGTCCGGCTGGACACCGTCGTCGTCTCGTCCCAGCACGCCTCGGACATCGATCTGGACTCGCTCCTCACTCCCGACATCCGCGAGTTCGTGGTCGAGCACGTGCTGGCGGACCTCGCCGACGACGGCATCAAGCTCGACACCGACGGCTACCGGCTGCTGGTCAACCCGACAGGGCGCTTCGAGATCGGCGGTCCGATGGGCGACGCAGGCCTCACCGGCCGCAAGATCATCATCGATACGTACGGCGGCATGGCACGCCACGGCGGCGGCGCCTTCTCGGGCAAGGACCCCTCGAAGGTGGACCGTTCGGCCGCCTACGCGATGCGCTGGGTCGCGAAGAACGTCGTGGCGGCCGGCCTCGCCGCGCGCTGCGAGGTCCAGGTCGCCTACGCCATCGGCAAGGCCGAGCCGGTCGGTCTGTTCGTCGAGACCTTCGGCACGGGAGCCGTCGCCCAGGGCCAGATCGAGAAGGCCATCACCGAGGTCTTCGACCTCCGGCCGGCCGCGATCATCCGCGACCTGGACCTGCTTCGTCCGATCTACGCGCAGACGGCTGCCTACGGTCACTTCGGCCGCGAACTCCCGGACTTCACCTGGGAGCGGACCGATCGCGCCTCGCAACTCAAGGCCGCCGCCGGTCTCTGACCACGGACGACCGGCAACAACCGACCGGCAACAACCGGCCACCGGCCCCGCCCCGGCCCCAGTGCCGCCAACAGGAGTTCAGGAGTGCATGTGCGTATCGCGGTGACAGGCTCCATTGCCACGGACCATCTGATGGTCTTTCCCGGCCGGTTCGCGGATCAGCTGATCCCCGACCAACTCGCCCATGTCTCCCTGTCCTTCCTCGTCGACGAGCTCGAAGTGCGCCGTGGTGGGGTCGCCGCCAACATCGCTTTCGGGCTCGGCAGCCTCGGTCTCACGCCACTGCTGGTGGGGGCCGTGGGAAGCGACTTCGCCGAATACGAGGTCTGGCTGAACGAGCACGGCGTCGACACTGGCGCCGTCCGTGTCTCCGCCACCCGGCAGACGGCCCGCTTCATGTGCATCACCGACCAGGACTCCAACCAGATCGCGTCGTTCTACGCGGGCGCGATGGCGGAGGCTGCCGACATCGGCATCGGTAACCTGTCCACTTCCCAGACCCGCCCCGACCTCGTGCTCGTCTCACCGAACGATCCGGCAGCGATGCTGCGGCACACCACAGAGTGCCGGGAGCTCGGCATCCCCTTCGCCGCCGACCCTTCGCAGCAGCTCGCGCGGCTGGAGCAGGGCGAGGTGCGGGACCTCGTGGACGGCGCGGAGTGGCTGTTCACCAACGAGTACGAGGCCGCGCTGCTGCTCGAACGCACCGGCTGGACACGCGAGAAGGTCCTCGCACTGGTGGGCACCTGGGTCACCACCCTGGGCGAGGCCGGAGTGAGGATCGACCGCGCGGGACAGCCACCGCTCACCGTCCCGGGCGTCGCCGACACCCCCGTCGTCGATCCGACCGGCATCGGAGACGCCTTCCGGGCCGGCTTCCTGGCCGCCCACAGCCGGCAGCTGCCCCTCGTGCCCGCCGCCCGGCTGGGCTGTACGGTCGCGTCCCTTGCCCTCGCGACGGTGGGCTCGCAGTCGTACCGGGCCGACCCCGCGCAACTCCTCGCGACCGTCGAGAAGGCCTACGGCACGGACGCGGCGAAACCGCTCGTGCCGTGGCTGGGCGGCCGGTCGTGACGGGCACCCGGATCGACGCCCTGCGTGAGGCGCTCGCCACTCGTGTGGTGGTGGCTGATGGTGCGATGGGCACGATGTTGCAGGCGCAGGATCCGACGCTTGAGGACTTCGAGAATCTCGAGGGGTGTAACGAGGTCCTCAATGTGACGCGGCCGGACATTGTGCGGTCGGTGCATGAGGAGTATTTCGCGGTCGGTGTGGACTGTGTGGAGACCAATACCTTCGGTGCGAATCTGGCGGCGTTGGGGGAGTACGACATTCCCGGGCGGGTCTTCGAGCTGTCGGAGTCGGGGGCGCGGATCGCGCGTGAGGTGGCGGACGAGTTCACGGTGTCGACGGGGCGGCAGCGGTGGGTGCTGGGCTCGATGGGGCCGGGTACGAAGCTGCCGACGCTGGGGCACGCTCCGTATGTGAAGCTGCGGGACGCGTACCAGCAGAACGCGGAGGGCATGATCGCCGGTGGTGCGGACGCGTTGCTGGTGGAGACGACGCAGGACCTGCTGCAGACGAAGGCTGCGATCCTGGGCGCGCGCCGGGCGCTGGAGGCGACCGGTACGAGTCTTCCGGTGATCTGCTCGGTGACGGTGGAGACGACCGGGACGATGCTGCTGGGTTCGGAGATCGGTGCGGCGCTGACGGCGCTGGAGCCGCTCGGTATCGACATGATCGGTCTGAACTGTGCGACGGGTCCGGCGGAGATGAGTGAGCATCTGCGCTATCTGGCCCGGCATTCGCGGGTTCCGCTCTCGTGCATGCCCAATGCGGGGCTGCCGGTGCTGGGCAGGAACGGTGCGCATTATCCGTTGTCGGCGGGTGAGCTGGCGGATGCGCAGGAGACGTTTGTGCGGGAGTACGGGCTGTCGCTGGTGGGGGGGTGCTGCGGGACGACGCCGGAGCATTTGCGGCAGGTGGTGGAGCGGGTGCGTGGTCTTGTTCCGACGGTGCGGGAGCCGCGTCCGGAGCCGGGTGCGGCGTCGTTGTACCAGACGGTGGCGTTCCGTCAGGACACCTCGTACATGGCGATCGGTGAGCGGACGAACGCCAATGGCAGCAGGAAGTTCCGTGAGGCGATGCTGGAGGGCCGCTGGGACGACTGTGTGGAGATTGCGCGGGATCAGATCCGTGAGGGCGCGCACATGCTGGATCTGTGTGTGGATTATGTCGGGCGGGACGGTGCGGCGGACATGGAGGAGCTGGCCGGCCGGTTCGCGACCGCGTCGACGCTGCCGATTGTGCTGGATTCCACCGAACTGAACGTGCTGCGGGCGGGGTTGGAGAAGCTGGGCGGCCGGGCGGTCATCAACTCGGTCAATTATGAGGATGGTGACGGTCCGGAGTCCCGGTTTGCGAAGGTGACTGCGCTGGCGCGGGAGCACGGTGCCGCGTTGATCGCGCTGACCATCGATGAGGAGGGCCAGGCCCGTTCGGTCGAGCACAAGGTCGCGATCGCGGAGCGGCTGATCGGTGATCTGACGGGCAACTGGGGTGTGCATGAGTGCGACATTCTCATCGACACGCTGACGTTCACGATCTGCACGGGGCAGGAGGAGTCCCGCAAGGACGGGGTGGCCACGATCGGGGCCATTCGTGAGCTGAAGCGGCGTCATCCGGCGGTGCAGACGACGCTGGGTCTGTCGAACATCTCCTTCGGGCTGAACCCGGCGGCCCGGGTGGTGCTGAACTCGGTGTTCCTGGACGAGTGTGTGAAGGCGGGTCTGGATTCGGCGATTGTGCACGCGTCGAAGATCCTGCCGATCGCCCGGCTGAAGGAGGAGGAGGTCCGGGTCGCGCTGGATCTGATCTACGACCGGCGGGCCGAGGGCTATGACCCCCTGCAGAAGCTCATGGAGCTGTTCGAGGGCGTCAATATGAAGTCGATGAAGGCGGGCAAGGCGCAGGAGCTGCTTGCCCTGCCGCTGGGGGAGCGCCTGGAGCGCCGCATCGTGGATGGTGAGAAGAACGGTCTGGAGGCGGATCTGGATGAGGCTCTGCGGTCCCGTCCGGCGCTGGACATCGTCAACGACACGCTGCTGGAGGGCATGAAGGTTGTCGGTGAGCTGTTCGGTTCCGGTCAGATGCAGCTGCCGTTCGTGCTCCAGTCGGCCGAGGTGATGAAGATCGCGGTGGCGTATCTGGAGCCGCACATGGAGAAGACCGACGCGGACGGCAAGGGCACGATCGTGCTGGCCACCGTCCGTGGTGACGTGCATGACATCGGCAAGAACCTCGTCGACATCATCCTCTCCAACAACGGCTACAACGTGGTGAATCTGGGCATCAAGCAGCCGGTCTCGGCGATCCTGGAGGCCGCGGAGGAACACCGGGCGGACGTCATCGGAATGTCCGGGCTGCTGGTCAAATCCACGGTGATCATGAAGGAGAACCTGGAGGAGCTCAACCAGCGCAAAATGGCCGCCGACTACCCCGTCATCCTCGGCGGCGCCGCCCTGACCCGCGCCTACGTCGAACAGGACCTCCACGAGATCTACGAAGGCGAAGTCCGCTACGCCCGCGACGCGTTCGAGGGCCTGCGGCTGATGGACGCCCTCATCGGCGTCAAGCGCGGCGTCCCCGGAGCCTCCCTCCCCGAACTCAAGCAACGCCGGGTGAAGCCGGTGGCCACGGCCATCGTGGAGGATCGCCCGCAGGAGAGTCCGGGTCGCTCGGACACCGCGACCGACAACCCGGTCCCCGAGCCGCCGTTCTGGGGCACGCGGGTGATCAAGGGCATCCAGCTGAAGGAGTACGCCTCCTGGCTGGACGAAGGCGCGCTCTTCAAGGGCCAGTGGGGTCTCAAGGAGGCCCGCAAGGGCGGACCCGGTTACGAGGAACTGGTGGAGAGCGAGGGCCGGCCCCGTCTGCGGAGCTGGCTGGACCAGCTGCACACCCGCAACCTGCTGGAGGCGGCCGTGGTCTACGGCTACTTCCCCTGCGTGTCGAAGGGCGACGACCTCATCCTCCTGAACGAGGACGGCTCCGAGCGGACCCGCTTCTCCTTCCCGCGCCAGCGCCGCGGCCGCCGGCTGTGCCTGGCGGACTTCTTCCGCCCCGAGGAGTCCGGCGAGACCGACGTGGTCGGCCTCCAGGTCGTCACCGTCGGCTCGAAGATCGGCGAGGCGACCGCCGAGCTCTTCGCGTCCGACTCCTACCGCGACTACCTCGAACTCCACGGCCTGTCCGTCCAGCTCGCCGAAGCCCTCGCCGAGTACTGGCACGCCCGCGTCCGCTCCGAACTCGGCATCGGCAGCCAGGACCCCCACACCCTCGACGGGATGCTCCGCACCGAGTATCAGGGCTGTCGTTACTCGTTCGGCTACCCGGCCTGCCCCGATCTGGAGGACCGCGCGAAGATCGCCGATCTGCTGGAGCCCGGACGGATCGGCGTCGAGCTCTCCGAGGAGTTCCAGCTCCACCCGGAGCAGTCCACCGACGCCATCGTGATCCACCACCCCGAAGCCGGTTACTTCAACGCGGGAGGCAACCGCGCATGAGCACCCTGCGCGAACTGCTCGCGAGCGGCACGCCGTCCTACTCCTTCGAGTTCTTCCCGCCGAAGACAGCGGCGGGAACCCGCACTCTCTGGCAGGCGATCCGGCGCATCGAGGGGCTTTCGCCGACATTCGTGTCCGTCACCTACGGTGCCGGCGGCTCCTCCAGGGACCGTACCGTCGAGGTGACCAAGCGGATCGCCGCCGAGACGACCCTGCGGCCGGTCGCCCATTTGACCGCCGTCGGTCACTCCGTGACCGAGCTGCGCCACATCATCGGCCAGTACGCCGACGCGGGCGTACGCGACGTCCTGGTCCTGCGCGGCGACCCGCCGGGTGACCCGAACGGCCCCTGGGTCCCGCACCCTGCCGGCTTCACCCACGCTGCCGAACTGGTCGCGCTGGTCAGGCGGTCGGGCGACATGAGTGTCGGGGTGGCGGCCTTTCCCGAGCGGCACCCCCGCTCGCCGGACTGGGAATCCGACATCCGGCACTTCGTCGCCAAGTGCCGGGCCGGCGCCGACTACGCCGTCACGCAGATGTTCTTCGACGTCGACGACTATCTCCGTCTGCGCGACAGAGTCGCGGCGGCGGGCTGCGACACCCCGGTCATCCCGGAGATCATGCCCGCCACTGACGTACGCCAGATCCGCCGCTTCGCCGAACTCAGCAATGCCACCTTCCCCGGTGAGCTCGCCCGCCGCCTGGACGCGGCGCGCGAGGACCCGGCCGAAGGGCATCGCATCGGCGTCGCGTACGCCACCGCCATGGCGGACCGGCTGCTGGCCGAAGGCGCCCCAGGTCTGCACTACATCACCCTCAACCGTTCGACGGCTACGACAGAGATCCACCGGAACATCCAGAACTCAAGGAGTGCGCATGTCCTCGCAGCCGACCGCTGACTTCACGGACTTCAAAGTCGCCGATATCTCGCTTGCCGAGTTCGGCCGCAAGGAGATCAACCTCGCCGAGCACGAGATGCCCGGTCTGATGTCGATCCGCAAGGAGTACGCCGAGGCGCAGCCCCTCGCCGGCGCCCGCATCACCGGATCGCTGCACATGACCGTGCAGACGGCAGTCCTCATAGAGACGCTGGTGGCGCTCGGCGCCGAGGTCCGCTGGGTCTCCTGCAACATTTTCTCCACCCAGGACCACGCCGCTGCTGCCATCGCCGCTGCGGGTATCCCGGTCTACGCCTGGAAGGGGGAGACGCTGGAGGAGTACTGGTGGTGCACGGAGCAGGCCCTGACCTGGCCGGGTCACAGCGGCCCGAACATGATCCTGGACGACGGCGGTGACGCGACCCTCCTGGTCCACAAGGGCGTGGAGTTCGAGAAGGCCGGTGCCGTTCCCGCCCCGGCCTCCGCGGACAACGACGAATTCCGCGTCGTACTCGAACTGCTGAACCGCTCCACCCTCAAGTGGTCCGCGCTCGCCGCCGAGATTCGTGGCGTGACGGAGGAGACGACGACGGGTGTGCACCGTCTGTACGAGATGCACCGGGATGGCACTCTGCTCTTCCCGGCGATCAATGTGAACGATGCCGTCACCAAGTCGAAGTTCGACAACAAGTACGGCTGCCGCCATTCGCTGATCGACGGCATCAACCGTGCCACCGACGTCCTGATCGGCGGCAAGACGGCGGTTGTGTGCGGCTATGGCGATGTGGGCAAGGGCTGCGCGGAGTCGCTGCGCGGCCAGGGTGCCCGTGTCATCGTCACGGAGATCGACCCGATCTGCGCGCTGCAGGCGACGATGGACGGCTATCAGGTGACCACGCTGGACGAGGTGGTGGAGACGGCGGACATCTTCATCACCACGACCGGCAACAAGGACATCATCATGGCCTCGGAGATGGCCAGGATGAAGCACCAGGCGATCGTCGGGAACATCGGTCACTTCGACAACGAGATCGACATGGCCGGCCTGGCCGCCGTCCCCGGCGTCGTCAAGGACGAGGTCAAGCCGCAGGTCCACACCTGGACCTTCCCCGACGGCAAGGTCCTGATCGTGCTGTCCGAGGGCCGGCTGCTGAACCTGGGCAACGCGACGGGTCACCCCTCGTTCGTGATGTCGAACAGCTTCGCGGACCAGACGCTGGCCCAGATCGAGCTGTTCACCAAGCCCGAGGAGTACCCGACCGACGTCTACGTGCTGCCCAAGCACCTGGACGAGAAGGTCGCCCGGCTGCACCTCGCCGCGCTCGGCGTGAAGCTGACGACGCTCCGTCCCGAGCAGGCCGCCTACATCGGCGTCGACGTCGACGGCCCGTACAAGTCCGACCACTACCGCTACTGAGACCACCCGCCACCAGCTGAAACCGGCAAGAGGGCCGGCCGGGAAACGGACTTCGAGCGGTCCGTTCCCGGCCGGCCCTCCCGCCGGTGTGTGTCGGTTGCATGGTGTCGTGCCGTGCGCCCATACCGGCCCACCGGGCCGAACGGGTCTTCAACCGGGACGAGTTCCTGACCTCCGTCGAGGCGGAGGCCATTTCCTCTCCTCGTTGAGTTCATGCTCACCGGCGGGTGCCGGGCTTGGGCAGCGGACGGGGGCGGGGGACGGAGCGGGGCTTCTGCGGCTGGACGCCGCGACCGCCGTGACCGCCGCTGAACTGGGTGAACGTTCCGGTGCGGTGCTGGGAGGTGTGACGGGCTCGCATATTGACTCCTCGTGTCTGCTGCGATGTACTCTCTTGGAGTGCTTTGAATGTAGTACTTCACTTGAAGTGGTGTCAATGGACTTCGGAGAATTTTCATGAGGCAGAACCCAGCACGCCGTACCGCACTGCTCGACGCGGCCATCGAGGTCCTCGCCCGCGAGGGGTCACGCGGGCTGACGTTCCGCGCGATCGACGCCGAGGCCAAGGTGCCCGCCGGCACGTCGTCGAACTACTTCGCCAACCGTGCCGAGTTGCTGCGGCAGATCATGGACCGCACCCACGAGCGGCTGACGCCCGAGGCGACCGCTCTCGCCGACACCATGCAGGCAGGGCCCTCCACCGAACTGGTGACGACCCTGATGCACCAGCTTGTCGACCGCATGCGCGCCGACCGCAGCAGCTACCTCGCCATGCTGGAGTTGCGCCTCGAGGCGACGCGCCGCCCCGAGATCCAGCGCGACCTGAACAAGGTCTTCAGCGCGGAGCTGGACTCCAACGTCCGCTTCCACATCGAGGCAGGCCTGCCCGGCGACCGCATCGCCGTGGTCCTGCTCTACCTCGCCACGCTCGGCCTGATCGTGGACGACCTCACCGTGCCCGAGACCCTCGCCCCGTACCCGTACGACGAGCTCATCGGCGAGATGGTGAAGCGCCTCGTGACTCCTTGCCCCGAGTGAGACACGCACCCGCACCGGCCGAGGACCACGCGTACGGGACGGGTACGTGCCACTGCCCCGGCGGGACGGCCGTGAGGAGCCCCGTCGTAACCGACGCGGGCGTCCGCACCCCCGGCGGCCGCGGGGGAGTGCTGGAACGGGGACGGACGGCGGGGCGCGTCGTACAGCCGTGCGGGGGGCGACGCTGACCGTCGCGGCCGGCTCGGGCTCCGGCGGGCGTCACCCATTCGACCAGCTGGATGACGACGCCGTCGGGGTCGGTGACCCCGAGCAGACGCTCGCCCCAGGGCTCCTCGCGCAGCGGCATCGTGATGTTGCTGCCCTCACCGCGCAGGCGTTCGTCCTCGGCAGCGAGGTCGGCCACGGTCAGGGCGATGATGAGGCCGGCCGCGTGCTGGTCGCGCTGCTCCTCGGGAAGGATTCCACTCCCGCGCCGCAGCAGGACGATGTCGAGGGCCGCGTCGTCACGCCCCAGCGAGGCGAACCCGTCGGCGGCCATCCGCTCGGCGAAGCCGAAGTGGGTTCTGAGGAACGCACTGGACGCGGCGACGTCGTCGACCTTCAGCGACACGGTGGACGTGGTGACGTTCAAAGGTGCTCCCTGACGGTGGGACCGGTGGCCGGATCTGTTCGGGCGGACACGGCTGACGCTCGCGGTTGTGCCCCTGATGAGCACGCCGCTCCTGAGGTGTGAACCCGCTCTCCGTGAGCCGGGTTTCGCGTGGGTCGGAGGCAGATTCAAGCGGCTCTCCAGGCCGTTCGAGGAGTCTCAGCGCCATGAACGGTCGCGTCCGGCGGCAGCGCGGACCCGGCGGTGGCGCGGACAAGCCCGGCGCACGGGGCCGCGCGGCCGGTGCTCCGGCACCCGCTCTGCCATCAGGAGGACAACTGTGAGGAACAGCCGATGAGACGGGTCGTCATCACGGGTATCGGAGTCGTCGCCCCGGGCGGGGTGGGCACCAAGGAGTTCTGGGAGCTGCTGACCGCGGGCCGTACGGCCACCCGGCCCATCACCCTGTTCGACGCCTCCGGCTACCGGTCACGGATCGCCGCCGAGGCCGACTTCGACCCGGCAGCGCACGGATTCGGCACCGAGGAAGCCGGGCGCCTCGACCGGGCCGCCCAGTTCGCCCTCACCAGCGCCCGGGAGGCGCTCGCCGACAGCGGTGCGGCCGATGGGCTCGACCCGTTGCGCACCGGGGTGACCCTCGGCAGCGCGGTCGGCTGCACCACGGGGCTGGACAACGAGTACGCAGTCGTCAGCCGCCACGGCAGCGAATGGAACGTCGACCACACACTGGCCGTCAGGCATCTCTTCGACTACTTCGTGCCCAGTTCCATGGCGGCCGAGGTGGCCAGGGCCACCGGCGCCCAGGGTCCGGTCTCGCTGGTCTCCACCGGCTGCACATCGGGGCTGGACTCGATCGGGCACGCCGTCGAGCTCATCCGCGAGGGCAGCGCCGACGTGATGGTCGCCGGCGCCACCGAGGCGCCGATCTCGCCGATCTCGGTGGCCTGCTTCGACGCCATCAAGGCGACCAGCCCGCGCAACGACGACCCCGCGACCGCTTCCCGGCCCTTCGACCGCACCCGCAACGGCTTTGTGCTGGGCGAGGGTTCGGCCGTGCTGATCCTCGAGGAGGCCGAGCGGGCCCGGCGCCGCGGCGCCCAGGTGTACGCGGAGATCTCCGGCTTCGCCAGCCTCAGCAACGCCTACCACATGACCGGACTGCGGTCGGACGGCAAGGAGATGGCCGAGGCGATCCGGCTCGCCCTGGACGAGGCGCGGCTCGACCCCACTGCCGTCGACTACATCAACGCCCACGGCTCCGGCACCAAGCAGAACGACCGGCACGAGACCGCCGCCTTCAAGCGCAGCCTCGGCAGCCATGCCCACGAGGTGCCGGTCAGCTCCATCAAGTCGATGATCGGCCACTCGCTGGGGGCGATCGGTTCGCTCGAGCTGGCGGCCAGTGCGCTGGCCATCAAGTACGACACGGTGCCGCCGACGGCCAATCTGCACGAGCCCGACCCGGCCTGCGACCTGGACTACACCCCGCTCACCGCCCGCGAGCAGCGCACCGACACGGTGCTCAGCGTGGGCAGCGGCTTCGGCGGCTTCCAGAGCGCTGTCGTTCTCACCAGCCCTCGCCTCAAGGAGGCAGCATGACCACGGCCACAGCCGCGCCGGGGGCCGCCCGGAATACCGCGCGTCTTCCCTCTTCCCGTACGGCAAGAGCCGTGGTCACCGGCATCGGTGTGATGGCGCCCAACGGCCTGGGGACGGAGGCGTGGTGGGCCGCCGTGCTGCACGGCGAGAGCGGCATCCGTCCCGTCACCCGCTTCGACGCCACCGGCTATCCGGTACAGCTGGCGGGCGAGGTCCCCGGTTTCGTCGCCGAGGACCACGTCCCCGGCAGGCTGCTGCCGCAGACCGACCGGGTGACCCAGCTGTCGCTGGCCGCGGCCAAGGCGGCTCTGGAGGACGCCGGGGCCGACGTGGACCAGCTGCCCGAGTACGGAGCCGGCGTGGTCACCGCCAGTTCCGCCGGCGGGTTCGAGTTCGGCCAGCGCGAGCTCCAGGCGCTGTGGAGCAAGGGCGGCCAGCACGTCAGCGCCTACCAGTCGTTCGCCTGGTTCTACGCCGTCAACACCGGCCAGATATCCATCCGGCACAACATGCGCGGCGCCAGCGGCGTCATCGTCTCCGAGCAGGCGGGCGGCCTCGACGCCACCGCCCAGGCCCGGCGGCAGATCCGCAGGGGCACCCCGCTGGTGATCACCGGCGGCGTCGACTCGGGCCTGTGCCCGTGGGGCTGGGCCGCCCATCTGGCGGACGGTTCCATGAGCACCGTCGCCGACCCGGCGCGCGCCTACGTGCCGTTCGACGCCGCGGCCTCGGGCCATCTCGTCGGAGAGGGCGGCGCACTCCTGGTCCTGGAGGACGCCGACAGCGCGCGTGAGCGCGGCGCCCGCCCGTACGGCGAACTCGCGGGACACGCGGCAACGTTCGACGGTCCGGGCACCCCGAGGCTCGCCGACGCGGCGCGGCTCGCACTGGCCGACGCCGGGGTGCGCCCCGGTGACGTCGATGTGGTCTTCGCCGACGGTGCGGGCGAGCGCGCGGCCGACCGGGCGGAGGCCGAGGCGATCGCCGATGTGTTCGGCCCGTACGCGCTGCCGGTCACCGTGCCCAAGTCCATGACGGGACGACTCCTTGCGGGCGGCTCCTCGCTGGACCTGGCCGCAGCGCTGCTCGCCCTGCGCGACCAGACCGTACCGCCGACCACCGGCACCGCCGCGCCCGCCGACGACTGCCCCATCGACCTGGTGACCGGCGCCCCCCGCCGGGGCGTGCGGCTGCGCACAGCGCTGGTCCTGGCCCGTGGGCGGGGCGGGTTCAACGCCGCCGCCGTCGTACGCGCCGCGGACTGACGCGCCATCCGATCCACCCCCACCCCCCGTCCGCCGACAGGCGTGACGGGCACCCGAAGGAGAGAGCCCCATGGAACGAATGGAACTGAGCGATCTGATCACCCTGCTGCGCGAGTGCGCCGGCGAGAGTGAGTCGGTGAACCTGGACGGCGACATCATGGACGTCCTGTTCCTCGACCTCGACTACGACTCGCTGGCGATCCTGCAGACCACCGGACGCATCGAGCGGGACTACGAGATCACGCTGGACGAGGAGGCCATCGACGCAGCCGAGACCCCCCGCCAGTACCTCGCACTCGTCAACCGGGTGCTGGCCACCCGGGCGGTGGTCTGAGCCACGACGCACACGTCGGCGACGCCGTCCCCCGGCTCCGGCGCCCGCAGGCCAGGGCCTTCCCCCGGCGGCCGCCGGGCCGCCGGGGCAGCCACCCCCTACCCCGGCCCGGTGCGCCCGCGTCGCCCCCGGCGGCACCCCGGTCGAGGTGCGGGCCGGCCTGTTCACCAACACCTTCCGCCCCGAGCGGCCCGCCCACCCAGAAGGTTGCATGATGACTGCTCCCAGCCGTAGGCGCTTCGTCGCCGGTACGTTCACGGCCTCCGCCGCCGCCGGGCTCGCCGCGGCGGGCATCGCTCCCGCGTCCGCCGCCCCCGCGGCCGGGGCGAGGGAGGCGGAGGCGCCCTGGATCACTCCTGGCGACCCGCGCTACGCGGACTTGGCGGTACGCGGCAGCAACAAGCGCTTCGCCGCGCACCCCGACGCCTTTCGCCCCGTGACCACCACCGCTCAGGTCGTGCAGGCCGTCGGTGATGCCGTACGGTCGGGCAAGCGCATCGCGGTGCGCAGCGGCGGCCACTGCTACGAGAACGTCGTCGGCGATCCGGCCGTCCGGCTGGTCGTCGACCTCGGCGGGATGAACGCCGTCTCCTACGACCCGAAGATGCGCGCCTTCATGATCGAGGCGGGCGCGCAGCTGACGGACGTCTACAAGAAGCTCTATTACGGCTGGGGCGTCACCCTGCCCGGCGGCGCGAGCGCCACCGTGGGCTTCGGCGGCCACATCGCGGGCGGCGGGTACGGGGCGCTCTCCCGCGCCTTCGGGCTGGCCGCCGACCACCTGTACGCCGTCGAGGTGGTCGTCGTCGACCGCGAGGGCCGGGCCCGCGCGGTGGTGGCCACCCGGGAGGCGTCCGATCCCCGCCGCGAGCTGTGGTGGGCCCACACGGGCGGTGGTGGCGGCAACTTCGGCGTCGTCACCCGCTACTGGTTCCGCTCACCGGGAGCGGTCGGCTCCGACCCGGCGCGGCTGCTGCCGCGTCCGCCGTCCGGCATCCTCTCCAACGCGGTGATCTTCCCCCGCGAGGGCATGGACAAGGCGGCCTTCCGGCGGCTGCTGCGCAACCACGGCGAGTGGCACGAGCGCAACAGCGCCGCCGACTCTCCGTACGCCGGGCTGTACGGCGGCCTGGTGCTCCTCGGCCGGCTCAAGGAGAACGACCCGGGCCAGAGCGCCGTCAGCTTCACACATATGGACGCCGACCGGCCCGAAGCGGCGCGTCTGCTGGCGGACTACGCCGCCGCACTGACCGAGGGCGTGCCCGTCACCCCGTACGTCACCGACGTGCTGAACGAGCCCTGGCTCACCGCGACGCTCACGCTCGCCGACTCGCAGGACACCGACAAGGGCCGCCAGAAGATCAAGTCGGCCTATCTGCGCCGGGCGTGGAGCGGGGCGCAGGCCGACGCGCTCCACACTCACCTGAACAGCACGGACCACAGCTACCAGGCGGCGTCCGTCTCACTCCAGTCCTTCGGCGGCCGGGTCAACAGCCTCGGCACGTCGGCCACCGCGAGCGCGCACCGCGACGCGATCCTCAATGTGATCTTTATGAACACGTGGCAGGACGCGGCGGGCGACGCCGAGAACATCGGCTGGCTGCGGCGCACTTACCGCGACGTGTTCGCGTCCACCGGCGGTGTGCCGGTGCCCGGCCGGGGCGGCGACGGCTGCTACATCAACTACCCGGACATCGACATGGCCGATCCCGAGTGGAACACCTCGGGCGTGCCCTGGCACCGCCTCTACTACAAGGACAACTATCCGCGGCTGCAGCGGGCCAAGGCCGTCTGGGACCCGCGGAACGTCTTCCGGCACTCGCTGGCGATCCGCCCCGCGTGACCGCAGGACCGCAGGTGGCCTGTGGACCCTCCCGGGGAGTGTCCACAGGCCACCGGTGCGCTCAGCGCGCGACGCGCTCCAGCGTCGGCGTGTACAGGTTCGGGTCGCTGCTGCTGAGCGCGCGCAGCGCCGTGCGGTGCGCGGCGAACTCCGGCCGGGCGAGGGCCGCCCGGAAGGACTCCTCGTCCTGCCAGTCGGCCACGTTCACATACCGGCCCGGCTCCTGGATGTGCTGGAGCAGACGGTGGGCGATGAAGCCGGGCTGGGCACTGAAGAACGCGGAGGTCGCGTCGAAGGCCTTCTCGAACTCGTCCGCCGGCCCGGTGACCTCGAAGCGGTTGATGAATGTGATCACGGTCTGTCCTTCTCGCAAGGGGGACGTGGGAATCGCCGGACACCCTCGCAAGCGGTGCTCGAGCGGCCCTGGAACCGGCCCGGCTCCAGCGCCGCTCGAGCCGCGCTGCAACGGCGCGCGCGAAGGTGGGCGCGATGCCGTCTCCGGCCTGCTTGCGCGGGGGCGGACCTCTCCGACGTCCGTACCGACGAAAGAAGTTGACGACGTGGAATCGACCAGTCCGGCAGTCTTCGCGGAAGGGCTGCGCAAACGCTACGGCAAGCGGTACGCGCTCGACGGTTTCGATCTCAGCGTGGAGCGCGGAACGGTCCACGGACTGCTCGGCCCGAACGGGGCGGGCAAGACCACATCCGTCGGCATCCTCTCCACCCTCCTCAAGGCCGACGAGGGACGTGCCGAGGTGGCCGGCTTCGACGTCGTGCGCCAGACCGCCGAGGTGCGCTCCAGCATCGGTCTCGTGGGCCAGTACGCAGCCGTGGACGAGGTGCTCAGCGGGCGGCAGAACCTGGTGATGTTCGGCCGGCTTCACCATCTGTCGCCGCGCGACGCCGGCCGCCGCGCAGACGAGCTCCTGGAGCACTTCCGGCTCGACGACACCGGCAAGAAGCCGCTCAAGGCCTACTCGGGCGGGATGCGCCGTCGCCTCGACCTCGCCGTCAGCATGGTGCTGGCCCCGCAGGTGCTGTTCCTGGACGAGCCGACGACGGGGCTCGACCCGCGCAGCCGCAACGAGGTCTGGGAGGCCGTACGCGGCCTCGTCGGCGCCGGCACCACCGTGCTGCTCACCACGCAGTACCTGGAGGAGGCCGACCAGCTGGCCGGCTCCATCTCGGTGATCGACTCGGGCCGGGTGATCGCCGAAGGCACGCCCGACGAGCTGAAGGGCCGGGTCGGCGGCGACCGTATCGACGTGGTGGTGCGGCGCGCCGACGAACTGGCCGCCGCCGCTGCCGCCATGGCCGCGATCGGCGACGGCCTGCCGGAGACCGCCCAGGACACCCGGCGGGTCAGCGTGCGCGTCGAGGACCGCAGCCGCGCCCTGTCCGAGGTCGTGCGCTCGCTGGACCAGGCGGGCGTCGACGTCGAGGACATCGCGCTGCGCCGCCCCACCCTGGACGAGGTGTTCCTGCACCTCACCGGACACACCACCGACAGCGACGAGCAGGCCGCGGCCTCCGACACCCGAGAGGCGATGGCGGCATGAGCATCACCGCACCGCAGGTTCCGCAGCTCTCCCGCCTCCCGAAGATCCCGCGTACGCCGCTGGGCCGGGCGCGCTGGGCGTGCGCCGACGGCTGGACCGTCACGCTGCGCGGCCTCACCCACTGGGTCCGCGAACCGGGCGGTCTCATCGGGACGCTGACGTTCCCGGTGATGATGGTCCTGATGTTCACCTATTTCTTCGGTGGCGCGATGCAGGTCCCGGGCGGCGGCAGTTACCGCGAGTTCCTGGTACCCGGCATGTTCGTCATGACGATGGTGTTCGGCATGGGCGAGACCGTCACCGCCGTGTCCGCCGACAAGAACCGGGGCATCACCTCCCGCTTCCGCACCCTGCCGATGTCGCCCTCGGCGGTGGTCGTCGGCCGCGCCGTCACCGACATGCTGAGCTCGCTGCTCGCCCTGGCCGTTCTGTTCGGCGTCGGGCTGCTGATCGGCTGGGAGGCGCACGGCAGCGCCGGCGACACCGTGTACGCCGTGGGCCTGTTGCTGCTGCTGCGCTTCGCGCTCGTCTGGGCCGGGATCTACCTCGGACTGCTGATGAAGGGCCCCGAGGGCATCACGATGGTGCAGACCCTGGAGTTCCCCGTCGGCTTCCTCACCAGCGCCTTCGTCGCGCCCTCCACCATGCCGGGCTGGCTCGGCACCGTTGCCGAGTGGAATCCGCTCTCCTCCACCGTGCTCGCCACCCGCGAGCTCTTCGGCAACCCGGGCTGGGGCGGCGACTCCTGGATCGCGCAGAACGCGCAACTGATGGCTGTTGTCTGGCCGGTTGTCCTGTGCGCGGTGTTTTTCCCGCTGTCCGTTCGGCGGTTCCGTAACCTGACAAGCTGATCAACACCGTAGGGAACAACGGCAGTACGGAACAGTACGAGGGAGCGGGCTTCATGGTGTGGATTGCGCGTGAGCAGGGCGGACTGCTGGCGCGGTGCGCGGTCGTCTTCGAGCCGGGCGATCCGGCCCGCACGGGCCGGATCGTCTTCTGGGACCCGGACGGGGCGGGGCCGCCCGACGTGTCCACGGGTGAGGTGGGCGAGGCCGACCTTGCCACCGCCGACGGGGTGCGCACGGTCAAGGTGCTGCGCCTGCCGGTCGCCGACGCGCTGCCCGTACTGGCCCTGGCCAGGCGGCTTTACGGGGACGGGAGCACCGGCGCAGCGGTCCATCCGGCGGCCGCCTACTGGGGGGCCGCCGCCGCGCTCGCGCTGCAACTCGCCACCCGCGGGCTCCTGCTGCCCGGTGTCTCCGCGGCCGGCTACGACGCGTGGCGGGTCGGCCCGCTCGACTCCGACGACGTCCTGCGGCTGCGCGAACTGGCTGCCGCCGCACCGCCCGAGGCGCTGGCGACGCCCGTGCCGGGCACCGATCTGCTGCCCGAAGCGGCGCCTCTGCTACGTGCCTTCACGGACGCGGTCGCCGACACCCTGCCGCGTACGGCGGCGGCCGAGGCGTCGACCGGGCGGGCCGCGTTCGCCGCCGTCGAGCCCCAGCATGTACCGGGGCTGCGGGCCTGGGCCGAAGAGGTCTCGGTCGGCCTCGACTCCGGTGTACGGGTCTCGCTGCGTGTCGACCTGTCGGCCCCCGGCACGGACACGCCCGGCGGGGGAGCGCCGGCCCTGCACATTGTCCCGCGCGTCCACAGCCTCGCCGACCCGACCCTGTCCATGGACGCCGGCGAGCTCTTCGACGGCGCCCCGAACGCACTGGGCCCGCGGGCACAGGCCGACACCGTGCTCGCCGTGCGCCGCGCCGCCGGAGTGTGGGAGCCGCTGGCACAGCTGCTGCCCGTCCCCCGCGAACTCGCTCTCGGCGACCGGGAGGCCGTCCAGTTACTCGACGAGGCCGGATCCAGGCTGCGCGCCCACGGCATCGACGTGCGCTGGCCCGAGGAGGTCGGGCGTGCCCTGACCGACCGCGCCGTCGTCGGCGCGGACCTCGTACCGCCCGCCGACCTGCGTTCCTTCATGGGCAGCGACGGCACGGTCGGCCTGCGCCGCGAGCTGCTCCTCGACGGCGAGCTCCTCACCGACGAGGAGATGGCCGCCGTCGCCGGTGCGCCGTCCCCGCTCGTCCGGCTCCGCGGCCGCTGGACGCTGATCGGCGCCGGGATCGCCCGCAAGGCCCGCGAGCGCGACCTCGGGCCGCTCACCGCGATCGAAGCCCTGGCTGTCGCTCTGTCCGGGTACGTCGAGATCGGCGGCGAACAGGTGCCGGTCGCGCCCAGCGAGTGGCTGCTCGCCCTGCGCGCCCGGCTCGCCGGCCCCGACGGCGGCGACGAGCTACTGGAGCAGCCCGCCGCACTCACCGCCACCCTGCGCGACTACCAGCTGCGCGGCCTGCGTTGGCTGGACCGCATGACCTCGCTCGGGCTCGGCGGCTGTCTCGCCGACGACATGGGCCTGGGCAAGACGGTCCAGCTCATCGCGCTGCATCTGGTACGGCAGCAGCACACGGACAGCCGCGGCCCGACGCTGGTGGTCTGCCCGGCATCGCTGCTCGGCAACTGGGAGCGGGAAGTCGGCCGGTTCGCCCCCGGCACCCCTGTGCGCCGCTTCCACGGCACCGGACGCACTCTGGAGGGAGCCGACTCCGGCTTTGTGCTCACCACGTACGGCACCATGCGTCTGGACGCCGAGCGCCTCGGCGCGCACCGTTGGAGCACGGTCGTCGCCGACGAGGCGCAGCACGTCAAGAACCCGTCGTCATCCACGGCCAAGGCGCTGCGGCTGATTCCGGCCGACGCGAAGATCGCGCTCACCGGCACCCCCGTCGAGAACAGCCTGTCCGAGCTGTGGGCCGTCCTCGACTGGACCACGCCCGGACTGCTGGGCGCCCACGGCCGGTTCCGGCGCCGCTGGATCGCCCCGATCGAGGCGGAGCGGGCCGGTCCTCCCGAGCATGCGCACACCGCGGAGCGCCTCGCCCACCTCGTACGGCCGTTCCTGCTGCGGCGGCGCAAGTCCGACCCGGGGATCGCGCCCGAGCTGCCGCCCAAGACCGAGACGGACCAGCTGGTGGCGCTCACTGCCGAACAGGCCGCGCTGTACGAGAAGCTGACGCGCGAGGCGATGGCCGCGATCCGGGCCGGCGAGGGCATCGAGCGTGCCGGCCAGGTGCTGAAGCTGCTGACCGGGCTGAAGCAGGTCTGCAACCACCCCGCGCAGTTCCTGAAGGAGAAGCACGAGGGCCGGGCAGCGGGCCTGCCGAAGCTGTCCGGCCGTTCGGGGAAGCTGGAGCTTCTCGACGAACTGCTCGACACGATCACGGCGGAGGACGGCGCTGTACTGGTCTTCACCCAGTACGTGGCCATGGCCAGGATCCTGGAGCGCCATCTGGCGGACCGGGGCATCCCCACCCAGCTGCTGCACGGCGGGACGCCCGTACGGAAGCGGGAGGAGATGGTGCAGCGCTTCCAGGACGGCGAGGTCCCGGTCTTCCTGCTGTCGTTGAAGGCGGCAGGGACCGGGCTCAACCTGACCCGGGCGGACCATGTGGTGCACTACGACCGCTGGTGGAACCCGGCCGTCGAGGCGCAGGCCACCGACCGGGCCTACCGGATCGGCCAGACCAGGCCCGTCCAGGTCCACCGGATCATCGCGGAGGGCACGATCGAGGACCGTATCGCCACACTGCTGGAGTCCAAGAAGGAGCTGGCCGATTCGGTGCTCGGCTCCGGCGAGAAGGCGCTGACGCAGCTGAGCAACGACGACCTGGCCAACCTGGTCGAGCTGAGGAGTGCGGGATGAGCGGGCAGCTGAGCGACCACGACGGCGGCGGAGCCGCACGGGGCTTCTCCGCCTTTCCCGCACGCAAGGGCGGCCGGGCGCGCGGACAGTCCTGGTGGGGCGGCGCCTGGGCCGGCGCGATGGAGGATGCCTGGCCCGACGAGGAGGTGCTGAAGAAGGCGCGGGCCTTCGCCCGCTCGGGCCGCATCGGACCGGTCACGGTCAGTCCGGGACGGATCGCCGCGCAGGTGTACGGGGGCGAGGACACCCCGTGCACGACCGTGCTCACGCTCCGGGAGCTGGGCGAGGACAACTGGGACCTGCTGTGGGACAGGACCGCCGAACGCCCCGCCGAACTGGCGGCCCTGCTGGCGGGAGAGCTGCCGCCCGACCTGCTGGAGGCGGCGGAGGACGCGGGGCTTGGCCTGCTGCCCGGTTACGGCGATCTCGAACCGGACTGCGACTGCGACGAGCCCGACCACCCGTGCGCGCATGCCCTGGCGCTGGGCTATCAGGTCTCCTGGCTGCTGGACAAGGACCCGTTCCTGCTGCTGCTGGTGCGCGGCAGGAACGAGGCGCAGGCACTGGAGGACCTCAAGTCCACACTGCTGCTGAGGGCGATGACGGACGATGACGAGGAGGGTGATGCGGACGCGGAGGGTGCGGAGGAGGACGCCCGGTCCGTCGCCGCTCCCGATGTCGCCGGTACGCCCGCCGCGCAGGCGTACGCCCGCGAGGCGGTCCCCCTGCCGCCGCTCCCGGCGCTGCCCGAACCGTTGCTCCGGCCCGACGAGCCCGCGACCGGACTCGACGCCGACCCGCTGGAGCAGCTGATCGCCGACGCGGCGGCGCGGGCCCGTGAACTCCTCGCGTACACCCTCGGGTTCACCGCCGAGCTTCCGCCGCCGCTGGATGAGTGGCAGGACACCGTACGTATCGCCGCCACCCACCCCGATCCGCGGGTTCCGCAGCGGCTGCGCGAGAGCTGCGGACGCCCCGAGGAGCTGGACCGTGCCGCCGCGGCCTGGCGCACGGGCGGCGCCGCCGGGCTCGACGTGCTGGAGCGGCGCTGGGACCCGCCGAAGCGGGAGGCCGCCCGCGCCCGCACGGTGTTCGCGGCGGCCTGGGAGGAGGACGAAGCGCCGGAGGTGGTGGTGGACGGCAACCGCTGGACGCTGACCGGCCAGGGCATCCAGCTGCGTCAGGGACGCGACGACCGCTGGTATCCCTACCGCGACGAGTCCGGCATCTGGTGGCCGGCGGGCGAACCTTCCGCCGAACCGGCCCTCGCGCTCGCCGAGCTCCTGGACGGCTAGGGCCTGTCCGGCTGGGGCCTGTCCGGCGGACCTTGCCGGACAGGCCCCTGGTCCCGAGGAGGGCTCAGCGCTTGAGCATGAAGGTGAAGTCGCCGGAGAGCTTGCCGCTCAGCCGGACTGCCGAAACGAGTTTCCCCTTCGTGATCAGTCTCTCGACCTCGGCCCGCGAACGACCGCAACCTTCAGCGATCAGTCGCACCGGCCGGACAGGGATCCGCGCCGCAAAGCGGACCGAGACGTCGATCACCTCGCGGTCCAGGGGATCCGATCCGCCGGTGTCGAGGCGCCAGGCGTTGTCCCAGTCGAGGGCGATGCGATTACGGCGCCGCACGACCGGATCCTGGAGCAGCTCAGCTGTCAGGCCAGGGTCGTTGTCATGCAGCCGGTCCAGCAGCTCAGGTCGTACGGAGCGCACATTCATCCGCTCCAGGACCGTGAGCTTTGCAGTTTCCCCGCAAGAGGTACAGAGCGCGAGGAGCCAGGCGTCGATGAGCTTGTGGTTTGCGTTGACGCGAAATTTACCGCTTGCGCGGAAGCGCTCGGACGCGCACGCGTGGCAACGGCGGAGAACGAGCGGCAGGCAGGTGGGCATGACCACCCAGTTTTTGAGCACAGAAGTACACCGGTTTCAGTGAGAAGTCCGCAGCAAAAAGGAGCGCGGCGCACATGCGCGACGCGCAACGAATCAGCGCTCGGGAGGTCTCACAGGGTGTACAACGGCACGTCCTCGACCAGACGACTTGGTTCGGCAGCACGGTAATGGCGCACAGCGGCGCTGCTCCACTGGTTTTCGAGCGCCTCACCGCCAGAGTCTGTCCGGCGGATCTTCTGGGGCCCAGCGACGTGCCTCCAGGCCCTGGGGGCCTGGGAGGTGCCAATGCAGTTGCCCTATTGGTTTGCCGTCGGCGAGCCCGGTCGGATAGGAAGTTTGCATGCTAAGGGGCAGCAAGGTCGGGCTCAGGGCCCGGCACGAGGACGACATCCCGATCCTGCGGGCTGAGCTCTACGACGACGTGGTCAACTCCTCGCGGGCCGAAGGCCGGCCGTGGCGGCCGATCACGCCCGGCTCGAAGGACTCGCGGCTCGTGGTGGACGACAAGGAGCAACAGCACGTCCCGTTCTCCGTGGTGGAGCTGGACGGCGGCACGCTGGTCGGCACCGCGGTGCTGTCGAACATCGACAACCACAACCGGTCCGCGCACATCGGCCTTGGACTGCTGCCGTCCTCCCGCGGCAAGGGCTACGGCACCGACGTGGTCGCGGTGCTGTGCCACTACGGTTTCGTCGTGCGCGGCCTGCAGCGGCTGCAGATCGAGACGCTGTCGGACAACGCCGCGATGCTGCGCTCAGCCGAGCGCAACGGCTTCGTCCGCGAGGGCGTGCTGCGTTCGTCGGCCTGGGTGATGGGCGAGTTTCTTGACGAGGTGCTGCTCGGGCTCCTCGTCCAGGACTGGAAGCCGGACTCGAAGGGCCAGGGTCTGCCCGGAGGATCATGGTCGGAGCCATAAGAGGATCGCTGCGACGGTGATTGTTCCCGTGGAAGACGTAGGCCCGCAACAGGGGGTGGCGTCCACCCTCACCGGCGAACTGGCTCCCAGGCGCATGTCTCCGCCGGCCGCGTCGGAGTCCACGACACCCGAGCGGCTCCGGCGGTCCCTTCGGCGGTCTCCTGAACGGCGGCGCCACGCCCGCCCGGCGTTTCCCCGTCCCGGTCAGGGGCATCCGCCTCACCGGGAGGTTCACCGATGAACGCACGCATGATGACGCTCCGTGGACACGCCGGAGCCCGCAGGGCGGCCAACAGTTCCGCCCTCGACGCCGCCGCGCGCTGGGGGTTCGTCGCACGCGGGGCGATCTATCTGCTCGTCGGGGTTCTCGCCCTGCGGATCGCCTTCGGCGACAGCGGCAAGCAGGCCGACCGGGGCGGCGCGCTCGCCGAGCTGTCGGACAAGCCGATGGGATCCGTCCTGCTGTGGACCCTGGGCGCCGGGTTGGTCGGGATGGCCCTGTGGCGGCTGTCCGAAGCCCTGTTCGGCGCCGCCGGGCCCGACGGCCGCAAGGCGGGCAAGCGCCTGCTCTCCGCGGGCCGCTGCGTCTTCTACGGTTTCGTCGCCTACTCCGTCCTCGCCTTCGCCGCGGGCGACCGCGGCAGCGGCAGCGGGTCGAGCGACCAGCAGTCGCAGGACGTGACCACCAGGGCGCTCGATCTGCCCGCGGGCCAGTGGATCGTCGGCATCGTCGGCGCCGGTATCGCGGTCGGGGGGATCTGGGTCGGTGCCCGCGCCGTGATGCGGAAGTACCACAAGCATCTGAAGCTCGGCCAGATGTCGCGCAGGACCCGGCAGTTCGTGGACGTGACAGGCGTCGGCGGCGGCGCGGCCCGCGGTATCGTCTTCGCCGCGATCGGGGTGTTCATCATCCGCGCGGCCGTCGAGTACGAGCCGGACAAGGCCAAGGGCTTCGACGACACACTGCGCACATTCGCCGAGACCCCGGCGGGCCCGTGGCTGCTGGCGCTGGTCGCCGTGGGGCTGGCGCTGTTCGGCGTCTTCTCCTTCGCGATGGCGCGCTGGCGCCGCGTCTGATCGCCCAGCCCCAGCCCCAGCCCCAGCCCCAGCCCCAGCCCCGAGACCGGGACGCGGCCGGGACCACGCCGGATCCGGCGTGGTCCCGGCCGCGGGCAATCATTCACCTTGGGTGCGTCGTGAGAGAGCACGGCTTCGAAGCGCAATGGCGAGTGCGACGACGATCAGAATCGCCGCGACTGCGAAGGTGACCCGCATACCGGTGGCAACGGCCTCGGAACGCGCCGTTGTGACATCGGTCGTCGCCGACGCGAGCGCGAACACAGCGCCCATAACGGATGTCCCGGTGACAAGCCCGAGATTGCGCGACAGGTTGAGCATGCCGGAAGTGACGCCGCGCTGATCCGGGCGGGTGTCTGCCATGACGGCGGTGTTGTTGGCCGTCTGGAACGTCGCATAGCCGACGGTGATGACGACGATGGGGCCGAGGTAGCCGGAGATGCTGGGCGTCGCCGACATCATGGACAGAATGAAGGAACCGGCCGCTATTCCGATGAGCCCGACGATGGTCATGCGTTGTGCGCCGAAACGGTCCGCAATGCGACCGGCCGGCACACCGGTCAGCGCAGTGACCAGCGGACCGACCGACAGGACGAGTCCAACAAGAGCCTCATCGAGCCCGAGCGTACGAGAGAGATAGAACGGCCCGACCACCAGCGTCGCCATCATCACCGTCGAGACGAGCATGCTCGTGGCGAGGCTCGCGCTCAGCACTGGATCGCGGAACATGGCCAATCGGATCAAAGGTGAGGCCGCTCTCGCCTCGGCACGCACGAAGAGGCCGACTCCGAAGGCAGCAGCCAACAGCAGAGCGATGTTGAGCGAACCGAAACTGCCGCGCCCCATTGTCATGGCGAGTGCGTAAGCCGCCAGCGTCAGAGCAAGCAGCAGGGTGCCCACATTGTCGAAGCCGGCCCGGTCAGACTTGGGCACCCGTCGGTCAACGGGCAGGTAGCGGTGCGTGAGAAGAAAAGTCACGATGCCCAGCGGTGCGTTGACGAGGAATATTGCCCGCCAACTGAGTCCGGAGATCAGAGCGCCGCCCAGCGACGGACCGAGAGCGGTGCCGATCGCGGACATCGTTCCGAGTAGCCCCATGGCCCTACCGGTCTTTTCCTTCGGAACCGTCTCGCCAATGAAAGCCATGGTGAGGGCCATCATGACGGCTGCTCCGAGGCCCTGCGCCGCCCGGGCGGCAATCAGCAGCCAGAGCGTGGGCGCGACGCCGCACAGGACCGAGGCAACCGTGAACAGGAAGATTCCGGCCAGTAGCAGCCGCCGGCGGCCGAGGATGTCGCCGAGCCGTCCGACGCTGACGATCAGGGTGGTGATACCGAGGAGATAAGCGAGGACGATCCACTGGACTTCCTGGAAAGAGGCGGTGAACGCCTGTGCCAGAGTCGGCAAGCCAACATTGGCGATGCTGGTGCCGAGCGAGGACAGCAGCATGGACAGCGAAAGGCCGGCGAGCGCCCACCGGACTGAAGGTATCCGTTCCGCACTTCTGGCTACTGCCTCATCTCGTCCCGCACTGATTGGTTTCAACATGAACTCCGTTCTCCGGTGACTCCCGAACCCCGGCCGCCGGCCGCCGGGCGACGGTGGGCAGGGCAGGGCAGCCGGACCTTTCCGACAGGTGGTGAATGCTGTGGCCGGAGGCCGAGGGGATGCCGGGGGAGTCCGACCCGTTTCGCGGGAGGCGGGTGTGCCGGGCCGTGGTCGCGACCGGCCGCGGGGGCCCCGCCGTACGCCATCGCTTCCGCACCGGGTTCAATGCGCCCGGCCCTCTGCCTACGCAGGCCGGTTGCGGCCCGGACGCCGCAGGCCCCCTATGGCCGGCACGGTCACCGAGCCGAGCGCACGCCCGTAAAGACGGTGGTGGCGGAGAGGAGGAAGGCATCGGGCCGCCGCAGGATTCCCTCAGGTGCCCCGGGATCGAGCAGCACGTCGAGTGTCCCGCGGTCCTCCACCTCCAGGGACTCGCTCATCGTCTCCCGCAGCCTGGTCAGCTGGGCGTGCAGGAAGGCGCGGGCCGTCGCGCCCAGAGGTGCCGGCAGGTCGAGGAGGGAAGTGAAGCTGCCGACGCGGGTGAGACCGGCGCGGCTGAGCATCGCGGGCCAGTCCTCGACCAGGGCGGTGCTGCCGGGCAGCTCGGCTCGCATGGTCTCGAACCAGCGCTCCTGGACGACGTCGAGCCGGGCCTGGAGGCCCGGCCTGCCGATGCCGATGTCGCGTGGCAGGAAGCGCATCGGCAGGCCGCCCTCTGCCACGGCGAGCAACCCGCCGGGCCTCAGCACACCTGCGAGCGCAGTCAACGCGCCCTGCTGATCACCGAGGTGGTGCACGGCCTTGCTGCTCCAGACCAGATCCGCCGTGCCGAGGCCGCCTTCCCCGTGGTCGTCACCACCGTCCAGGCCCTCGGGCAGCTCCACGTGCCGGACGGCCACCCTGCCGCCGAGGCCGAGCCGCTCGGCGCGAGCCAGGGCTCGGTCCAGCAGCCCCGGCGTGCCGTCCACGGCGACCGCCTCGGCGTCCGCGAAGGCCTCGGCGAACACGCAGGTCATCACTCCCGGCCCGCTACCGATGTCGAGGATCCGCCGGACCTTCTTCTCCGGGTCGAGCAACTCCCTCAGGCGGGCCGCCGTCCGGCGGAGGACCGGGAGCTGCAGTTCGCCGCTGTGCTCCAGGTGGGCAGCCATGACCTCCCAGTCGACGTCGGTGTGGTTGTGTCCGTGTCCGGAATCGCGGTGTGTGCTCATGCGGGGGAGCGTGCCCCCGCCGGATGGCGATGGCAACTTCTGTTGCCAATTCCGGGACAGCCGGGTGGAATGCCCGTATGGACGAAACCCCGCCCTACCAAGCGGTCCTCGACGAGGTCGCTCCCCGGCTCAGACGGCTGCGTGCCAAACGCGGCCTCACCCTGGCCGCGCTCTCCGAGGTGACCGGCATCTCCAAGAGCACCCTCTCCCGGCTGGAATCCGGACAGCGCCGCCCCAGCCTGGAACTGCTGCTGCCGCTCGCCGGTGCGTACCGCGTTCCCCTCGACGACCTGGTCGGCGCCCCCGAAGTGGGGGATCCCCGGATTCGGCTGACACCCCACCCCTTGCCGAGCGGCGGTACGTTCGTCCCCCTGACCCGGACCCCGGGTCCCCTTCAGGCGTACAAGATGATCATCTCCGACCGGGGCGCGGAGCCGGATCGCCGGACGCACGAGGGCTACGAGTGGCTGTATGTGCTGGACGGCCGGCTACGGCTCGTCATCGGCGAGCACGATCTGGTCCTCGGCCCCGGCGAGGCCGCCGAGTTCGACACCCGCCTGCCGCACTGGTTCAGCAGCGCGGACGGGCAGCCCGTCGAGATCCTCAGTCTCTTCGGGAGACAGGGGGAGCGCATGCACGTCCGTGCGAAGCCCAGCGCATGAAGGCATGAATGACCATCAACGAATGGTCTGGATTCGTGCGGTCGCGGTCGCCACCGCCACGGGTCTGTCGTCGGGGCCGATGAGTTCACCGGCGAGAAAGCACACATCCCTGCCGCGCTGTACGACCCGTCCGCGTCCCAGAAGCCGTCCAGGGCGGGCGGGACGGAGAAACTGAACATGGAGATCGAGAGTCGGCGCGAACTGCTTTTCCGGCAGCGTCGCGACCAGCGCCGGCCCCAGGGTGTCATCGAGCATCGCGGCCAAGAACCCGCCCTGGATCACGCCGACAGGGTTCGTGAACTGATCGCCCGCCTGAAATGCCACCTCGATAGTCCCCCGCTCCGGATCCACGCGAACCAGTTCCCAGCCGAGAAGCACCGCCGCAGGGGGCGGTGGGACCCGCCCCGCCTGCACATCCCAGAACAACCCACGCCTGTGCGTATCCATCTCCATGAGCCACATTGAACAGCTCCCCACTGACAGCCGAGGGCCCAACTGACAGTCAGGGCAAGCAAGCGTCCCGCACGCCCACATGGCCGGCACGACCGGGACGCGGAGTACCAGACACTTCGGCCCTGTTCGTCGGGGCCGAACGGGGTCGAACGGGGCCGGGACAGGCCCTGAATGCCGTCGGCGGGCCGACCCTAAAGCGGCGCTCCAACGAGCCTCCAGCTCCCGAAACCACCATCGGACCAGACAGGTACGAGGCGTGCGGAGTGGAAGGAGCGGGGGCCGTGAACGGCATCGGGACCGCCACCGTCGGGACACGGCAGCAGCACACGCTCGTCGGCTCGGTGCTCGGGCACGCCCGCCTCGCTCCGGGGGCGACGGCCCTGGTGTGGCGGGGCGGGGAAGTCGGTTACGGCGAGCTGCTGGCCCGCGCGGAGCGGGAGCGGGCCCGGATCAGGGACCTCCCCTCCGACAGCCCGCTCGCCGTCCCCGCGACCAAGTCGCCCGCGACCATCGCGCTGGTCCTGGCCTGCCTGCTGGAGCGCAGGCCGTTGCTGCTGCCGTCGTCGACGCTCGGCGCCGACGTGCGGGAGCGGCTGTACGAGCAGGCCGGCGTCCGGCACGTACTGACGCCGGACAACCTGCCGCAGCCGCAGCCGCAGCCGCAGCCGCACGTACCGGCTCCGGAACCGGTGGCGCCCGCGCGGCCGGACAGCGCGGCCCTGCTGCTCACCACGTCAGGGTCCACCGGACTGCCCAAGACCGTACCGCTGACCGCAGCCGCCCTGGACCGCTTCACCGCCTGGGCGGGCGAGGCATTCGGCATCGGCCCCGGCACCACCGTCCTCAACTACGCGCCCCTCAACTTCGACCTGTGCCTCCTTGATGTCTGGGCCACGCTCGCGCACGGCGGCCGCGTCGTCCTCGTCGATCCGGACCACGCCGCGAAGGGCGCCCATCTCGTCGACCTCATCGCCCGGTACGAGGTGGAGATCGTCCAGTCGGTGCCGATGTTCTACCGGCTGCTCACCGACGCCGCACAGGCCGAGGGCCGCATGCTCCCCTCCGTCCGGCACGCCCTGTCCACCGGCGACACCCTGCCCGCCCCCGTAAGGGCCGCCCTGCCCGGTGTGCTGCCGGGCGCGCGGCTGTACAACCTCTACGGCTGCACCGAGACCAACGACAGCTTCCTGTACGAGATGACAGGCGCCGAGCCCGCGGACCGGCCGCTGCCACTCGGCCGCCCGCTGCCGGGCGTGTCCGCCCTCCTGGTCACCGCCGACGGGGGTGTCCTGGACGGCCCCGGAACCGGGGAACTGTATGTCCGTACACCCTTCCAGTCCGAGGGCTACGCGGGAGCCGCGGCCGCGTCCGGCGCGTTCGTCCCGCACCCCGAAGGGGCCGACGGGCAGTGCTGGTTCCGCAGCGGCGACCTGGTGCGCCGCGCCGCGGACGGCACCCTCACTCTCTCCGGCCGGACCGACTTCCAGGTCAAGATCCGCGGGGTGCGGATCAACCCGCAGGAGGTGGAGCACGTACTGCTCGAACACCCCGGCGTAACCGAAGCCGCCGTCGTCGCGCTGCCCGATGCGGTGGCCGGCCGGCTGCTGCACGCCGTCGCGCGGCGCACCCCCGGCTCGGCCCTCAACAGCCTTTCCCTGCGCGGGCACCTGGCGCGCGGGCTGCCCCGGGCCGCGATCCCCTCGGCGCTGCGCGTCACCGACGAGCCGCTGCCCAGGACCTCCACCGGCAAGGTCGACCGCGACCGCGTCGTGCGGGACCACTTCACCAAGGAGAACTGACATGCAATACGCCCGGTCCATCAAGGAGTTCGTGGTCGAGCAGTTCCTGCCCGATGTGTCCGCAGGGGATCTGGACGACGACCTCGACCTGCTGGAGAACGGCATCATCGACAGCCTCGGTCTGCTCAAGGTGATCGCCTGGCTGGAGGACCGCTACGGCATCAACACCGACGAGGTCGACCTCGACCCGGACTCCTTCAAGTCGGTCGCCTCCATCGAGGAGTTCATCGCCCACGCGTCCCGCGAGCGGGCGGGGGCAGCCTAGCCATGCACGCAGCAGTCGCCGCGCTCATCGCCCAGGACCGCCCGGTGGAGGCGGGGGACTGGCACGCCTTCTGGGACCGGCTCCACGACGGCGGACTGCGCCGGGGCGAGGCCGTGGCCCTGCTGGCCTCCCTCTCCACCCGGATGCCGGACCGCGTCACGCTGGGGGCGCTGCTCGGTTCACTGGCCGAGCGGCGCCCGCGGCACGGCGCGTCCGGTGCCGTGGGCTCCCTCCCGCACGCGGTCAACGTCGTCGGCACCGGCGGCGGGCCGCCCACCCTCAACATCTCCACGGCGGCCGCACTCACCGCTGCCGCGATGGGCACCAGGGTCGTCAAGACCGGTTCGCGCGCCTATACCTCCAGCCTGGGCTCCGTCGATCTGCTGGAGCGCCTCGGTATCGGCCTCACCACGTCGTACGAGGAGACCGCCGAAGCCCTCGATCGCTGCGGCATCGCCTTCGCCGGGCCGTTCGTCTATCCCGCGGAACTGTCCCTGCTGGCCCGCTCCGTGCTGCCGCTGGACGTGCGGAAGCTGGGCCGTTTCGTCAACGCGGTTGGCCCTTTCCTCGCCGACATGCCGGTCGGCGCCCAGGTCACCGGGGTCTCCGACCCGCGGCTCGTCCCCGGGCTGCGTGATGCGGCCCGGCACACCGCGGACCGGACCGGCCGGACGGTGTGGCTGTGCACCAACGAGCGCGGCGCCGACGAGCTCCTCAGCTTCGTCCCCAACCGGGTGCGAACGTACGAGGACGGTGGGGAGGACGAGTTCACACTCGACCCGGCCGCGCTCGGGCTCGGCGCGGGATCCCTCGAGGACCTGCGGCCGGTGGGCGGTGACCCGGTGGAAACCTTCCTCGACGTGCTGGCCGGCCGGGGCCGCCCGGCGGCCGAGGAGACCGTCTGCCTCAATGCCGCGGCCCTTGCCGTCGCAGGCCGGCTGACCGGCGACTGGCATGCCGCGCTGGGGGCCGCCCACGCGGTGGTCAGGGACGGAACGGTCCTCGAGCTGATCGAGCGGTTGCGTGCCGGAAAGCGAGCCGTGACCCGTGCCTGACCGTGCCTTCTCCGACCGGGCTTTCTCCGACCGTGCCTTCTCCGACCGTGCCTTCTTCGCCCACCGCGCTCCGGGGCGGCCCGGACTCGCCGTCTTCCTCAATGCGGGCGACCCACCGCTGGAGGCCCTGCCCGAACTCGTCGCGATGCTCGACGAGAACGAGGTCGACTGCCTCGAACTCGCCGTCCCCTTCCCCGGCTCGGTCACCGACGGTCCGGTCATCCGCGCCTCCGCCGACCGTGCACTCGCCGACGGCGTGGACCTGGCCGGTGTGCTGAAGGCGGTCTCGGCCGTGCGGTCCGGCCTGAAGCGGCTTCGGATCGCGCTGCTCGCCGACTGGAGCCACACCGTCAGGGGCTCCACCGCCGACGACTTCAGCGCCGCTGTGGCCGACGCCGGCTGCGACGGACTCCTCTTGCACGGCGTGCCGCCCCGGCAGCGCCTGGCCCACTACGAGGCCGCGCACCGGGCGGCGCTGCCGCTCGTCACGACCTGCTACGCCGTCTCCGGCCCCGACGCCGTGGCCGAAGCGGCGCAGCACGCCACCGCCTACCTGTACCTGGTCGCCCACTACGGCCGCAGCGGCACCACGGCCGCGCCGGACCGGGAGCGGCTCCGGGCGGCGGTCACCACCCTGCGTACCACCGCGTCCGCTCCCGTCGCCGTCGGCTTCGGGGTCAGGACGGCGCACGACATCGCGCTCCTGGCTGAGCTCGGTGCCGATGCCGCCGTCGTCGGGAGCGCGGGGGTGTCGCGTATCGAAGCCGCACTCAACCGGGGCGGCGATCCCGTCGAGGAGTTCCGCTCCTTCGTGCGGGAGCTGCGAACACGAAAGGAACCGATCCATGATCGTCCGTAAGCTCGACGAAGTCCCCAGCGTCAACTGGGGCAACGGCCTCAGCCGCCGCTTCCTCACCCAGGCGGACGGGGTCGGCTACTCCGTCACCGACACCATCGTCCACGCGGGCACCAAGTCCCGTCTGGAGTACCGCAACCACCTGGAGTCCTGCTACTGCATCGAGGGCAGCGGCGAGGTGGTCGACACCGAGGGCAACGCGTACCCGATCACCCCGGGCACGCTCTACGCGCTGGACCGGCACGACGCGCACTGGCTCGTCGCCTCCCCGCACGAGGACCTGCGCCTGGTGTGCATGTTCACCCCGGCGCTGCGTGGCGACGAGCGCCACGACGTGGACGCGGCCGAGTACTCCCACTACTGATGATCAATTGGACCGCTGACCAGCAGGCCCTGCGGGACGGTCTGACGCCCTGGTTCGACAAGCTCAGCACCGGACATCTCGCGCGGGACGCGGAGGCGGCCTTCTCGGGTGAGGGCTGGGCGGACCTGGCCTCCACCGGCATCCTGGGTCTGCCCTTCGACGAGCGGTGGGGCGGCCTCGGCCAGTCCCTGCTGACCACGATGTACGTCCTTGAGGGGCTCGGCGAGGGCTGCCGTGACGGGGGGCTCAACTTCTCGGTCTGCACCCATCTGGTTTCCACCGGGGTGCCGCTGCAGCGGTTCGGCTCGGCAGAGCTCAAGGAGCGCTTCCTGCCGGGCGTCTGTTCGGGCTCGCTGATCGGCTGTCACGCCATCAGCGAGCCCGGCAGCGGGTCGGACGCTCTGGCGATGCGGACCCGGGCGCTGCGCGACGGCGACAGCTTCGTGCTGAACGGCAGCAAGGCCTTCGTCAGCAACGGCCCGGTCGCCGATCTGTTCACGGTCTACGCCCGCACCAGCGACCGCCCCGGGCCGCTGTCGATGACGGCTTTCCTGGTGGAACGGGACACGCCGGGCCTTCAGGTCGGCGCCCCGATCGCCAAGATGGGTCTGCGGACCTCCCCGCTGTGCGAGCTGTTCTTCGACGACTGCCGCATCCCTGCGTCCCAGGTCGTCGGCCGCCCCGGCGGCGGATTCCTGGTGCTCGACCATGTGATGCGGTGGGAGATCCTGTGCTCCTTCATCATCAACGCGGGGGAGATGCGCGACCGGGTCAACCGCTGTGTCGAGTACGCGAAGAACCGCACCCAGTTCGGGCAGCCGATCGGTTCGTACCAGGCCGTCTCGCACAAGATCGTGGACATGGAGATCGGGGTGGAGTCCGCCCGCCAGTGGCTGTACGGCACCGCCGAGAAGATGGCGGCCGGCGAGAACGTCAGCCGCGACATCGCCATGGCCAAGCTTGTCACCAGCGAGGCGAACCTCGCCTCCGCCCTCAGCGCCGTGCAGATCTTCGGCGGAAACGGCTACATGGCCGAGTACGGCATAGAGAAGGAGCTCCGCAACTCGGTCGCCGGAACGATCTATTCCGGCACTTCGGAGATCCAGCGCAACCGCCTCGCCGCCCTGCTGGGCCTCTAACGGCCGACCGGGCCTCTCACGGAAGCGACCTCAGCATGACTGCAACGACGCTCACCCAGGCCGCCACGGCCTTCATCGACCACGACTCCCCGGAGGTACGCGACTTCACCGCCGCCGCGCTCGGTGGCGCCGCCACCCCCAGGGAGCAGGCGGTCGCGCTCTACTACGCGGTGCGCGACACCATCCGTTACGAGGTGTACGGCGCCGACCTCAGCCGCGAGGGCCTGCGGGCGAGCAGCGTCGTCCGCACGGGCTCCGGCATGTGCCTGCACAAGTCGGTGCTGTACGCGGCCTGCCTGCGCTCGCTCGGCATCCCGGCCCGGCTGGTCCTCACCGACGTACGCAACCACCTGGCGTCCGCCCGGCTCAAGGAGCTGCTGGGCGGCGACGTGTTCCACCAGCACTGCCTGACCACGGTGCGGCTGGACGGCCGCTGGATCAGGGCGACCCCGGTCTTCAACAAGACCCTCTGCCGGCTGTACGCCATGGCCCCCCTGGAGTTCGACGGAACGGCCGACAGCGTTCACCACCCCTTCGACCTGAGGGGCCGACGCCAGATGGAGTTCCTGCGGTTCCACGGCGAGTTCGACGACCTGCCGTACACCCGGGTCGTCGAGGACCTGCGCAGGAACCACCCCGGTCTGCTGCGGGCGGGCACCACCGGCTTCGCCGAGGGATCCCTGGTCCAGGACGCGGCGGACGCCTAGTGCTGGTCAAATTCTGCGGAGCCACGACAGAGGGCGAAGTGGCGGGACTGGCGGCGGCGGGCGCGGACCTGATCGGGCTCTGGCACGGCGTGCGGGGCGGCAGGTCCGACCTGTCGGCCGGCCTCCTGGCCACGCTCTCGGCGGCGGCCCTGAACGCCGGGCCGGCCCCGGTTCTGGTGACGTTCTCGTCCGACGCCGGCGCACTGGCCGAGGCGGCGGCCGCTTCGGGCGCACGCTGGGTCCAGCTGCACGGCTTCCAGCCGCCGGGCCTGGTGCGGGCGCTGCGCCGGCAGGGCCCCGGCGGTCTGAAGATCGCCAAGGTGCTGCATCTGCAAGGCGGTTCGTGTCTGGAGGACCGGCTGACCGGAGCGTACGAACGGGCGGGCGCCGACTGCTTCCTCTTCGACGCGGTGGCCGACGACGGGCGGATCGGCTCCACGGCACAGCCCTTGAACGACGCGGCGGTCACCGCCCTCGCCGACCGCACCAATCTGCCCTTCCTGCTCGCGGGCGGCCTGCACGACGGCAACAGTGACGACTTCGCCGGCGCCCGCGCCCACCCCCGCTTCCTCGGAATCGACGTCGACTCGGCGGCACGCGGCGACGACGGCCTGCTGAAGGCCGAGCGTGCGGCCGCGGTGGCCCGCGCCTGGCGGTCCGCATGAGCACCTTCATGAAGGCACTCCTGGCCTGCCCCCGCCCCCTGGTCATGGAGGTGAAGCGGCAAGACGCCGACGGCCGCGACCTGCTGGCCGGGCGCAGCGTCGCCGAGACGGTCGAGCGGTACGAGGAGGCGGGCGCGCCCTGTATCTCGGTGGTCACCGGCCGCTGGTTCGGCGGTACGGAGGCCCTGCTGCGGGAGGTGGCGTCCCGTACGGAACTCCCGCTGCTGCGCAAGGACTTCATCACCAGCAGGCGCCATCTGGACCGCTCCCTCGAACTGGGGGCGGCCGCGGTGCTGCTGACCGCCAAGCTGCTCCCCGCGCCTACGCTCGCCCGGCTGGCCGCCCACGCGCTGTCGATCGGTCTGACGCCCTTTGTCGAAGTCGCCGACGGGGCCGAGCTGGCCGCGGCGGCCACGGCGCACCCCACCGAGTCGGTCATCGCGGTCAACAACAAGGACATCGCCACCCGCGAGCGCCTGCCGGCCGATCCCTCCCGGGGTCTGGCCCTGCTCCCCGCCGTGCGCCGCACCGGCACCCCCTGTCCCGTCAGCGCCAGCGGCATCTCTGACCCGCATGAAGCCGCCGCCCTTCTGGACGCCGGCTTCAAGGCCCTGCTCATCGGCACCGGCCTGCTGGCCACGGACAGCGTGACCGCCTGGTCGGACCGGCTCGACAAGGCCCGCTCTGTCAGGGCTTAGGACAGGGCTCAGGGCGCCGGAGCGACCGCCGGACAGGCCCGGGGACCGGGCCTGTCCGGCGGTCGATGCTGCGTGGCCGTCAGCGGCGCGCGGGCCTGGCGCGGCGGCCGCGGGAGGTGCGGCCCCAGGGCTTGTAGACGGAGACCACGGCGGCGACGGTGAGCAGGACGAACAGGCCGGGGACACTCCAGACGAGGAAGTCGGCCGACGAGCCCGGGTCCGGCGGTTCGTTGCCCGCCACGGCGGTGTTGCGGCTGGCCGTGGTCACGACGGGGTGGATCACGAACCACGCGAAGATCGTCATGAAGAGGGTGATCACCCACTTGACCACGATCCACCAGTGCAGCAGCAGGCCCCACTTGGTCCCGCAGGACAGCAGGATGCCGGTGATCGCCGCGGTGATGCTGAAGACCGTGACGCAGGTGTCGTCGAAGACGTACATCGCGTAGTAGACGCCCTTGGCGATCGCCGCGTCGTCGGTCGTGCAGCCCATGACCGCCAGAACGGCCATGGCGAGTGAGAGGCCCACCCAGCCGACCGAGGTGACGACATGGATGGCCAGGGTCAGCTTCCGCGCTCCCCGGCCCAGTTCGAACTTCTTCTTGCCGGTCTTGGTGTTGCGGGTTGTTCCTCCGGTGCGCGGCTTTCGTGGTGGCTGGTTCGGCTGGGTGTCGACTGCCGGAGCGGACAAGGCGACTCACTTTCGGAGAGGGGTGGGGTAGCCGTCGGGGCTCGACGGCGTCCTCGGCGAATCACCCACGCTCCCGGGACGAAGTCGAGTGAGGGTGGAGCCGGAATCCAGGGCTCCGCGCCGGGCGGTCCCGCACTTCGTCATACGGCGGGAGCCGCGGGACGGCTGTCCGGACCCGGCCTCCAGCAGGCCTCCGGGATTCCTCCAGCGCACTTTCCGAGTCTGGCAGCCACAAGGACCGAGGTGTCCCGGGGAACCGGGACCGACAGGGTGGAGCAGTCGTGACAGTTCTGGTGACAGGGGCGACAGGATCTGTCGGCCGCCATGTGGTCGACCGGCTCGTTGCCGCGGGCGTCGGTGTCCGGGTGCTGACCCGGACACCCTCCGCCGCCGGCTTCCACGCCGGGGTCGAGGTGTTCGAGGGCGATCTGGAGCAGCCGGAGACGGTGCACGCCGCGTTGGAGGGGGCCGAGAGCCTGTACCTCTTCCCGGTGCCGCAGACCGCCCGCGAGGTCGTCGCGGCGGCGAAGGAGGCGGGCGTTCGCAGGATCGTGGTGCTGTCCTCGTCCTCCGTGCTCGACACCTCCGGCGACAACCACAGCGGTGAGCACCACCGCGCGGTGGAGCGTGCCGTGGAGGAGTCCGGCCTCGAATGGACCTTCGTGCGCCCGGACGAGTTCGCCTCCAATGTGCTGTGGAAGTGGGCGCACTCGATCCGCACCGAGAGCGTGGTCCGCGCGCCGTACGGCAACGCCCCGCGCGTCCTGATCCACGAGGCGGATGTCGCCGCCGTCGCAGCGACCGCGCTGCTCGAGGACGGGCACGCGGGAGAGGCGTACGTCGTCACCGGACCCGAGGCCATCACCCAGGCCGACCAGGTGAAGGCGATCGCCGAAGCCACCGACCGGCCCATCTCCTTCGAGGAGATCACCCCGGACCGGGCCCGGGAGTTCATGGGCCGGGTCATGCCGGCACCGGTCGTCGAGATGGTGCTCGGCTACCTCGCCGACGCCTGCGTCAACCCGCCCGTTCCGGTGGACACCGTCGAGCGGATCACCGGCCGCCCGGCCCTGACCTTCGCCCGGTGGGCCGCCGACCACGCGGCCGACTTCGCCCCGCTGCCCGTGGCGGTGGCGGCATGACCGTCGAGACCACCGCACCCGCCGAGAGCGGCACTGCGTCGTCCAACCCCTGTGTGCGCATGACCGGCAGCGGCGAGCCCGAGCAGCACATCGTCGCCGGCGGCACCGACCGCCCCACTGCGGGCCGGGGGCAGGTCGTCGTCGAGGTCGAGGCGGCCGGAGTGTCCTACGCCGAGGTGCAGATGCTCCAGCACCTGCACCCCTTCCCGCCCGCCTTCCCCTTCGTCCCCGGCTACGACCTGGTGGGGCGGATCACCGAGACCGGCTCCGGCGTCACCGGCTTCCGTGTCGGTGACCGGGTCGCCGCCATGCCCCGGCAGGGCGCCTGGCAGAAGTACGCGGCGGTCCCGGCCAAGGGCCTCGCCTCGGTGCCGGAGGGCATGGACGCGGCGGTCGCCGTCTCCCTGGTCACCAACGGCGTGACCGCCTACCAGATGCTTCACCGCCTCGCCCGCTCGCAGCCCGGCGACACCGTTCTGGTGCACGGCGCCAGCGGCGGCGTCGGCACCCTGGTCACCCAGCTCGCCGTCCACCACGGTGTGCGCGTCATCGGCACCGCCTCGCCCGCCAAGCACGCAGCGGTACGGGCCCTGGGCGCCGAGCCCCTCGACTACCGCACACCCGCACTCGTCGACGCGGTGAGGGAGCTGGCACCGAACGGCGTGCAGGCAGTCTTCGACCACGTCGGCGGCCGCGGGCTCGACGACAGCTGGGCGATGCTCGCCGACGACGGCACGCTGGTCTCCTTCGACTCCTCCGTCGCCGGCTACCTGCCCGGCCAGTGGTTCCGGCCGCATGTTCCGGCGCTGCGCCGCACCGTCGTGCGGTTCTTCGCCCGGCTCCTCCGGCTCACCCGACGCCGGCAGACCATGTACTACGTCAAGCCGGGACCGGACTTCCACACCGATCTCGCCGCCCTGTACCGGCTGGTGGACGAGGGCGTCCTGCAGCCGCGGATCGCCGGGCGGCACGCCCTGGACGGCGCGGGCGGCGCCGTACGCGCGCTGCTGGAGGGCAGCACCGTCGGCAAGCACGTCCTGATCCCCTGACCGCCCCTTCGACTGCTCACCCGAACCCAACTTCCTTACGAAGACGAGGTAGCCAGCATGCCCGCAACCCTGACCGAGAAGCCCGTCGACGGATCCACCGCCCCGGACCGCAGCATCCAGGAGCGCAACAAGGAGCTCGCCCTGTCCATGGTCGCGGCCTGGAACCGCTGGGAGCTCGACGGCATCATCAAGCACTGGGCGCCGGACATCCAGCACTTCTCCGAGGACCGCCAGGTCGACTCACAGGCCATGGTCGGCGCGATGCAGGGCGGCCTCGCCGCCTTCCCCGACCTGCACCTCGACGTCAAGAGCATCCTGGCCGAGGACGACCGGGTCGCGCTGCGGCTCACCGTGACCGCCAGCCAGCAGGGCGAGTTCATGGGCAAGGCGCCGACCGGCCGCAAGGTCACCTGGTTCATGCTCGAAGAGCTCCGCTTCAACGACGCCGGTCAGGTCATCGAGCACTACGACATCTTCAACTACCTGCCGATGCTCAAGGAGCTCGAATTCGTCGCCTCGGACGTGCTGTGACCGCAGCCCTCACGGAGATAGCGGACGGGGTGCACGCCTACGAGCAGCCCGACGGCGGCTGGTGCCTGAACAACGCGGGGCTCGTCGTCGGCGCCGACGGGCAGAGCATGCTGGTCGACACCGTGGCGACCGAGCAGCGCGCCCGTCATCTGCGCGACGAAGTGCTGCGCCGCAACCCGCTTCCGCCGCGCACCGTGGTCAACACCCACTTCCACGGTGACCACACCTTCGGCAATCAGTTCTTCCCCGAAGCGCTGGTTGTCGCGCACGAGCGCACCCGCACCGAGATGTCGGCCGCCGGTCTCGGGCTGACCGGGCTCTGGCCCGGCGTGTGCTGGGGCGACCTCGAACTGACCCTGCCGCACATCACCTTCGGCGACCGGATGACGCTGTACGTAGGCGGGGTGCGTGCCGAGCTGGTGCACATCGGTCCCGCGGCGCACACCACCAACGACACCGTGGTGTGGCTGCCGGAGCAGCGGGTGCTGTTCACCGGGGATCTGGTGATGTCGGGTGCCATGCCGTTCTGCCTGATGGGGTCGGTCTCCGGGTCGGTACGGGCCATGGAGCGGCTGCGTGGCTTCGACGCCGTGACGGTCGTGCCGGGGCATGGTCCGGTCGGCGGCCCGGAGCTGATCGACAGCACCGAGGCGTACTTCCGGTGGCTGGGTGAGCTGGCCGCAGACGGCAGGGCCGCCGGGCTGACGCCGCTCGCACTCGCCCGCGAGCTGGCACCCGGCCCGTACGACGGGCTGCTCGACTCCGAGCGGCTCGTCCCCAACCTGCACCGCGCCTACGCGGAGCTGGACGGCGCGGCCCCGGGCGATCCGCTCGACGTCGGCGCGCTCTTCGGGGAGATGACGGAGTACCACGGCGGGCTGCCTGCCTGTCATGCCTGATCACGCCAGTGTGGCCCCTCGCGATCCGGATCGCGAGGGGCCACACTGGCGCGTGCGTCAGACGTCGATGCCCTTCAGGTAGGTGGCGAAGGTCTGGAGCCCCGGGTGGTCCGCGCGCAGGGCGGCGATGTCCGCGCGGTAGCCGTGGTCCTGGAACCACTCGAACATCAGTGAGATCTCGGGGCCGTTGGGGATGTACGGGTTGGCCGCCACCGCGTCGAGCGGCAGTTCCTCGAAGCGGGCCGGCTCGCCGGTGCGCTCCGCGAAGGCGCGGGCCACCTCGGTCGCGGTCAGCTCGTCGCCCGCGATCTCCAGCGCACGCCCCAGGTACTCCTGCGGCCGGTCGAAGGCCTCGGCGGCGAAGAAGCCGATGTCGTCGACGGCGATGAACTGCACCCGGGTGTCCGGCTTCAGCGCCAGCTGTACCACCAGCGTCCCGTCGACGCGCTGCGGCCCGTGTGCGGCGAAGTTGTCCATGAAGAACGACGGACGCAGCACGGTCGTCGGTACGCCGAGCTTCTCCAGGTACCGCTCGATTGACCGCTTGGAGTCGAAGTGCGGTACGGAGCTGTGGCGTTCGGCGCCGCCCACCGAGCTGTAGACGACATGCGGCACGCCGGTGTCCCGCGCAGCCCGCGCCAGCGCGCGGCCCTGGCGGACCTCGCCGCCCAGCCCGGCCGGCGTCATGAAGTTCTGCACGGAGAAGACACCGGCCACACCGTCCGTCGCCGCCCGCAGGGACGCCTCGTCGTCCAGGTCGCCGCGGACCAGTGCCACTCCGAGTTCGGCGAGTGCGCGGGCCCGGTCCGAAGCCGGGTCCCGCACCAGCGCCGCGGTGTCCCGGCCACGCCGGACCAGTTCCCGGGCCACGGCTCCGCCCTGCAGGCCGGTCGCCCCTGTCACCAGCACAGTCATATCGCTCCCCCTCAGCCGAACAGCGCCGCGTTGTCGGCGGCCCACTCGCGGTACGGACGCGGCTCGCGTCCCGTCAGGTCGTACACCGCGGTCGTGGGCTTGGCCCACGGCACCTCGGCACTGTGCAGTGCGGCGACATTGCCCACTGCCGCCTCCCGGTCGCCGGTGATGCCGGTGAACACCGCCACCACCTCGTCGGCCGGGGCCACCGTGAAGTCCAGCTTGCGGCCCAGCACTTCGCCCAGGATCCGGGCCTGCTCCTCGGAGCTGAGGGTCTCGGGCCCGGTCAGCAGATACGCCTTCCCCGTGTGCCCCTCCCCGGTCAGCACGGCGACGGCGGACGAAGCGATGTCGTACTCGTCGATGGGCGCGCCCGGGTTGTTGCCGACCCAGCAGCGCACCGCGTTCTTCTCACGGACCGTGCTGATCCACCACGAGGTGTTGGCGTGGAACGGCCCCGGACGCAGGAAGGTCCACGGGACGCCGGCCCTCTGGAACGCCTTCTCGGCGGCACGGTGCTCGTCCGCGATGCCGTGCGGCAGCGGGTGCAGCAGGCTGCCGGAGGAGAGCAGGACGATGCGCGCGCCCGCCTCCTCCGCTGCCGCCGCGACATTCGCGGCCTGGCCCGCCACGTCGCCGGAGAGCACGACCAGCGCCGCCTCCACGCCCTGGAAGGCGAGGGCCAGCGAATCGGGGTCGGCAGGGCTGCCTGCGACCACCTCGACGCCGTCCGGCAGGCCCGCCTCCTCCGGGTTGCGGCTCAGCGCGCGTACGTGCCGACCCAGCCCGACCAGCTGCTGAACGGCCTCGCGGCCGACCTTGCCGGTTGCTCCGGTGATCAGAATCATGATCAGGCCCGCCAGCCTGTGGCCTCGGGCCACGGGGAGCCGAGCTGCCGGTAGGTGCCCTGGTAGTCGGGCCAGTCGCGGTGGTCGCGGATCTTGCCGTCAACGAAGCGGATCAGATGGATCTGCTCGCCGGAGAAGACCCTCCCGGTCGCCGCCATGCCGACGAGGTCGCCGACGTGGCGGCCGTAGAGCACCAGATAGGCGCGCACCCAGTCGCCGCGCTCCTCCATCTTCACCTCTTCGAGCCGCGCCTCATCGGAGAACGTCATCCGCAGCCACTTCACCGCCATGGCGAAGGAGTCCGGGCCCCGCAGATCCATGTGCTCCATGGTGGCCGGGTTGAGGTAGTCCGGGTGTATGTACTCCGCGACGTCGTCGGTGCTACCGGTGTTGTACGCCTCCACCATGCGGCGTACGGCGGTGATCTGGCTGCTCATCGCATCCCTTCCATGGGTCTCCCCCGACAGGGGGACCGGGTTTCGCCCCATGGTCCGGTCCCGCGGAGTACGGGGCAACGCTCCTGTAGCGGCTCTCGAACCACGCTCCACCGGCGCCCGTTGGCCCGGTCGCAGGATGGCCTTCCTGCCGTCCGACGGAATCCGGAGCACACTGTGAACACCGCCGCCACAGCCACCACCGCAGCCGACACCTACAAGACGAAAGTCACCGCCGCCTTCAACGGAGCGGCGGCGACCTACGACCGGCTGGGGGTCGAGTTCTTCACACCGATGGGCCGCCGGCTCGTCGAGCTTGCCGCGCCGCAGCCGGCGGAGCGGCTGCTCGACGTCGGCTGCGGCCTGGGCGCGACCCTGCTGCCCGCGGCCACCCGGATCGGTCCGGCCGGCCACGCGCTGGGCATCGACATCGCCGAGGCAATGATCGAGGAAGCCGGCCGCGAAGCCGAGCGGCAGTCCATCACCAACGTCGAACTGCGGGTGATGGACGGCGAGCACCCCGACCTGCCCGCCCGCTCCTTCGATCTGGTGCTCGGCAGCTACAGCGTGATCTTCCTTCCCGATGCCCGCGCCGCGCTCGCCCGCTATGCCGAGCTGCTGCGCGACGGCGGCAGGATCGCCTTCACCAGCCCGGTGTTCACCCGCGACACCTTCCCCTTCCTGCCGCCGCTGTTCACCGAGTGGATCCCGCTCTCGCTGCTCAGCCACCTCCCCGAGTCCTGGCATCCCGAGCAGCTCCACCGCCAGCTGCACTCCTGGCTGGAGGACCCGGCGGACCTCGAAGCGGCCCTGGCGAAGGCCGGGTTCACCGACGTGCGGATCGTGGACGAGCCGGTCCGGATGACCGCGGCGTCCGGCGAGGACTGGGTCAACTGGTCGCACACCCAGGGCATGCGGCTGCTGTGGCAGCACCTGCCGCAGGACGAGGCGGCGGCGCTGCGCGAGCGGCTGATCGGCGAGCTCGACGCGCTGCGGGACGGCGACGGACCGGTGGAGATCGAGGTGCCGGTGCGGTACGTCACCGCCAAGGCCGCCCGCTGAGGCGCCGGTAGCGGCGGGTGCCGCGGAAGACAGACAGGAGCGGCCCCCTTCCGGGAGCCGCTCCTGTGCCGTACGCGGGCGACGTGCTCAGGTCACCGAGAGCGCGCCGTCCACCGCGAGGACCGTGCCGTTGGCGTACGCGGCTTCGGGCCGCGTCAGCTGGACGATCCACCACGCGATGTCCTCGGGGCGGCCGACCCGGCCCGCCGGGATCCGCTCCGCCATCTGGGCCAGGAACGCCTCGTACGCCTCGGCGGGCATTCCGGCCCGTACGCCGACGCCCGTGTCGACCACGCCGGGGGCGATGCCGACCGAGCGGATGCCGCGCGGCGCGAGCTCCACGGCCCATGTGCGGGTGAGGAAGTCGAGTGCCACCTTGGCCATGCCGTACACGGAGTTCTCCGGCCAGGCCCGGCGGCCGAGCGAGCCCGCCGAGCTGACGTTCACCACGGTGCCCCCGGTGGCCTCCAGGGCGTCCAGCGCCTGCTGCGTCAGGAAGAGCGGCGCGATCAGGTTCGTCCCCAGCTGGGCGCGGACCGAGGCGCGGTCCAGGCCGTCCAGCGAGGCGAATCCGGTGACTGCCGCGTTGTTGACCAGCACGTCGAGCCTGCCGAACGCGTCCAGCACGGTGGAGACAATGGTCTGCGGCGCGTCGTGGTCGTGGATGTCCGCCGCCAGCACCCGGATGCCGTCATACCCCTCGGCGGTCTCCTTGAGAGGTCCCTCCGAACGGCCGACGACCAGCACCTGCGCGCCGTCGTCGGCGAAGGCGCGCGCCGTCGCCCGCCCGATGCCGGTGCCGCCGCCCGTGACGACGACACCCTTCCCTGTGGAGTCCTTGGGGCTTGCTGGGCCCGTGGAGTTCGCCATGATGCCGGTCCCCGTCGTCAGAAGCAGATGGCGGTGTTGACGCCGCGGATGACGGCCTGCTCGGCCTCTTCGCCGAAGTCGCGGTCGCCGAGGGTGAACGACAGCTGGACGCGGATGCCCAGATCGCGCGTCGTCGCCGTGAAAGTGGCGTAGCCGGGGATGCCCGCGCCGTGGCCCCACAGGTCGAGGTTGTTGTCGTTCTCCAGCTTCATCAGCCCCAGGCCGTAGCCGATACCCATCGGCAGGTTCCTGATCATCTCGGGCGGCAGCGGAGTGGTCATCTCCTTGAACTCCGCCTCGTTCAGCAGCTTTCCGCCGAACAGCGCGACCAGGAACTTGTCCAGATCGGCGGTGGTCGAGATGATCTCGCCCGCACAGCCGGCCTCGGAGGGATTCATCAGCGTCACGTCCTCGGCGACGCCGCCGATCTGCATGTAGCCGCGGGCGTGCGGCTCCGGGATGTTCGGGTCGTCGCCCGGCAGCACGGTCTCGTGCAGGCCGACCGGCTCCAGCACGCGGGCCCGGATCTCGTCCGCGTAGGAGTTGCCGGTGACCTCCTTGATCAGCAGGCCGATGATGAAGTAGTTGGTGTTGCAGTACGCGAACGCGGTGCCCGGCTCGAACTCCAGCGGCTTGGCCGCCGCGATGGCGATCAGGTCCTGGGGCTCGTAGTGGTTGTAGCGGTCGCGCAGGAAACGGTCGCCCGGCTTCTGGAAGGAGTCCGAGTAGTTGTACAGACCGCTCGTGTGCTGAAGCAGATTGCGGATGCTGATCTTCTCGCCGTAGGGCAGCAGCCCCGGCAGGTAGCTCTCCACGCTCCGGTCGAGGTCGATCTTTCCCTCGGCGACGAGCTGGAGCACCACCACGGCCACGAACGGCTTGGTGATGCAGGAGATCCGGAACCGGCCGTTCTCGGGGACCGGGCGGTCCGTGCCGAGCTCCGCGATGCCGGAGGTGACGACGAACGAGTCGTCCCCCCGCGTCACCCGGAACTGCACGCCCCCGGCGCCCGCCTCGATGAGCCGGTCCGCGGCGCGCTGCACGGCATCCTGATGGGCCGAAACCACGGGCCGGGTGATCGTCGTCTGCGTCATATCGGCAAACCCCCACGGGTATTGAGTCGGTTCATGTGCTCTACGGGTCTTTTCCTGTACCGAGGAGAGGCTGTACGGCCGCGATGGAGGTACGGCCGGGCGCCGCTGGAGGACCGCTCAGGCGAGGTCGTCGCGGGTGACCTTGCGGGTCGACACCTGGAGCGCGCCGTCCGACCGGACCAGCACGTCCTCGCACACGCACACGCGGTGCACCTTCGACTCGCCGCCGATCTGTGAGGCGTACACGGTGGTGTACGAGCGCACATCCACGGCGCCGTCCGGGCGCTCGGTGACATCGAACATGCCCATGAAGTGCCGGTGCCGCTGGCCGGCCTCGGCCAGCTGCGCGGTGGTGCGCCGGACGGCCGCGATCAGGCCGGGGCGGCCGCGCACCGGCTCGGGCAGCGTCGGCACGTCGAAGGACGCGTCCTCGGTGAAGGTCTCCGCCCACAGCTCGGCCTCGGCGAGGTCGAGCAGCTGCATCTGGTGCGCGTAGAACTGCTGTACCTGCGCATAGAGCGCGGCCTGCTGCGTGGCGGTCGGGGCGATGGCGGTCATCGGCGTTCTCCGTTCCCTTGTCTGCCCGCCACCCTCTGCGGCCCGGATCGAGCCGCCTTGGAAGATTCCTCAAGCCCAGGTGCCGTCGTCCGCGGCCGCTTCCCCTCCAGCCGTCTTCGTGCCGCCTTCGAGTACGCAACGACACGGTCGGATCCACCGTCGGCCAACTGGAGGCAGAACGATGACAACAGCGACAAAGCCGGTAGCCCTGGTCACGGGCGCCACGAGCGGCATCGGGCTCGCGATCGCCCGCGACCTCGGCCGGCGCGGCCACCGCGTCTACATCGCCGCGCGCACCCCGCAGGTGCTCAAGCAGACCGTCGAGAACCTCCGCGAAGAGGGCCTGGACGTGGAGGGCAGCACCGCCGACGTACGTTCCACCGAGTCCGTGGCCGCCCTGGTGCGTGCCGTCGTCGAGACCTTCGGCCCGATCAACATCCTGGTCAACAACGCGGGCCGCAGCGGCGGGGGCCCCACCGCGGACATCACCGACGAGCTCTGGCACGACGTCATCGACACCAACCTCAACAGCGTCTTCCTGCTCACCCGCGAGGCCCTCAAGAACGGTGGCCTCGCGGAAGCCGAGTACGGCCGGATCATCAACGTCGCCTCGACCGCGGGCAAGCAGGGCGTCCTGCTCGGAGCCCCGTACTCAGCCTCCAAGCACGGAGTCGTCGGCTTCACCAAGGCTCTCGGCAAGGAGCTCGCCCCTGCCGGTATCACCGTCAACGCGGTCTGCCCCGGCTACGTCGAGACGCCGATGGCGGAGCGGGTCCGCAAGGGCTACGCCGCGGCGTGGGACACCAGCGAGGAGTACGTCCAGGAGCAGTTCGAGGCGAAGATCCCGCTCGGCCGCTACTCCACCCCCGAGGAAGTCGCCGGCCTGGTCGGATATCTGACCACCGAGCACGCCGCCTCCATCACCGCGCAGGCGCTCAACGTCTGCGGCGGACTGGGCAATTTCTGAACCCGAACAACCGACAGTGGGAGCCTGAATGTCTGCCGAGCAAGTGCACCGCACCACGCACGAAGTGAATGTCGCCGCGCCCGCGGGCGCGGTCTACGGACTGATCGCCGACGCGGTGCGCTGGCCGCTGTTCTTCCCGCCGAACGTGCACGTCCAGCAGCTGGAGTCCGACGGCACGACGGAGCGGCTGCGGATGTGGGCGACCGCGAACGGCCGGGTGAAGTCCTGGACTTCCCGCCGGGTCCTGTCGCCCGGGGAACGACGGGTGGAGTTCCGTCAGGAGGTGTCAGCGAGCCCGGTGAAGACGATGGGTGGCACCTGGATCGTCGAGCCGCTCGCCGCCGAGCAGTCCAGGCTGACCCTGCTGCACGATTTCACGGTGGACGGCGACGACCCGGCCGGCGTCGAGTGGGTGGAGCGGGCCACCGACACCAACAGCCGTGCGGAGCTGGAGAATCTGCGCAAGCTCGCCGAGCGCTGGGCGCAGCTCGACGAACTGGTGCTGTCCTTCGAGGACTCGGTACGGGTGGACGGCCCCGCCGGGCCGGTCTACGACTTCCTCTACCGGGTCCAGGACTGGCCCCGGCTGGTCCCGCACGTCTCGCGGCTCGACCTGGTGGAGGACGAGCCGGGCGTACAGGTGATGTCCATGGACACCACGACCGCCGACGGCTCCTCGCACACCACGGAGTCGGTCCGGGTCTGCTTCCCGGACGAAGGCCGCATCGTCTACAAGCAGACGGCGACGCCCGCCCTGATGGCTGCCCACACAGGCGAGTGGTCGGTCGTCCCCGACGGGACGGGTGCGACCGTCACCTCGCAGCACAGTGTCGTGCTGCGCGAAGAGAACATCACGAAGATCCTCGGCCCCGACGCGGGCGTGACTCAGGCCCGCCGCTACATACGTGAGGCGCTCGGCCGCAACAGCACCGCGACGCTCAACCTGGCCAAGCAGCATGCGGAGTCCGCCGTCACCGCGCGATGAGCGTGCGCGGCCACGCCGCGGGCCTGTTTCAGCCTGGTGGCGACGTTCGCACCACTCACGATCGACCCCGGAGGCCTGACGTCCGCCGAACCCAGGCGAGGTGGTGTACGGCCGGTCGCGTCTCCCCGCGACGGTGCGCCGGATCTGCTGTCGGCGCCGGCAGGCGCGGATCTTCCGCGCTTCCCGGCGTGCGACGGGCGGTCGGGGTGCGGTGCTGCCGCCGGCACGGAGGTGCGTGACGTGGCGGCAGCACCGACGTGGATCAGCGGGCAGGGTCGAGAAGGACCTTGCGGACACCGTCGGCCCGGCTGTCGAACAGTTCGTACGCCTTGGGGCCCTCGGAGAGGGCGAAGCGGTGGGTGACCACGACCTCGGGCGTGATCCGCCCGGCCTGGGTGAGGGCGATCAGGGCAGGGAGTTCGTAGTGGACCGAGCACAGTCCGATGGCGAACTCCAGCTCCTTGATCTGGGCCAGTCCCATGTGAAAGGGAAACGCCTTGTTCTGGCTGACCCCGATGACGCTGACCCGTCCAGCCTGCCGGACGGCTTTGAGGGCGAGTTGGATGGTGGCGTCCGAGCCCACAGCCTCGACGACGGCGTCCGGTCCGCGTCCTGCGGTCATCTCCCGCACGGCCGTCCGCGCGTCCTCGCCCTCGACCGGCTCCACGCCCAGGGTGGCGGCGAAGGCGCGGCGCTCCGCGACCAGGTCCGCGCCCAGCACACGGGCGGCGCCCATGGCGAAGGCGGATTGGGCGGCCATGGTGCCGACCGGCCCGAGGCCGATGACCAGGACCGTTTCGCCGGGCTGGATACGGGCGCGGCGGCAGCCGTACCAGGCCGTGGGGGCGTTGTCCGTCAGAACGACGGCGGCCTCGTCGGAAATGCCTTCGGGCAGGTGCACGAGGTTGACGTCGGCATGGGGCACCGCCAGGGCCTGGGCCTGACTGCCCTGAAGTTGCGGGCTCACTCCGTAGCACAGGTCCGTCGAGGACCGGGCGCGCTCGCACCTGGCGGTGAGCCCGGCTGCGCAGGCTTTGCACAGGGTGCAGCCGGCCGAGGCGGGGACCAGGACCCGGTCGCCGGGCTTGAAGCGGGTGACCTGCTTGCCGGTCTCGACGACCACGCCGACGCACTCGTGTCCCGGGGTGTAGCCCAGTTCCGGGCTGAAGGGGTTTCCGGCGTAGATGTGCAGGTCGCTGCCGCAGATACCGGCCGTGGTGACCTGGATGACCGCGTCGGTGGGGGTGGTGACGGCCGGATCGGGAACGTCCCCGTAGCGGATGTCGTGGCGGCCGTGGAAAGTCAGTGCCTTCACTGGCTTCCTCCATTTCAGGCGCAGGCTGGCGCCGGTGGCATCGATCCGGTCGAGTTGCCGCTGGAAGTCGGGTCGGTCTCGAAATCCAGGGACAGGGATGGACTCCCACAGGCATCAAGGAGAATGGATTAACATTTAATGCGACCGTATCACTCTGGCATGATGACGTTAGCATGGGGATCCGTGACAGCACATGAGACGCCTGACCCGGCCACGCCGCCCCGGAGCGGGAAACCCCGTGACACCCGCGGCACACTCATCCGGGCCGCCGAGCAGCTGTTCGCGGCGAAGGGCGTCGACGGTGTCTCGCTCAACGAGATCAAACGGGCCGCCGACCAGCGCAACGCGACGGCCCTGCAGTACCACTTCGGCGACCGGGCGGGTCTGCTGCGGGCCGTACTCGACAAACACACCCCTGCGGTGGACGCCCGCCGGGAGGTACTGCTGCAGCAGTACGAGGACAGCGGCACCGCCGATCTTCGCTCCCTCGTCGCCGCACTGGTGCTCCCGGCTGCCGCGAAACTCGCCGACCCCGACGGCGGCCGCGAGTTCTTGCAGATCGTGGCCGAACTGCTCAACCGGCCCGAACCACTGGTCGAGCTCGTCGTGCGGGACGAGGGGTCAAGCATCTACGCCTGGCGGCGCCTGGTGGAGCCGCTGCTGCCTCCCGAGTCGACCATGGTGTTCCACACCCGCTTCACGGCCCTGCGCTTCTGCCACGCCGAACTCGCCGCCCGCGCCGCCGCCCGCCCTCGCAGGGACGACCGGTTGTTCACGAGCCGGCTGGTCGACCTGGTCACCGCACTGCTGGCCGCACCGGTGTCCGGGCAGACCGCACGACTGCTGCAAGAGCGAGACCTGAAGGACCGGACCGGCCGGCAGGCACCGGCTCCCTGACCGTTCCGGTCCCCCCAGCCGTTCATGGCGTCACCGCCGGGACGGAGCGGGACGTCGAGTACCCCGGGCGGCGTCGGGCCGCCACGGAGACCAGCCGCTGACGAGCTCAGGGTGAACCTCTGTCAGTGAGGAGGCCGGTGACGGCAATTGGCGGGGGTTGTCCGGTTCATCACCAGGTCAAGGGCCGGCGTGCGCCCGCCACGTCGCTGCCCGGCACCCCGATCGCCGGCACCAGCTGCACCAGGCGCTGTCGAGACTTCACTCACGCTGACCACGACAAGCCAAACCGGCCGGGCGGACAATCGCGTCACGCGGCCTGGCGCGAGGGGCGGTGATGGGCAATCGACCTGGCACGGGCTCACGACGCGCGCCAGCCGCTCCAGCGCAGGACCGAGACTTCGACCACCGGCCCGCCCGGTGGCCGGTCGGCGTACTGCTGGTATTTCGCTGTGAGCAGGCCGATGCGGCGGGCGGCTTCGGGGGACCGGTCCGGTGGCGGGAGCACGCGGGCTTCGCCGTCGGCCCGGGCCCACCACAGGCGGTCCCAGTCCTCCTCGTAGTGGTCGGCGAGCAGGCAGACGGACGGGTTGGCGGCGATGTTCGCGAGGCGTTTCAGTCGCGTCGTCCGCTTCGGTTTGTGGTCCACGGCCAGCGTCACTGTGTCGCCGTCCAGGACGAATACCACGGGTACCAGGTGTGGGCGGGCCGTCGTGTCGGCCGTCGCCAGGTGGGCGACGCGCGCCGTGGCGAACCGCTCCCGTGCCTCGGCGCTCGTCAGGGCGGGCATCTTGTCCCTCTCGGCAGTCACGGCGGCGATGGCGTTGACGGATTTCCGTATCGGCCCCACATTCCCGAGGCGCGGCGGTTTCCGGTGTCTCAGCGGTACCGGGCAGCGACTTGGGCCAGCCGGTCCAGGTACTCCAACGTCTCCCGTTCGGGCATCGTCGGCACGTAGAACAGCAGCCGCTCGACCCCCAGCCGGATATAGCCCTCGATCTGCTCGGGATCGTCGGGAACCGCGTACACCGTCACCGGCACCTCGCGGTCGGCAAGGGCGCGCAGGCGTTCGATCTTCGGACCGAGCTCCTGGGGCGGCAGGCTGTTGGCCAGCCACGCGTCTCCGAGCTGCGCCACCCGGTGGAAGGCGCCCTCGCCGCCGCCGACGTAGATCGGCGGATGCGGGCGCTGCACAGGCTTGGGCCAGGCGAAGACCGGATCGAAGTTCACGAACTCGCCGTGGAACTCCGCCTTCTCCGCGGTCCACAGCTCTCGCATGGCGCGCAGCCGCTCGTCCGTGAGCCGGCCGCGGGTGGCGGGGTCGGTGCCGTGGTTCCTCATCTCCTCACGGTTCCAGCCGACACCGACGCCGAAGATCACGCGGCCGCCGGAGATCAGGTCGAGGGATGCCACCTCCTTCGCCGTGATGATCGGGTCGCGCTGCGGGACCAGCGCGATGCCGGTGCCCAGCAGCAGCCGCTCGGTCACCACACCGATCGCGGTCAGGGCGACGAAGGGGTCGAGGGTGCGGTAGTACATCTCCGGCAGCTCACCACCGCCCGGGTAGGGCGTCTGGCGGTCCGCCGGGATGTGGGAGTGCTCGGCGATGAACAACGAGTCGAAGCCACGTTCTTCAAGCGCGGTTCCGAGCGAGGTCGGGCTGATGCCCTGGTCGGTGATGAAGGTCGAGACTCCGAATTTCACGACGGCTCCGTCGAAGGTCGAGTACGGGAAAGGACGGGTGGCACAGATCTGCTGACTACCCACTCCGGGCCGTCCCGCTCCCATGACCACCCGGGAGAACCATCGCGGAGCGCGGTTGCGGGACCGCGGCCGCAAGAACGCGCAGGGGCGCCGGCGGATGCGCATCGGCGCCCCGTCGGCCCGCAACCGCGGCGTGGCGCCGATCGCTGACTGGCGATCCGGCCGTTTCCCGCAGGGCGGGTGCCGATGTCCGGGCGGTCCAGGAAAGGATGTCTACGACCTCACCAGTGCCACATCCACCGTTCCTCGAACCCCGGGTCGCACTACTGCGGAATCCGCCGCTACCCGGACGTCGTCCTTCGCCGGGCACGGCAATCGGGCGCGTTCGACGGTCCGGCAGAAGATCGACGCGTACTTCGCGTTCCTGGAGCAGCGGTACGCCCAACTCCGCCCCATGATCCACATCGCGCCGCGCAGCCTCTTCCGCGCCCTGCGCCAGGAGAAGACGATCTTCCGCGCCCGACCCGTGGACTCGTCTTCAACTACACCCGCAAGCTCCTGCGCGAGGCACTGGAGTCGGGGCATGCACACGATCCCGGGCTGGACCGCGCATTCGTTGCCGCCATGCCGGCTGCCGGTGGGGGAGCGCCACGTCGCTCCCGCCACCCGTTCCCCGACGACGTCGCACGCGCGAACAGGCCCAGGCCATGGACATCGACATGTCCCGCCGCAGTACCTCAGCCGAGTGCGGCTTCTGCACCTTCCAGCCCGTCGTCGACGGCGGTGCCTGCCCGTAGAACCTGGACTGCCACAAGTGCGACATGTTCGTCCTGTCCGGCGCCGACCTCCATTACTGGCGCCGCAAGAACCCAGATCGCCGACTCAACGGCGCATTGAATCAGCTCGGTCGAGTTCAGATGGCGGCTCACCGGCCAAGCTGGCGAGCCGCCGTCGCCGAGGTGAATGCTGAGCTGGGATCCCGGCTCCTGGAAGCCCAACGCAAGCGCCAATCGGCGTCCGCGCGTTCATGCGCTCGATGCGAGCTCGTGGAAGTTGCTGCGGTGGAAGACAATCGGGGGGACATCGGGGTAGATGTCGAGTGCCTCGATCTTCAGCAGCACAATCGCGTGATCGCCGGCCACGACGACGTCGTAGATGGAGCACTCCAGCCACAGCGTGGCGCCGTGCACGAAAACTGCCCCACTGTCGGTGGCGACCCAGTCGACGGTGTCGAAGCGGTGACCGTTCTTCGATGCGAGCGAACGCGCCACCGAACGGTGCTCGCTGGCCAACACGCTCAGCCCCAGGCGACGTGCCTCGGCCAGCCGCGGCCAGGTCGAGGACGTGTTCGCCACGCAGACGGATACCAGTGCCGGATCCAGAGAGACGGAGGTGAACGAGCTGGCGGCCATCCCCTCCGGGACGCCGTCCAGCATCCCGCAGAAGGCGGTCACGCCACTGGGGAAGCAGCCGAACGCCTGCCGGAGCAAGACGTCGTCGAACCGCCTGTCGGATGCTCGGATCACGGCGTCACCGCCGGGACGTACTTCCTGGCCGACTCGAGCCAGCTGGCCAGGTCCGGCGAGGTCGCGTACTCCGAGTCGATCAGGTACAGGCTCGGCGCGGGACAGCTGGCTCCGATCTCAACGAGCACCGGACGCAGGGTCAGTTCAGGCGCGAGCGCGTGTTGAAGTCCGGCCCCGAGCATAACGGGAAACGTCGGGATCCCGCCGAGCTCGCCTTGCCCGAACTGGTCGAGAAACAGCTTGAGGAGACCCGTGTACGTGGCCTTGAACGTCGGTGACGCCACCACGAGCGAGTCGGCACCCAGCACCGTGGCCTTGGCCGCGGCCACCTTGGGGTCACCCCATCCGAGCAGCCCGGCCCCGAGATCCACCACGTCGACAACTGCAACCGGCGCGCTCCCGCTGAGCTCGCGAGCGATCAGCTCGGCGGCAGCCCGGGTACGCGACATCGGCTTGGGGTTGCCGACAACAACGACCGTCATGATTAGTCCTCCACAGCAGCAGACGAATGCTGACCCCCTCAGTCAAGGAGCGGCGGATTTCCCGGTCAGGTTCGCGCAGTAAACCCTCCATTGCGCCGCTGCGACCCCGTCGGCAGAACTGCCCGGACGGCGCAATCGCCGCGGAACGGTCGTGATCCGCCAGTGTCACGCTGCCTGTCTAGTTTCCCGTACCAAGGCCGGCGGCAGCACCGGACGCCGTCGTCGCGTGGAGAGATCGGGAGGCCGGGTTGCAAGCCAAGAAGTTCCACCTGGGTTGGTTCATGAACGGCTACCGCGTGCACGGCTGGCGGGACCAGTGGATCGGCACCCACAAGTCCGAGGGAATGCTCCCGGACTTCTACGTCGACATGGCGCGCTCCTTGGAGCGCGCGTGCTTCGACTACTTCATCATCGAGGACTCGTCGTTCGTGCCCGACGCCTGGCAGGGCAAGCACGACTTCTATGTGGAGAACGCGTACGCGGTCCCCAAGTTCGACCCGTCGGTCCTGGCCTCGATCCTCACCCAGAACACCTCACGCCTGGGGATCGTCGCGACGCTGGCGATCACGGAGTACCCCCCGTACCTGCTCGCACGGCTCGTGTCGACGATGGACCATGTCTCCCGTGGCCGGGCCGGGTGGAACATGGTCACCGCGAGCTCGGACCGTGCGGCACAGAACTACGGCCACGACGCCCAGCCTGATCACGACATCCGCTACGACATGGCCGAGGAGTTCACCGAGCTGGTCATCAAGCTCTGGGAGTCCTGGGGGCCGGGCTCAATGGTGGTCGACCAGGACGGGATCTTCGCCGACCCGGCCAAGGTGCACCCGGTCGACTTCCATGGGGAGTTCTACAAGTCGCGGGGACCCATCAACTCGGCTCGCTCCCCGCAGGGCAGGTCTGTCATCGTCCAGGCGGGCGGATCGGACAAGGGCCGGGCCTACGCGTCGAAGTACGCCGACTCGATCATCGCCTCGGCGACCACGGTCGAGCAGATGAAGGCGTACCGCGACGACGTCCGAGCCCGTGCCGAGGCGCACGGTCGCGACCCGGACTCGGTGAAGGTGCTGTTCCTGGTTTCACCGATCCTGGGCGAGACCCATCAGGCGGCCGTGGACCGTCGACGGGAGGCCCAGGAGGAGGCGGCAGCCAACCCGGTGACGCGCCTCGCCGGGATGGGCTACGCGACGGACATCGACTTCTCCGTCTTCGACCTGGACACCCCGATCAAGGACCTGGCGTCCCTGATGGTGACCAACGGCCACCAGAGCTCGCTGCAGCAGTTCGTCGCACACAACTGGGAACGCACTCTCCGGGAGGTCGCCGTACAGTCGTCCACCAGCGCCGGTCAGCGCGTCGAGCTGTTGGGAACGCCGTCCGAGGTCGCCGACCAGATGGGTGACGTCATGGCTGCGGTGGGCGGCGACGGGTTCCTGATCACCCAGGACGTCCTCACGCGGCGCTCCCTCAGCGAGATCTGCGACGGGCTTGTGCCCGAGCTGCAGAGGCGCGGGCTGACGCGCACCGTGTACTCCCACGAGATGTTCCGCGACAACCTGCTCGAGTTCTGACGTGACCTCGGCGTCCTGGGCGGTGCCCCGGTCCCCGGTCGAGCGCGCGGAAATCCAACGGGCGGTGGACGCCGGATGACCACGGACGAAGCACCATCCACCCCGCACCCGGCCGATCCCGCGCCGCCGAACTCGTTGCGGGCGCTGTTCCAGGTCCCCGGCTACCGCTACCTCTGCGTGAGCTCATTCATCTGGCACACCACGCGGTGGGGTGGCCTGTTCACCACGAGTTACCTGCTGGTCCAGCTGTCCGGTTCGCCCATCCTCAACCAGGTTGTCGGCGCGCTCATCTTCGCTCCGATGCTCGCCGGTGGCTTCGTGGCCGGGGTGATCAGCGACCGGCTGGATCGCCGCAAACTCGTCCGTCGCGTCCAACTGGTGCTGATCCCCATCGAGTTCGCGATGTTCGCACTCGTCCAGTCCGGACGGGTCGAGATCTGGATGACATTCCCCTTCATGTTCGCGCTGGGAATCGGCGGCTTGGTGAACATGACCGCGCAGCGCCCCCTCATCTTCGAGACCGTAGGTCCGCGTTTCGGCGGACAGGCGATGACGATCGAGTCCACTGCACAGGCGGGGTCGGCCATGTTCGGCACCCTCGGTGGTGGTGCGCTCATCGACCACGTCGGCATGGGGGCGGGATTCGCAGGGATGGGCGTACTGCTCTGCATCTCAGCGGCCTTGCTGTGGCTGGTCCCCAGTCCTCGCTACGCCACCCCGCGCGACCCCCATGCGCGCGTGTCGATCGCCGCGCAGGCCGCCACCAGCATCGGGCTCGCCCGGCGCAGCAGGCGCCTGTTGGCCACTCTCGGTGTGACCGTGGCGATGAACCTGTTCATGTTCGGCTACATCCCGCTGGTACCTCTCGTGGCCGATGAGTTCTCCACCGACGCCGTGCTCGCCGGCGCCCTGGGCGCCGCTGCGGGCTGCGGCCAGATCCTCTGCGGAATCGTCCTGAGTACCCGGCCCATCCACCGGCACGGGCTGGTCTTCGCGGTCGGCTCGATGGTTGCTCTGCTCGGCCTGTTCTGCTTCTCCACCGCGCCTCTGTTCGGACTCGCGTTCCTGGCCCTGTTCGTGGCCGGGATGGGCCAGGCCGGGTTCGGGTCCATGCAGAGTCTCCTCGCGATCGAGTCCGCACACGACACCGAACGCGGCGCCGCTCTCGGGGTGCTCAGCACCGCGATCGGCGCGCTGCCGCTCGGGATGGTGGCGATCGGAGCGGGTGCCGAGCTGCTCGGCACGAGGAACGCCCTGATGCTGTCATCCCTGGTCGGGATGGCCGCGGTGCTGACGGTCGTGCTGCGGCTGCGTGACCTGCTGTCAGCCGCCCCGGAGACTGCCCTGCGCCCCTCTTCCGGGGCCTGAGTACCCCTCGGTCGCAGGGGCTGCCGGCCGAGACGGACGGCGTGCCCGAGCCTCCGTTGTGACGCCCGTACCTTTCGCCCTCCCGGGTGCCCTCATGGCATCGGCGGCTTTCGTTACACAGACCTCATGTGTCACGAACCAGGCGCAATAGGAAAGCCACGATGACGACGCTGCGGTGTCACACACCGCCGCTTTGATCCTGCTCAAACAGCGTGGAGACCGGCCGAACGCCTCCACTCCTTCCTCACCGCACTATCCACGCGCTCCCTGAGCCCCCGTCGTAGGAGGGACCCATGTCCACCAAGATCGAAGACCAGCGCAGCCCGGAGCCGCGCATCCAGCTGAGCCGTCGCAGCTTGCTCAAGGCAGGCGGCATCACGCTCGGCAGCGTCAGCCTGATGAGCCTGCTCCAGGCGTGTGGCGATGGGGTCACCGAGGACGGCGCGGGCAACCTCACCCTGCGCATGCCGTTCCTGCAGGACATGCAGGTCCCCGACCCGGACATCATGTACGAGGGCGAGGGCGTCCAGGTCATGCTCGCGTGCTACGACGGCCTCGTCACCTACAAGCCGGGTACTCCCGAGATAGTGCCGCAGCTGGCGGAATCCTGGACGGTGTCCGACGACCAGCTGACTTACACCTTCATGCTGAAGCCGGACGTGAAATTCCACGACGGGACACCCGCCGACGCCGAGGCGTGGGTGAAGAGCTTCAAGCGCCGGGCCGCGGTCAACCAGGGGCCGGCCTACATGGTGAAAGGGATCGAGAAGGCCGAGGCGAAGGATGCGACCACCCTCGTCGTCAAGCTCAAGGAGCCCAACAACGCCTTCCTCCACTACGCGGCCTGCCCGTGGAAGATGCTGGCGACCAGCCCCACGACGGTCGCCAAGCACGCGGCGAGCGGCGACCTGGCCCAGAAGTGGCTCAAGACCCACGACGCCGGCACCGGCCCCTACGTCATGAAGCAGTTCGTGCCGGCAAGCCACTACGTCCTGGAAAGGTTCGACGGCTACTGGGGCAAGCAGCCTTACTTCAAGACGATCCGGATCGAGGTCACCCCCGAGATCGCGACCCAGAAGCTCCAATTGGACCAGGGTGCGTTCGACCTGGTCAGCCATGGGTTCGCCATCGCCGACGTGCTCAAGTACCGGAAGAGCAAGGAGTTCTCGGTCACGACGACCACCGGCGCATCGATGATGTCGCTCTACATGAACCCTGACGCGGGACTGTTCAGCGACAAGTCCCTGCGGCAGGCGATGATGACCGCCATCGACCGCGCCACAGCCGTCAAGACGTCCTTCCAGGGGCTCACCACGGTCCAGCGGAACTTCTGGCCGGAGAACATGTTCCCCGACGGGCTTGCGCCCTTCGCCCCGGAGGTCGACCTCGGTCCGCTGACCAGGAAGGTCGCCTCGTTGTCGGACAAGAAGGTCGACTTCGCCTGGGTGTCGTCCAACGGCGCACCGGCCCAGCAGATGGCCGAGCTCATCCAGGCCCAACTCGCCCCGACCGGGCTGAAGATCACCATCCGGGCGATGCCCTCGGCGGAGTGGTTCGACCTGTGCAACCAGCCGGCTGCCAAGCGGCCGGACATGATCCTGGGAACGATGGGGGGTGACGCGCTGCACCTGGACACCGCGCTACGGATCTTCCTGCGCACCGGCGCGAAGCCCCTGAACGCGTACCAGTACAGCAACCCCAAGGTGGACGCGCTCATGGACGAGGCGATCACCAAGAGCACCGAGGACAAGACCAACGACGTCTACCTCAGGATCACCAAGATCATCGCAGACGAAGCCTTGTGGGTCCCGTTGTGCCGTATCCCGCAGAACTTCGTCACCCACTCCGGCATCAGCGGCGTCGAGCTCGATTCGTACCTCCCCTACATCTTCAACTCGGCCAAGATCAAACGGGTCTGAGCCGGTAGCGGCGCCTCACTCGCACACGTACCTGGAGGGGCTGGAGCAGAACTCCTACCTCACCTCCATCTTCACCGCCAACAGGTTGAGGAAGGCATGAACGATGACCAGCACCAGCACTTATCCGGGCAGCGCCGCAGCACTCGCCGAACCACTCACCGCAACTCGCGCTCGGGTGGAGGACCTCACGGTCACCTTCAGGCGTCGAGGGGTGCCCGTCCAGTCGCTGCGCGGCGTTACCCTCGACATCCACCCCGGCGAGATCCTCGCCGTCGTCGGGGAGTCCGGCTCGGGCAAGAGCGTGATGAGTCTGGCCCTCCTCGGGCTGCTCGCGGGTGACCCTATGCCCGTGGTCACCGGAAAGGCCGAGGTATGCGGCGTCGACATGGTGTCCGCGTCGGACGAGGAACGGCGCCGCATGCGCAAGCTGCACCTCGGCGCGGTGTTCCAGGACCCCATGACCTCGCTCAACCCCACGATGCGCGTCGGTCGCCAGGTGGTGGAGGCGGCCGGGTCCGAGGAGGAGGCACTCCGGCTTCTCGACCTCGTCGGGATCCCGGACCCCGCGCGGCGGATGAAGGCGTTCCCCCACGAGCTGTCGGGTGGGCTCAGGCAGCGCGTGATGATCGCCATGGCGGTCGCCGGCAAGCCCGACCTGGTGATCGCAGACGAGCCCACCACGGCACTCGACGTGACGGTGCAGGCTCAGGTCCTCGCGCTCATCCGCGACCTCTGCGACGAGCTCGGCACATCCTTCGTCCTCGTCACTCACGACATTGGCGTGGCCTCCCAGGTGGCGGACCGGATCGCGGTCATGTACGGCGGTCGGGTGGCCGAGATCGGGAAGAAGGACGAGGTCCTGCGAGCCCCGTCACACCCCTACACCGTGGGCCTGCTCAACGCACGGCTGGATCTCGACCTGCCGACCGGCCGGCCGATCCCGGCGCTCCCGGGTGAACCTCCGGACCCTCGGGCACATCCGCGTGGTTGCGCCTTCGCCCTCCGGTGCCCGGCGGCCACCAATGAATGCGCCGAAACGCTGCCGGTGCTGACCCGTGCGTCCACGCACTCGGGTGTCGCAGCCTGCATCGTGCCCGGAGCGACGAGGCAAGAGGCGATACTCGCCGCCGCGCCGTCGTTCCGACCCATGGCGGAGGTCGACGAGGACGCTCCCGCGCTGCGGATCAACGGCATCGACAAGCGGTTCACGGTCAGGCGCGGGCTGCTCAAGAAGGACCAGCTCCACGCGCTGCGTAATGTGATCCTCGAGATCGCTCCCGGCGAGTCGATGGCCGTTGTGGGCGAGTCCGGGTCAGGGAAGTCGACGTTGCTCCGTGTCGTCGCAGGGCTGATGGCGCCCGACGGCGGGACCGTCGAGAGACTCGGCGGCCGGCCCCAAATGGTGTTCCAGGACGCCGGTGCCTCGCTCACACCCTGGCTGACGGTGGGCGAGATCGTGGGCGAGCGGCTGATCAAGCAGACCAGCAGGGCAGACCGCCGGGAGCTGGTCGACCGGGCACTGCGCCAGGTGGGGCTTCCCCCGGACGTGGCCGGCATCAAGGCGGGCCTGCTCTCGGGAGGTCAGCGCCAGCGGGTCGCGTTCGCCAGGGCCGTCATCGTCCCTCCGAAGCTGCTGCTGTGCGACGAGCCCACCTCCGCTCTGGACGCCTCCCTGGCCGCGTCCGTGCTCAACCTGCTTCAAGACCTGCGGCGCGAGCTCGGGATGGCCGTCATGTTCGTCACCCATGATTTGGCCGCTGCGCGCTTCATCTCCGACCGCACCGCGGTGATGTACCTCGGACAGATCGTCGAGCTGGGGCCGACCGAGGATGTCATCACCTCCCCCAAGCACCCGTATACCAAAGCCTTGCTCGCCGCGATCCCCACCCCCGGGGCCGCGCCCGTGCGACTGCCGGGCGAGCCGGCAAGCCCGCTTTCCGTGCCGTCGGGTTGCTCGTTCCACCCGCGCTGCCGCGAGCGGATCGACCGATGCTCCACCGAGGCGCCATTCCTCTACTCCATCGAAGGCCGCGCGAGTCGGGCAGCCTCGTGTCATCTCACCATGCTCCGCGCGAACGAGGGATGACTTGGGCGTGCGTCACCCCGTCGATCCGAGGGGCGAACCACGGTCGCAGCGGCGCAATGGGTGCGCTATCACGGCGCCTTCGACGTGACATCGACGCGGGATGTCATGAGGTCACCACGGGCCGAGGCACGCAATGGCGCGGTGCCGAACAGCCCGGCGATGTCATTCGCGGCGGAGACAGCAGAGGCAGCAGGAGAGGCAGGCAGACGCACATGATGAAGATGTTCCACCTCGGTTGGTTCATGAACTTCACGCCGCCGGACTGGCAGTCCGAGTGGGCCTCCCCGGACGTGAAGGACTGGGCCGACGGCACGTTCCACATCGACATGGCCCGGTCGATGGAGCGGGCCTGCTTCGACTTCATGATGATCGAGGACACCGTCATGGTGGCCGACGCGTACGGCGGCACGATGGAGGGGTCGCTCAAGAACGCCGTCTTCGCGCCCAAGCAGGACCCGGTCCCGCTCGCTGTTCTTGTTGCTGCCAACACGTCCAGGATGGGCGTGGTGGCGACGATGTCGACATCGTTCTACCCGCCGTACCTGCTGGCCCGCGCCTGCTCCACCGTCGACTCGATCGCCCGAGGCCGGTTCGGCTGGAACATCGTCTCCTCTGCCGAGGACCGCGCTGCCCAGAACTTCGGTCTCGATGGTCTTCCCGAGCACGACGAGCGCTACAACGTCGCCGAGGAGTACTTCGACGTGGTCAACCAGCTGTGGGACTCCTGGGAGCCCGACGCGGTCGTCATGGACCGGGAGACCCACACCTACGCCGACCACCGCAAGGTCCGCACCATCGACTTCGACGGCAAGTACTTCAAGTCCCGCGGCCCCCTCAACACCGTGCCCTCACCCCAACACCGCCCCGCGTTCTTCCAAGCAGGAGCCTCCCCCCGGGGGCGTGCGTTCGCCGCCGGTGCCGCCGACGCAATCATCGCGGTCGGCACCGGCATCGAAGGCATGAAGGAATACCGCGACGACATCCGCGCCCGCGCCGAAGCAGCCGGCCGCAACCCCGACGAGATCAAGCTCCTCTTCGTCGTCTCCCCCACCATCGCCGCCACCGAAGCCGAAGCGATCGCCGCTCATCAACGCTTCGGCGAGTCGGACCGGTTCGTGGAGAAGGCACTCGTGGGCATCTCGTCCAACACCGAGATCGACTTCAAGCAGTTCGACCTGGACGAGCCGCTCCCCGAGGGCCTGACCACCAACGGCGAACGCGGATCCCTCCAGCACTTCATGCGGGGCGACGGCACCCCCGGCCCCAAGACCCTGCGTCAGCTCGCGATCGCAGCGAGCTCGTTCGGCCTGGAGTTCATTGGGACTCCCGGACAGGTCGCCGACCAGATGCAAACCGTGATGGAGCAGGTCGGCGGCGACGGCTTCCTCATCCACCGCAGGGGACTGACGCGCCGGTACATCACCGAGATCTGCGACGGCCTCGTCCCCGAGCTCCAACGACGTGGGCTGACCCGCACCGAGTACACCGAGGACACGCTGCGCGACACGCTCCGCGAGTTCTGAACCCACTGCAGACATCCCAGGACTTCCGAGAGAACACCGCGCCACGACCGAGTAGGAGACATCATGCCGAAGAAGTTCCACATGGGTTGGTTCATGAACTTCATCCCGCCGGACTGGGACAGCGAGTGGGCTTCCCCGGACGTGAAGGACTGGGCCAACGGCACGTTCTACGTCGACATGGCCCGGTCGATGGAGCGGGCCCGCTTCGACCTGATCATGATCGAGGACACCGTCATGGTGGCCGACGCATACGGCGGCACCATGGAAGGAGCGTTGAAGCACTCGGCGTTCGCGCCCAAGCAGGACCCGGTCCCGCTGGCCGTTCTTGTTGCTGCCAACACGTCCAGGATGGGCGTGGTGGCGACGATGTCGACATCGTTCTACCCGCCGTACCTGCTGGCCCGCGCCTGCTCCACCGTCGACTCGATCGCCCAAGGCCGGTTCGGCTGGAACATCGTCTCCTCTGCCGAGGACCGCGCTGCCCAGAACTTCGGTCTCGATGGTCTTCCCGAGCACGACGAGCGCTACAACGTCGCCGAGGAGTACTTCGACGTGGTCAACCAGCTGTGGGACTCCTGGGAAGCCGACGCGGTCGTCATGGACCGGGAGACCCACACCTACGCCGACCACCGCAAGGTCCGCACCATCGACTTCGACGGCAAGTACTTCAAGTCCCGCGGCCCCCTCAACACCGTGCCCTCACCCCAACACCGTCCAGCGTTCCTCCAGGCAGGAGCCTCGCCTCGCGGCCGTGCCTTCGCCGCCGGCGCCGCCGACGCGATCATCGCGGTCGGCACCGGCATCGAAGGCATGAAGGAATACCGCGACGACATCCGCGCCCGCGCCGAAGCAGCCGGCCGCAACCCCGACGAGATCAAGCTCCTCTTCGTCGTTTCCCCCACCATCGCCGCCACCGAAGCCGAAGCCCGCGCCGAGGTCGAACGGGTTCTCAACCACCCGTCGTACATCGAGAAGTCACTGGTGAACATCTCGTCCAACACCGAGATCGACTTCAAGCAGTTCGATCTGGACGAGCCGCTCCCCGAGGGCCTGACCACCAACGGCGAACGTGGATCCCTGGAGTACTTCATGCGGGGCGACGGGACCCCCGGCCCCAAGACCCTGCGCGAGTTGGTGCTGCACCGCGCCAAGCGGGGTCTGGAGCTGGTGGGCACTCCGGAGCAGGTCGCCAAGAAGATGGGCGAGGCGATGGAGGAGGTCGGCGGTGACGGTTTCCTGATCAGCAAGCCCGGCTGGGACCTGTCCCGCAACTACATCAACGCCATCTGTGACGGCCTGATGCCCGCGCTGCAGCGCCTCGGGTACACGCGCACCGAGTACACCCAGTCCACCCTGCGCGAGACCCTCCGTGAGTTCTGATCGAGGCGGGCGTTGACCACGCCACACACGTCCCGCAGCCGGCGTTGACTGTGCCGGCGTGCGCAGCCGACAGCGCGCTTGCCCGGTTCCGGGAGTCGGCCGGGCATTCGCTGACGATGATCCTGGTCGGGTTCGTCATGGCCATGACCGCGCCGATCGAGCTGCTCTACGCGATCAAGCTGGGACTCGGCCCGGTCCTCGTCACAGTCTTCATCGTGAGCTCCGCGGCCGGGCTGATCCTGGTCGATGTCCTGGGAACCCGGGTCGTCACCCGGATCGACGCTCGTTCAACGGCCGTGGTCGGGATGGTGCTCTTCGCGGTCAGCGAGGCCTGCTACGGGCTGGCTGACCGCGCGCCGGAGCTGATCGCCGCCCGGGTCGTCCAGGGCACAGCCAGCGCGGTGGTAGCCGGCGCGGCGCTGCAGGTGACGGTCCGGATGCGCGCTCGCCCGCACCGCGCCCTCGGCTCGAACGCGAGCCTGCAGATGCTCGGCGGTTCCGTCGGCGCCCCGGTCGGCGGCATCCTGGCCACACAGCTCGCGGGGGTCGATGGCTACCGGCTCGCCTTCGCACTCTGCTGCGGAGCGGGCCTGGCGGCGGGCGCGCTGGTGGTCCTGCTGCTACCGCGCCTGCCGGCCCCGGACGAGCTCGGCAGACCCCGTATCGGTCTGCCCCGACTCGGGGTCCGCCGAGCAGTCCGCGTCGCACTCGCGCTGGGGCTCTTCGGCAACTACCTGCGCAGTGGGATCGAAAACACCGCTTTCCCGCTGATCGGGGACGCAGCGGGTCTCACCGCCGCCGGCATCGGAATCTCCCTGGGCGTGCTCTCCATGGTGGAGATCGTGGTTCTCGGCACCTCGGGCACGCTGTTCGAGAAGGTCCCCCCTGCTCGAGCGCTCGTGTGGGCGTTCGGGCTCGGTGTCATCGCCCTGGGCGCGCTTCTGGCCGCACATTCGCTCGGTGGTTTCCTCGCAGCGGCTGTGCTGTTCGGACTCGTCGACGGAGTCGCTCTGGCAGCACCACCGGTGCTGGTCGTCGCCACCAGCCCGGACCCGTCGATCGCCGTGGCCACCTACCGGATCGCCTGCGGGGTGGGCTCGTTCAGCGGCTCGGGCAGCGTCAGCATGCTCTTCGGGGTGCTGGGGGCGACGGGGTGCGTGGTCGGCGGAGGGCTCGTCCTGCTGTGCGCGGCAGTGCTGGCCGGATCGAGTCCCCTGCGTGAAACGCGCGCGATACGCGCGCAATGAACCAGCAACGTGATTGCACTGTCAATGCCACCACCGAGAGGTGCACTTGTTCCCGATGGATCCCATCAGGAGCCCGTGACCGCAGGGTCGAGGACGAGCAGGATGAGGAGGAGTCATGGCCATTGCTGAGCCCTACGTCGCCAAAGATCTGGTCCCGGTCGGGACCAGATTCGGTCAAGGCCTCAGACAGTATTTCCACGGCACGCCGGTGGCCGGCTGGGTCGCCTTCGCCGCGCTGGCGGCGATGTTCTTCATCGCGATCTTCGCGGAAGCCATCGCGCCCTACGACCCCCTGGTGCCGGCCGGGGCACCGATGTCCGCGCCCGGATCCGGCTTTCTTCTCGGGACCGACACGGTGGGACGTGACGTGCTCAGTCGCGTTCTCGTCGGCATGTCCACGAGCTGGTGGGGCGCCCTGGCGGTCGTCGCCTCCGGTGTCGTCTTCGGTGGGCTGGTCGGTCTCGTCGCCGGGGCTGTCGGCGGCATCGTCGACAACATCCTGATGCGGATCACCGACGTGTTCCTGGCGCTGCCCGGGCCGATCCTGGCGGTCGCGGTGGTCGCGGCCCTCGGCCCGTCCTACTTCCACACCCTCGTCGGCATCTCGATCGTGTGGTGGCCGTTGTACACGCGCATCATCCGCGCCGAGGTACGCAAGCTGCGGGCCTCTCCCCACATGGAGGCGGCCAGGATCTCGGGGGCCGGACCGGTCCGCCGGCTCACCAGACACCTGCTGCCCGGAGCCATCCCGGTCACCATCGTCACTGCGAGCCTGGACGTGTCAGCGCTGGTGTTGATGCTCTCGAGCCTCTCGTTCCTCGGTCTGGGTGCGCCACAACCCGCGCCGGAACTGGGGGCCATGAGTGCCCAAGGCATGACCAACATCTTCAGTGCGTGGTGGATCCCCGTGTTCCCTGCTGCAGCCGTCGCCCTGATCGCCATTGTGAGCAACTTCGCCGGCGACGCACTCAGGGACCGCATCCGTGACCGCTGACCGGACAGGCCAACGTGAGGTGACATCATGCTGATGACCTTGGGGCGTCGGTTGCTTGGAGCGCTTCCCGTCCTGATCGCACTGGTCCTGCTGGTCTTCGTCCTGCAGAAGGTGGCGCCGGTCGACCCCGTCGTGGCCCTGGTCGGGGAGAAGGCACCGCCGGAGGTGTACGAAGCCGCCCGCCGGCAACTGGGACTCGACAAGCCGGTGCCGGTGCAGTTCTTCCATTACCTGGGGAATGCAGTGCAGGGTGACCTCGGGACCTCGACGGTGACGCGCTCGCTCGTCGCGTCGGACATCGTGAAGTTCCTGCCGGTCACGCTGGAGCTCGTGTTCATGGCACTCGTGCTGATCGCCGTGATCGGGTTCTTCCTGGGGCTGGCCACGGCGCAGCGGTGGCGCGGATCGGGGGTGCTGCGGGTGGTGATGATCTCTGGCGCGTCGGTGCCCGTGTTCCTGGCCTGCCTGATCGCGATGCTGGTCTTCTACCGCTGGCTCGACCTTCTGCCGGTCACCGGCCAGACATCGGCGTACGACGCGCCGTCGGGCCCCACCGGCTTCCTCCTGGTGGACAGCCTGGTAGCGGGTCGGCCGGGCCTGTTCCTCGACGGCCTGACACATCTCATCCTCCCGGCGTTGTGCATCGCGATCGCACCTGCGGTGGCCGTTGGTCGCGTCCTGAGAAGCAGCCTGGAGGGCACCCTCCGAGCGGAGTACACCCGTACCGCCAGGGCCAAGGGCCTGAGCGGGAATCAGATCCTCATCAAGCACGCACTCCGCAACGCCCTCGGCCCGGTGCTCGCATTGATGGGACTGCAGCTCGCCGGGATGATCGGGAACTGCATCCTGGTCGAGGCGATCTTTGCCAGACCCGGGATCGGCCTGTACATCTCACAGTCGATCGGCAAGGGAGACTTCAACACCATCGCCGGAATCACGCTGGTCGTCGGCCTCCTCTACGTGGTGGCCAACATCGTCGTCGACGTCCTCCAAGCCGCAGCAGATCCGCGGATCGCCGTCTGAGGCGCAATCGGCCGGCAACGCATGAGAAGGGGCGCGGAAATCCGCGCCCCTTCTCATGTGCCCATGACCACTCCACCCGACATCCGCGATGCAGACTCCCTCGAGCCCGACGTGGAGGTGGCCACCCAGTACCGTCCGGTGTACACGCGCGGGACCCTCCAACTGCTGGCACCCGTGCTCGACCGGCGGGAGCGCTTGCGTATCTGGCTCGGCGTCGGATGCGCCGTCGTCGCGATGGGCCTGATGGGCCTCATCCCGCTGATCCAGCAGGTCGTTCTCGACGACACGATCCTCTCCGAGAGGCGTTCCCGAGCCGGCTGGATCGTGCTCCTGCTCGTCGCCGGACTCACCGGTTTCGTGGCGAACTACCTGCGCCGCACGATCGGCGGGAGAGCCGCCGTGCGCGTCCAGCGGGACCTCCAGATCAAGTTGCACCGGCACATGCAGTACCTGGACGCCTCGCGACGCGACGAGCTGCGCGTCGGGGACGTGATGTCCCGGGCGACATCGGACCTCACGCTGATCCAGATGTTCCTCCAGCAGATGGGCCTGGCGTACGGCAACATCACCTTGCTCATCGTGTCGCTGGCCGTGATGGTCTACCTCTCCCCCCTGCTGGCAGCAGTGATGCTGGTGGCCGTACCCGTGTTCCTCGGTGTGGCCATGAGGTTCCGTAGCCGGTCGTTCCCCGCGAGCTGGATGGACCAGCGGTTCCAGGGCAGCGTGGCCGGGGTCGTGGAGGAGGCGGTCACCGGAGTCCGGGTCGTCAAGGCTTTCGGCCAGGAGGAGCAGGAGCAGGCGTCGCTCAACGACGAGGCGCGCAAGCTTTTCCAGTCCCGGCTCCGCACCGCGAGGATCAACGCGGTGTTCGGCGCCGGCCTGGACGCCATCCCCGGTCTCACCCAGCTGGCCATCCTCGGCTTCGGGGGCTGGCTTGTCATGGAGGACCAGGTCTCACTCGGCGTGTTCCTCGCCTTCTCCAGCTACGTCCTGCAACTGGTTGCCCCGGTGCGCTTCCTGTCCGGCCTGATGGCCACCAGCCAGCAGGCGCGAGCCGGCGCCCAGCGGGTCGTCGAGCTGCTGTCGACGCAATCACGCGTGCAGGAGCGTCCCCACGCTGTCCGGCTGGAGAACCCCGCAGGCCTCCTCGAACTCGACCATGTCGACTTCCGTTACCCCGGTGGCGACTTGGTGTTGCACGACATCTCGGTGCGGGTGAACCCGGGGGAGCGGATCGCCATCGTGGGGGCCTCGGGTTCGGGGAAGTCAACCCTGGCCCACCTCATCGCCCGGTTCCACGACCCCACGTCGGGAGTGGTGCGCATCGACGGCCGCGACATCCGCGAGTACAGCCTGACCTCGCTGCGTGCCGCGGTCGGGATGGTGTTCGAGGAAGGCTTCCTCTTCTCGACGACGATCCGCGACAACATCGCGTTCGGCAGGCCGACGGCCACCACCGACGAGGTGGAGCACGCGGCGGTGGCAGCCCATGCGCACGGCTTCATCGCCGGGCTCCCCGACGGCTACGACACCGTCGTGGGCGAACGCGGCTTCACCCTGTCCGGCGGGCAACGGCAACGACTCGCACTCGCCCGAGCGGCGCTGACCAACCCCCAGGTGCTGATCCTTGACGACGCCACGTCGGCCATCGACGCGCGGACGGAGCACGCCATCCACCGCTTGCTGGGGGAGGTCCTCGCCCATCGGACGACCGTGCTGATCGCCCACCGGCACTCGACCCTTCTTCTGGCGGATCGGGTCATCGTGCTCGACCACGGCCGGATCGTCGACGTCGGGACCACCGAAGAGCTGCTCGAGAGATCCCGGCTCTTCCGTGAGCTCCTGACCGGACCCGACGCGGACTTCGAGGCAGGGCCTGAGGAACCGGTCACCGAGCTGGACCCCGCCGCCTGGCCGGAGGACGTGTCACGGCTGGGCGCGCCCAAGATCAGCAGCCACACCAGCGAAGCCGCCACGCGGGCGGCGTCCGGCTCGCACGGCCCCGGCATGAGTGGCGACACCTCGACCCTCGCCGGTTTGGCCACGGTGTCGCCCACGCTGCTCCAGGCCGTGGAACGCCTTCCCGAGCTGCGCGGCGAGCCCGACATCGACCTCGCAGAGGCAGTCGCGCCACACGACCAGTTCTCCATCGGGAGCGTCTTCCGGTCCTTCACCAAGCCGCTGTTGCTGGTCTCGGTCATGGTGGTCGTCGACGCCGTGTCGTGGATCGCGACGCCCGTGCTGATCAAGTTCGGCATCGACCACGGCGTCCTCCAGCAATCCCGACAGGCGCTGGCCTGGGTCTGTGTTGTCCTCCTGGCCATCCAAGGCGTCATCTGGGTCAACAGCAGGGTGATGATCTACTCCGCCCAGCGCACGGCCGAGCGCATGCTGTTCGGGCTGCGGGTGCGTACGCTCGCGCACCTTCAACGACTCTCGCTCAACTACTACGAGCAGCACATGGCCGGCACGATCATGACCCGGATGACCTCCGACGTCGAGGCCTTCGCCCAGCTGTTGCAGCAGGGACTGCTGACCGCGATGGTGAGTCTGCTGTCGTGCGCCGGTATCGCCGTTGCCCTCGTCATCTTCGACGTCCAGCTCGCCCTCGCCGTCTCGGCGGTGCTGCCGATCCTGGTGGTCACGACACTGTGGTTCCGCTCCGCTTCGGGGAAGACATACCTGACCGCGCGCCACCGGGTGTCGGTGCTCTACGCCAACATGCAGGAGAGCCTCGCCGGCGTCGCGGTCAGCCAGGCCTACTGCCGGCAGCAGGCGAACGGAGCGCGGTTCGCGACGCTTGCCGACTCCTACTGCGAGGCCCGGATTCGCTCGGCCGAGCTGATCGCCCGGTTCTTCCCGCTGCTCCAGCTGCTGAGCACCGTCGCCAAGGCCATCGCGCTCGCGGTCGGCGCCCCGCGTGTCATCGAGGGTGACCTGTCCTACGGGCTGCTGATTGCGTTTCTGCTCTACCTCGACCAGTTCTTCACGCCGATCCAGCAGCTGTCCCTCGTCTTCGACCAATGGCTACAGGCGAAGGTCGCGGTCGTCCAGCTGCGAGAGCTCCTGCAGACGCCGACGGGCACCCCGCTCGCCGAGGACCCCGTCGTCCCGGGGCGCCTGTCCGGCAGGATCTCCCTGGACCACGTGACGTTCGCCTACGAGAGCACAGGCCTGGTCGCGATGGACGACGTGAGCCTCGAGATCCCGCCCGGGCAGGTCGTCGCTCTGGTCGGCACCACCGGTGCAGGCAAGTCGACCCTGGTCAAGCTGGTGGCCCGGTTCTACGACGCCTCCGCGGGCACCGTGAGCCTCGACGGCATCCCGATCAAGCAGCTCGACCTGGCGGCCTACCGCCACCAACTCGGGTTCGTCCCCCAGGAACCCTTCCTCTTCTCGGGGACGATCCGTTCCAACATTGCCTACGGGAAACCCGAGGCGCCCGACCTTCTCGTGGAGCGGGCCGCGCGCGCAGTGGGGGCACACGCCTTCATCGCCGAGCTGCCGCTCGGCTACCACACCCCGGTGAGCGAGCAGGGCCGGTCTCTGTCGGCCGGCCAACGCCAGCTGTTGAGCCTGGCGCGGGCACTCCTCGTCGACCCCGCGATCCTGCTGCTCGACGAGGCGACGGCCAACCTGGACCTCGCCACCGAGGCACGTGTCCAGCGAGCGATGGGACTGGCCGCGAGGGGACGTACGACGCTGCTGATCGCGCATCGGCTCCAGACGGCACGAGCCTCCCAGCGCATCCTGGTCGTGGACAACGGGCTCATCGCCGAGGACGGCTCCCACGACGAGCTCCTCAAGCTGGGAGGCCACTATGCGGCGCTGTGGGCGGCGATGGTGACGAGTGCCGCCCACAGCCACGAGTGAAAGGCTGGTCACGACGCCCGGTCGGGCCAGGCCGCAACGGTCGGCGGGCTGCCGGGGGGTGAGGTCGTGGGCTGTCCTCCGGCAGGCTGATCGGCGTGTGTCAGGTCGATCGGACGGCGTGGGTCTGGAAGGCGATCAGGTCGCTCCGCAGCCGGAACTGCGACAGCGCCCTGGGCTGGCCCTGCTCGTCCTCCAGGACGTCCTCCAAGAAGAGCATGGGCGCTCCGACCTCCACACCCACCAACCACGCGGACTGCTCGTCGGCTGCGATCGCACCGATCGTCGTCGACTTGCTTCCGCGGATCCTGACGTCAAAGTGCTTCTCCAGGAACAAGATCGCGTCCGGTTCGTCGACAACGACGCCTCGGGACTCCTCGGGGCTCAGCGCGACGTAGCTCACCGAGATGCCCAGCACCATCTCGTGCTGGAGGAGGAGCGATTCCATCATGAGCACGGTCCAGTCCCCCACGAGCTGCAGTCGCTCACGCACCAGGCCCGGGCAACCCAGGGTCTGGTACTCCAGGGCACGGAGCTGGGTGTGGATGGCCCTCTCGCCGCCGAACGCCTCGACGGGGGCGATGTGGTTGATCCGCAAGGTCGTCACGCGGGCAGAGCGCGTCCCCCGCTTCGGGCTGCGCGTGACCAGACCGTCCTTGGCCAGGAGCTGCAGGACCGCGCGCACCGTGTTGCGGCTCGCCGACAGGGCGCCGGTCAGCTCCGCCTCGACCAGGTACTGGCCCTCGCAGCTGCTCTGGAGGGAGGAACGTAGGAGGTCGTAGGCCCTGCGCATCGAGTTGTTCAGCCGGTCCGGAGTCTGGCGCTGCCGTTGGTACAGCGTCTCCGGGCGCACCGGCCCGACAGGGTGGGTCGTCACCGCCGACCGTCACGGTTCTGCGGCGTGACGAGGCAACAGATCATCTGCACGAGGAAACCCCCTTCGAAGCGGCGGCCATCCAGCCTGATCATGGAAGCACGGGAGTGTTGCCTCAATCGTCCTCAGATGCGACGTACATATTGCGCCATCGGTTGGCCTCGGGACAGCAGGTCGCCCCTCAGGGCTGGTCGGCAATGCCGTCGGAGACTCGCGGGCGGGCGTTCGAATTCAGCCAGAGCCGGGCGTCGGCGATGTCCTGGTGCATCTGCTTCACCAGCGCCTCGACGTCGGAGAAGCGGCGCTGCGGTCGAATCCTGTGGTCGAGACAGACCCGCAGCCACTGACCGTAGAGGTCGCCGGAGAAGTCCAACAGGTGTGCTTCGAGGAGGCGGATCCCGTCGCGACCGTAGAAGGTGGCCCTCCGGCCGACCGACACGGCTGCGCCGTACGTGTTGCCGTCGGGCAGCTGCACGAGCCCAGCCCATACACCGTCGCTCGCGCTCTCGTCGCCGAGCACGATGTTGGCTGTGGGGAAGCCGAGCTCGCGGCCCCGCCGGTCGCCATGCTCGACCCGTCCCTCGATGAGCCCCACCTGCCTGGGCGCTGATCTGTCCGAATATCGACGGAGCCTCAGTCGCGCAGCAAACGGCACGCGGAGGACGGTGCTGGTCAAGGTCGAGTCCATCTTGTCTGCTCCTGCCGCACGGCGTGAACGGGTGGGTCAAGGACTAGTGCGACGGATCCCCATTGCGGGCGAACCAGCCGGCGGTGACGTCTGGATTACGCCGTTGCGGTGCTGCGATGCGCATCCCTGCCGGCGCGCCTGCGGACGTCGACAAAGGGCCACGGCGTGCACTCCTCTCCTCCCCCCGGATCCCCCCGAAGCGCCAAGGCCAGCGCAAAGGACGCGCAACCAGAGAGTGACCCCAGAGCAACAGCGGCGCGCTTGACTCCCCGGCATGAAGTTCCGAAGCACTAGGTATCGGCGCTGGAACGGCCCTCGGCGTAAGACGCCCCGCGACCATCGCGTCATCGCATCGGACCGAGACACCCGCCGCACCCGGCTGTTGGTTGATGCCGCCCAGCAGGCCGGCGCCACCGAGCTCAACCACGAGTGGCTGGCCGACCGAACGGGGGTCCCCCTCGGCTACCTCGTCTGGCGGTATCCGACCGCCGCCGACCTGCGCGCCCTCAGGTCGCTGTCCACGTGAGCCGCGCTCCGGTCCGGGAGCCCGGCGAATCGACGGGCCGGCACAAACGCATCTGGGCTGCGCGGACCGCATGGCCGCACTGTTCGCAGACCCGCGAGCAGGGGATGCACCGGCCGGTCCTGTTGGAGTACACGGTCCTTGCTGCAGGCCGGACATGGCGCCTTCGCTGCCTGCTCCCGCATCCGGCGCCAGCAGCGGCAGCAGCGCTGGCGGTCGCGATCGCCGACCGGTGCCCCGCAGGTGACGCAGCACGGTCGCCTCGGCCTCGCGGCCTTCGCCCACTTGGACGCATGGGACTTCCTCGTGCGGTTCAGTGATGTCCCCAGAGCCGCCGCCGCGCCGCACCCAAGTCCTTCTCGCCCGCGGCCCGTTCACGACCGCGGACGAAACCGGGCTGCCGCGCGATCACCGCATCGACGTGCTGGTCACCAAGGACAGCGGCGGTGCCGCCACGGCACCCAAACTCACCGCCTCTCCACCTGATGCGGCTCTTCGGGCTCAGCGACGGCGCCGCCATGCCCTACCTCACCACCGCGCACCCCGAGCGCACCGGCAAGCTGCCCCGATGATGGGACTTCCCAACAGTCCATGGGTTCGTGAATTCATCGTTCCGCGGCTGCATCTGTACGCCCATGGGAGACCCTCCTGGGCCGACGTACCGCCGTACGCGGCGCATCACCGCTTCGCGAGGGGGGTGTCCGTCCACGGCGGACGACAAAAGGCAAAGGCAAGGAGGTTACCCACTCCTTGCCACTCTCAACGTATAGCGCACCGGGGGGCTTGTGGCAAGACCCGGGTCGTGCCGCAGAATCGTCGGCCGAAGCCAGATCCTGCGGAAATGGAGTCTTCGTGATTGACGTGATCATTGCCGGCGGCGGACCGACCGGCTTGATGCTGGCCGGCGAGTTGCGGCTGGCCGGCGTGCACGTGGTCGTGCTGGAGAAGTTGACCGAGCGGTCCGAGCAGTCCCGCGGGCAGGGCCTGCACGCGCGCAGCGTCGAGATGATGGAGCAGCGCGGCCTGCTGGACCGGTTCCTCGCGGTCAGTGAGAAGTTCCAGGTCGGCGGTCTCTTCGGCGGCATCGTCAAGCCGTGGCCGGACCGGTTGGACACGGCGCACCCGTACGGCGTCGCCACCCCGCAGCCGGTCACCGAGCGGCTGCTCAACGAGCGCGCCGTCGAACTCGGTGCCGAGATCCGGCGCGGCTGCGAAGTTGTCGGACTGAGCCAGGACGAGGACGGGGTGACCGTCGAGCTTGCCAGTGGGGGCACCTCCGGCAATGGGGGCGTAGCCGCCGGGGGAGGGGGAGGCACGCACCTGCGCTCGCGCTACCTCGTCGGGTGCGACGGCGGCCGCAGTGCGGTGCGCAAGCTGCTCGGCGTCGGTTTCCCCGGCGAGCCCGCCAAGGTCGAGACGCTGCTGGGTGAAATGGAGGTGACCGAGGATCCGGCGACGATTGCCGCCGTCGTCGAGGAAGTCCGCAAGACCCAACTGCGGTTCGGCGTCGCCCCCAATGAGGACGGGGTGTGCCGCGTTGTCGTCCCCGCCGACGGGGTGGCCGAGGACCGTGCGACCGCGCCGACCCTCGAGGAGTTCAAGCAGCAGTTGCGGGCGTTCGCCGGCACCGACTTCGGCGTGCACTCGCCGCGCTGGCTGTCCCGGTTCGGCGACGCCACCCGGCAGGCCGAGCGCTACCGGGTCGGCCGGGTGCTGCTGGCCGGCGACGCGGCGCACATCCACCCGCCGACCGGCGGGCAGGGGCTCAACCTCGGCGTCCAGGACGCGTTCAACCTCGGCTGGAAGCTGGCCGCCGCGGTCAACGGCTGGGCACCGGAAGGGCTGCTGGACAGCTACCACGCCGAACGGCACCCGGTGGGCGCCGGCGTGCTGGACAACACCCGCGCGCAGATCACGCTGCTGGGGACCGATCCGGGTGCGACCGCGCTGCGGGAGTTGTTCTCGAAGCTGATGGACTTCGAGGAGGTGAACCGCTACGTGACCGAGATGATCACCGCGGTCGACGTCCGCTACGACTTCGGCGAGGGCCATGAACTGCTCGGCCGGCGGATGCGGGACGTGGAGCTGAAGCGGGGGCGCCTCTACGAGCTGATGCATGGCGGCCGCGGGCTGCTGCTCGACCAGACCGGCCGGCTCTCGGTGGAGGGCTGGGCGGATCGGGTCGACCACGTCGTCGACGTCAGCGAGGACCTGGACGTGCCCGCGGTACTGCTGCGGCCGGACGGCCACGTGGCATGGGTAGGTGAAGATCAGCAGGATCTCCTCGGCCGGCTCACACAGTGGTTCGGCGCTGCCGCCGGCTGAGCGACCTCCGGGTCGCCGAGCCCCTCGTCCGCACCGAAACCGGGAGCCGTCGACGACTCCCGGCGGCGGTGACGAGCACTTCGCCTGGTGCACCTCGGTGCTCAACGACTTCGCCGTCGCCGACGCTCTGGAGCGCTGAAGAACCGACCGCGCCCGGCAGGTCCGTATCAGGTCCGCATATCGTCAGATGCCCGCCCGGACCAAGGTGGCCGCCACGGCGAGAGACAGCATGGAGACTGCGGCCACTTCCAGGACGAGCGAGCAGAGGAGCAGCCGTGCAGCGGAGCGGTTCGCGCCGCGCAGGCTGTCGAGCAGGTCCAGCCGGGCACTGTGCGATGCCGAGAAAGGATCGGGACCGGGGTTGTCCCAGGCTTCCCGCAACCATCGCGTACTCAGGGTGGAGTGGCGGCGCGGGATGTTCACGCTCAGTGCTGTGACGGCGGCGGCGACGAACAGGGCGAGTGCGGCGATGGTCAGGGCCGCAACGGATGCAGGCACGTGGCCTTTGGAGTCCCGGCCGCTGACCGAGGCGGCTCCCAGGGCGAGCGCGACCAGCACACCGCTGCTGCTCACCACCGCATTGCCGCGCTGGATGAGTGATTCCTTGATCTTGCGTTCCTCGCTGAGCTGATCCTCCAGCAGTGCGACGAGGACCTGCCTGCCGTTGCTTTCCGGCGTTGCCATCAACCCGCCTTCCGCGGCCGGTCAGGCGCGGCTCATGGTCATCGGACGTGTCCGGCCTTCGCGGCGTTTCAGGTAGGTGAATGACCAGTCGTGGAGAGAGCGTGGGGGGTTCAGAGGCTGTGTCTCCAGAGGGTCCAACAGATCCTGCCCCACACGGAGTACGGCGTCCGAGAGACTCAACTCGTCCACCAGCTGTCTCAACGGTGTTATCTCGTCGCTGAGTTCGGCCAGCCTGGCGCGCAGTCGCGGAATCTCCTCGAGGCCCGCCGGCCGGGTGATCGCTGGGCGGCCTTCGCCGGGAGGTCCGTTGTCGAGTTTGGAAATGACGCGTCGCAGACGTCTGCGAATACCACTCCGAATGTTCTGCCGGTCCAGTTCCGACTCCGGGGGCAGTACGTCGATCACCTGGCGCAGCTTCTCGGCGAGGCCCCGATCCGATTCCCCGGTGTCCCTGATGGCGGCGAGCCGGCCGCGGCAGTCCGCGATCAGATCGGGGGCCAGGTGCTCCACAGCGCCAAGGTGCCGCCCGAGGGCATCGATCTGCACGGGCCATTCGATGGGCACGTAGCTGACGGCGTTCTGGTAGCGCACTCGGTCCTGCGTCAGCCTGCTCAGTCTCCAGTCGACTGTTCTCTGCTCCCAAAGAAGCTCGGCGAGTTGGGCTGGCGCGGGGCCCATGTGCACGATGAGCTGCCTGAACAGGCGGTAGACCGAAAGGGATTCCTCCACGGCGAGAAGCGTGCCGTGCCGCTCCCGCATGCTCAGCACGAGAAGGCAGGGCAGGAGTGACTCGTGGATTCCGAAGAATGCCGCCGCGCTGGTGGTCGCCCGTGTCCACCCCCTTTCGTGTACGTCGCTGGAGTGCGGTCTGCTCCCTGCCGCTTGACCGAATTCGCCATACGCGTCCCCCTGCTCCAGGGATCTCCAGAACGCGGTTTCGAAGGTCGCGTCGTCCCGTAACGAGGGCAGGTTCAGCGTCATGCCCGCGACGCCCGCGGCCTGCGGCCTCCAAGGGTGCTGGACACCGCCGCCCGTAAGCGGCCCATCGTGGTCCGGAGGCGCTATGGGGCACAGCACCGCCAGCGACGCACCGGTCACATCGTGCACGCTCGTCCAGTCATGGTTGAGCTCGTCGTGCTGGGTGCGGGCGTCGGCCGTGCGGGCCAGCAACAGCACGGTACCCAGGTAGCCGCTCGTAGCGGAGGCGGACAGCAGGTGTCTGAGGAACGCGTTGACCGGTAACGGAGTGACCAGCACCGAGCCTCCTGACTGCGAGATGGGGAGCAGCGCCGTCGGTGTGCTCCCACCGCAGCAGTGTCGGGGAGAGGAGGTGGTCGGCGCGGGTGGTGACCGGTTCTGGTGGAAGTCTTTCGTCTTCGGACCTCGTGCCGGCCCGACAGGATCGACGCCGCCGTCAGTCGGGGCCGGCTTGCCTGTTCCGGACATGGCCGAGCTCGATCGGTGTTGAGGGCAGGATGCCGGGAGTTGTCTACGGCGCATAGGCCAGCACATACGTACCAACTCCGCCGGCCAGGCAGGCGGTGCCGGGTGGCCGGTTCGACGGCATCTTGACAGGCAGCGGCCCACCAGTAGTTGGCCGACCTCTGTGCCTGGCCCGGCCGGCGCGCCCGTTCCCGACGGACGCTTCACAGGGCGCCCCTCAGCATGGCGCTGAGCGTGGGTGCGATCCGGAAACCCGCCACAAAATGGGCGCTGACTGCGAGGGGCCATTACGGCGTTTGCGGTGTGGAGCTGTGGCCAATTAGAGTTACAGACCGTGCTGAAGGCGCTGCGTAGTGCGAACGAGAAGCGTCCGAGCCTCTAGAGTTCCGTCATGGACCTGGGCATGGCGCTCACCCTGATTGGCACTCTCACGGGCGTAGCGAGCGTGCTGGTGGCGGTGGTGCAGATGCGGCAATCGCCAACTCCGGCGCTCGAGGGGGAATCCGGCCGAGTTCATGGGAACGGCACCGACGAGGACCGACGGATACCGGCTTCGGACGATTCCCCTCCCCGAAACGTCACCCCTGTCCGACCCGCAAGCACACTCTGTGCCCCAACCGGCCGACTTGGGGAAGTGCATGGCCGGGAGGAGCTACTGGCCCGGCTGAACCACCGGCTCTCCGCGCCCGATGGCCGGTTTCAGGTGTTGGCCGGCCTCGGAGGTACGGGAAAGACAACAGTTGCCCTTGCGCTGGCCGATCGTGCGGAGGGTCAAGGGGCCAGAGTGTGGTGGGTATCGGCCACGGAGAAGGCATCCCTGATGGGCTCGCTCCTCGGACTGGCCGTCGCATTGGGTGCTTCTCCGAACCACGTGGAGGAAGCACGAGCAGGGGCTCGCGATCCGGCCGATGTTCTCTGGGAACGTCTGGAGGCGGAGAGCGGGTGGCTCCTCGTCTTCGACAACGCGGACGACATGGACGTCATCGCGCTCGGGGACACTGCCGTGGGCGACGGCAGCGGATGGATTCGTCCGACTCGTGCCGGGCTGATCGTCGTGACGAGCCGGGTTGTGGAGCGAAGGGTCTGGGGTCGGCACGCCGATGTTCACCCACTGGGATGCCTGGATGCCGCAACCGGTGCCCGCGTGCTTCTCGACCTGGTGCCGTGGGCCGGCACAGCGGCGGAAGCAGGTGCGTTGTCACAACGCCTTGGGGGCCTGCCCCTCGGTTTGCGTCAGGCGGGAGTGTATTTGGGTTCGCCGTTTGCCGCCGAGCGCTCTTTCACCTCGTACCTGGAAGGACTCAACGATCGCTTTCCGGCCCTGCTCAGCGCGGGTAGTGAGCCCCGATCGGAGGTGACCCAAACGTGGGAAGTGTCCCTGGACGCCTTGGCGGCCCAGGGCAGAGCGCAAGCCCGCCGGCTTCTCAGGGTGCTGTCATGCTTCGCCCCCTCGGTGGAAATCGGGTCTCCGCTGATGGACCTGAACACGCTGAGCGAGTGTCTCGGCAGGCCTGGCACGGCCGAAGTCCGGGCGGGGCTCGAGGCGTTGCTCTCAGTGGGCTTGCTCGAGTGGGGAGCAACCCCCAACCGCCGGGCAGACGCCGGAGTTGTGGTGCACCCACTCGTCGCAGCAGCCAGCCGCCAGCACCTGACCGTCCAGGTCGCCTCGGCGGCAGCCTCGTTGATCCGCAGTGCCACCGACCGTCTGCGACACGACAACCCGGAAGATTGGTCGGTCTGGCTGAGTGTCTTCCCTCACGTGCGGTCTCTGCTCACCTTGAGCCCCGCGGTACTGGACGACGATGGACTCGCCACCATCGCGTGGGCTGTCGTACAGACGTGTTCTGCATTGCGGTGGAGCGGTGCCTGGGCCGCTCCGGAGGAGCTTGCGAGGTCAGCACTCCACCAGGCGGAACAACTCGGCCCGGATCACGAGGCGGTCCTCGCCCTCCGGTACCAGCGGGCCATCTCCGCCGTCTATCAAGGGCGCTACGGGGAGGCGGAGTCCGAGCTCCAGGACATTCTGAGGGCCCAGCTCTGCTCACTCGGCCCGGATCACCCGGCCACGTTGACCACACGGCACGAGGCCGCTCACGTTCTGGTGGAACAGAGCCGCCTGGCGGAAGCGGAGGCCGCCTGCCGCGCCGTACTGCGGGATCAGCTCAGAGTGCTGGGGCCCGACCATCCCGAAACGCTCGCCACGCGGCACTGGCTGCTGCGTGCTGTCGGCGAACAAGGGCGTCCCGCAGAGGCAGAGGCCGGCTACCGCGAGGTTCTGGAGACTCGGATCCGGGTCCTCGGCCCTGAGCATCCCTATACCTTGATGACCTACAACAACCTGGGTCTGCAGATTGCTCACCAGGGCCGCTTCGCCGAAGCGGAGGCCGTGTTCAGTGAACTTGTCGACACCCGGGTGCGCGTCTTCGGCCCTCAGCACCCGTACACGTTGCAGGCGCGCTCCAATCGAGCCTGGGTAGTGACATGCCTTGGGCGATACGCGGAAGCGGAAGGCGAGCTCCGCAGCGTCCTGGACATCGAGCGACGGGTACTCAGCCCGGACCATACGAACGCACTCGACGCCCGCTGCGAACTTGCTCAGGCGATTGCGGGGCAAGGCCGCTATGAAGAGGCCGAATCGGAACTGCGTGAGGTCATCGAAGCGGAGATCCGGGTCCTTGGGCCCGATCACCACCTCACGGGGGACGCCCGGTACGAGCTCGCCTTGACGCTTGTCCGGCTGGGCCGGCATCAGGAAGCAGCGGAGGAGCTCCGATCACTTCTTGCCGTGCGGACGCGAACGCTGGGAACCGGTCACCCGAGGACCGTGGCCACGAGAGAGTCCTTGTCCTCCCTGGATTTACGGGATGTCTAGGTGACCGAGGCTTGTAGCCGCTGGATGTGTAGAGGGAGATGGCCTCCCGCAGTTTGGTGCCCGCCTCCGGAACCATCCGGATGCGGCCCGCGGCACAGGCGTCGTCCTGCCCGGGCTCCGGGTGCTGGGAACGCCCCGTCCACCGCTGGTCAGGAGCTGCCTGACCGGGTGAATGTCTGCTATTTCCCGGTTCTGGTGAACCGTCGCGTGCCAGACTGATGCAGGGGGGAAGCGGCACCTGAGACGCGGGGCGTCGCGTCTGTTCCCGGAGCGCCGCGTGCAATGTGCTCGGGAGGACCGCCGAAACATCCGCACTGGCCCGGTTGCTCCGTGACGCGGCATCAGGGCGTGGCAGTGCGTTGTTCGTCGTAGGAGAGCCGGGGCTGGGACGGACCACCCTGCTGCGCAGAATTCTCACCCTCGACGACACCCTGCGGTCGGTGTCCCTCGCGGGTACCGCCGCCGAATCGGGACTGCGCTACGCGGGCCTGCACCAGGTCGTCCAGGCGCACCGCTGCTATCTGCCACAGCTCCGCGCACCCCAGCGCGATCTCCTCGGCCACCTCCTGGCCACCGGGCACGACCGGCCCGGTGACAGCGGTCTTGCGGTCGGCGCCGCGGCCCTCGGTCTGCTCGGCGCCGCGGCCGCCCGGCGTCCTCTGCTGCTCGCGATCGACGATGCGCATCTGCTGGACGCCCCGTCCATGGAGGTGCTGCTCTTCGTGGCCCGGCGCATCGCGGGCGAGCCGATCGCCATGCTCCTCACCGCGGAACACCGCAACTCCGCCGCCACGTCCGCAATCCGCCCGGCCCTCACCGGCGTACCGGAGCTGCGACTGGGACCGCTGGACCCGGCCGACGCGCGGATCCTGCTCCAGCGGTCCGCCCCGTACCCGCTCCGGCGTTACGTCGCCGAGCGGCTGCTCGCCGTCGCGGAGGGCAATCCGCTCGCGCTCACCGAACTGCCGGCGGTCCTCACACCGGGCCAGTGTGCGGGAAACCTGCCTCTGGAGGACCCGCTCACCCCCGGTGAGCGGCTGCGCGACTCCCATCTGCCGACGCTTGCCCGGCTCCCTGACACTGCCCGCGCCGCCCTGCTGGTGCCCGCCGCGGCCGGCGACGGCCGCAGCGCCGACGTACAGCGCGCACTGGCGCTGCTCGGTCATGAGCCCGACGCGCTGCTGCGCGCCGAAGAGGACGGCGTTCTCGAACTGCGCCGGGGGCGGCTGGTCTTCGCCGACCGGCGGCTGCGTCTGGTCGCCTACCACGACGCCCGTACGTCGCGGCGGCGCGCCGTCCACCGGGTGCTCGCGCAGGTCCTGCACGGCACGGCCGCGGCACGCCACCTGGCCGCCGCGCACATCGGCCCGAGCCCTGCCGTGGCGCAGGCCATTGAGGCGGCGGCGAGCGCTGCCGCGGAGGCGGACCCGGACGCGTGCGCCGAACTGTACGAGCGCGCCGCGGGTTTCGCCGACGATGACGACGACGCGGCCCGGCTGCTGGGACTGGCAGCGGGCTGCCGGCAGCGGGCCGGCGCTGCGGAACAGGTACCGGTGCTGCTGGGAAAGGCCATGGCGCTCGCCCGCGAGCCGGCGCTGCGCCGGGAGCTGGGCGTCATCCGGGCACGCCAGCGCGGTGCGACCGGGCACCCGCGGACTGCGCACCGGGTGCTGCGCGATGCGGCCGGGCGGCTGGCGGGGGAGCCCTCCCGGGCGGCAGAACTGCTGCTGGAAGCGGCCGATTCCGCGGTCCGCGCGGCGGACAGCCGTGCCGCGCTGGGCAGTGCGTGGCAGGCGTACCGGCTCACACGACTGTGCGGCGGGGACCTGGCGGAGGCCGCGGCTGTCCATCTCGCGCAGGTCCTGGCCCTGCGCGGAGAACGCGCGCAGGCAGGCGAACTGCTGCTGGCGCAGACGGCGGGCGAGGCGGCGGGGACGCTGGTGGGGCGGGCGGAAGTACTGGGCTGGCTGGAGGAGTACGAGGCGGCCTGCGTGCTGCTGGACCGGGTACTGGGGGAGCAGCCCGGCGCCGAGCGAGGGGCGTACGAGGTGCGGCGGGCGGCCGCGCTCGGCTGCCGGGCCTGGATCCGGCTGTGGACCGGTGACTGGCACGGCGCCCGCTCCGACGCGATGGAAGCGGTCGCGTGCGCGGAACGGCGGCTGGAGACCGCTTCGCTGGCCCAGGGGCTGGTGGCACTGGGGCGGCTCGAGGCCGCGCAGGGCCGGCTCACGGAGTGCGGAGCGGTGCTGGCCCGCGCCGCCGGAGTGGCGCGGGCGCACGGCCTCGAACTCGTCATGGGCCAGGTCGCGGTGGCCGAGGGCCTGTTGGCGCTCGGCGCGGGCAAGTACGAGGAGGCAGTGGCAGGTTACGAGCGGGCCGGCGCCCTGGCGCGGAGCGCGGGCATCGAGGACCCGTCGGTGGCCCCGTGGGCGGCGAACCTGATCGAGGCCTATGTACGCAGCGGGCGGATCGGGGAAGCGGTGCGCGAGCACGCCCGCTTCGACGCCGAAATGCGGCGCTCGGGCCCCTCCTGGGCGCTCGCGGTGAGCGCCCGCTGCCGGGCCCTGCTGCTGGAGGCCGACGGTCACGGTACGCCCGGTGCCGTCGAGGCGGCCTTCCACGAGGCACTGGAATGGCATGCGCGCGGCGCCGTCGTCTTCGAGCGTGCGCGGACCGTGTTCTGCCACGGGCAGTGGCTGCGTCGTACCGGACGCATCCCGGAGGCGCGCGACGCACTGGAGGAGGCGTTGTCGGTTTTCCGCGCGCTCGGCGCCGTCCCGTGGGAGGAGGCGGTCCGCAGCGAACTCCGCGCGGCGGGCGCCCGCCCGGCACGGACCTGCGGGCAGCTCACCGAGCAGGAGAGCCGCATCGCCGCGCTGGTGGCGGGCGGCGCCACCAACAAGGAGACGGCGGCGGCGCTTTTCCTCAGCCCGAAGACGGTGGAGTTCCATCTCGGCAATGTGTACCGGAAGTTAGGGGTGCGGTCGCGCAGTGAACTGGCGCGGCGGGGGCTTTGAGGTGAGGCTTGGTCACTTGCGTTCGTTGAACAGCAGCTTGATCCTGGTGCCGGGAGCGAGCGCCTTCATCGCATGATAAATGCGGCTCCCAAAGACCCGATTGACGGTGCTGTCCAGCATGACCATCAGGTCCTGTTGGTCCTTGCCGCCGAGCTGCAGCTCGACCGGATGGTCGACGTCCTGTTTCTTGAGCGCCGCCAGCAAGGGTTCGCCCGCGACCCCCATCGCTTTGTATTGCTTCTCAAGATCCCTCCGGTACGCGCGAGTCTGTGAAGGATCCCGCTTCGGAACCGTCTTGACGAGGTCGCCCTTCTCGCTTGCCTCACTGAGCGCCTTGATCTTCGCGTTGAGGTCCTTGGGCGGGTCGGGGCAGAACCATGTCGCCGTGAGAGTCGTCGACATCGTGCCGATCTTGTTTGTCTCGACCTTGCCTGTCTTGATTTCCAGCTCGAACGCGACCTTCTTCTTCGACTCCCCCATGATTTCGGGGTTGATGACACCGTGCACGTACCAGACGCCGTCCTTCGCGACCGGTTTCAGGGAGGTCATGCGGTAGCGCAGCTGGATAGCCACCAGCACGGGGCGGATCACCTTAGCCCCGATGTCGCTCCCGGAGAGCGCGTTGACGGCGTTCGTCGCGACCTCGACGCCCTTCGTCACATCGCGCCGCTTCTCCTCCGGCGTACGCCGGTCCGCCTTGCCGGCCAGCTTGCCGAGGGCCTTCTTTCCGCCGGCCATGAGCTTCTTGCCGTACGCGGCTGCCGTGGCGATCACCTTGGAGATGACGCCCCGGACAGGCGCGCCGACCTTCTCCAGCACGCTCTTGATCTTGGCCGGGATCGCGCCGAGCTTGAGCACCCGGGCGAGCAGGTCGATGGCGAGCGGGAGCGTCCGGGCGAGGGAGTCCTCGATCTTGGTCGCGACCTTCTGGGACACGCCGTTGCAGACCTCTTCGAGCGTGTCGAGGATGCCGTTGACGAATTCGGCGAGTGCGCGCGCCTTTTCCACCAGGAAGGTGACGAAGTCGTAGACGGCCATGACGGCCTTGACCAGGGCGCCAGCCGGAGTGATCAGGGACAGCAGCCAGTTGATGCCCGCCTTGAGGACGGTTTCGACGACAAAGCCCTTGATCATCTCGAAGGCCTGCTGCTTGAGATCGCCGACCTTCTCCTTGATCTCCTCCCACAGGCCCCCGACGCCCTTCTCCCTGATCACTCCGATGATCTTGATGGCGCCGATCACCGCGTTCAGTACCGGCTCGGGCATGTGCTTGAGCAGCTCGGAGCGGATGAAGGCCCAGCTGATCCCGAAGAGCGACAGCACCATCTTGACGATGCCGCGCAGATCCCACTGCTCCGGCAGTTCCACCCCGGCCGCCGCCAGATTGCCGAACAGCCACTCCTGAAGGGCCGCCTTGAGGTGCTTGACGATGTTCGACAGGAACTGCGTCAGGCCGGCCTTGACCGAGGCGCCCAGATTGCTGAGGAAGCGGATCGGGTCCTTGATGATCCGTTCGGCCACGCCGGCCGCCCGTTTCACCACACCGACCAGCAGGTTCTTCAGATCGATCAGGATCTTGATGGCGCCGACCACGGCGTCGCGGGCTCGTTCCCACAGACTCTTGTTGGACTCCTTCACCTCGGCCAGCGCCGCGTTCGTCGCCTCCTGCGCCTGCGCGTAGGACTCGGCGAGCTGGTCGACGACCGCGTCGGCCTTCTCGTCGATGGACGCTTCCAACTCGTCGAACTTCGCGGCGAATCCGGCGGCCGCCTGTTCCCCGAACCCGCGCATCGCGGGCTCGAGGCCCGCGACGAAATCGGCCATCCGGCGCCGGCCGTCCGCGGCCTTCTGCCGTGCGTCGTTGACGCGTTTCTCCACGACGGTGGCGACCTCGTCGACCACGCCCCGGATCTCGGCGGTGTAGGCGGCCGAGTGCTTCGCATAGTCGGGCTCGCCGGAGAAGAAGTCCCACCAGCTCTTCTCGCACGCGGCGAGGAAACGCTTCCGGGCCTGCCCGGCTCTGTCGTCGAAGAGCGTGCGGACCGTGTCGTCCAGGCCGTGCAGCGCGGCCTCGACATTGCGCTTGGTCTCCTCGTAGATGTCGGTCAGCTGTTTGGTGATCGCGGCGCGGCGGGTCTCGGTACTTGCCTGGGCGGCCTGTTTGCCGCCCGTCACCGACTTGCCCGTAGCGGCACGCACTCCGGCCATGGCGGTCATCGCCGTCCTGCCGGCTGCGGCCGCCCGCTGCTCGGCCGCGGCCCGCTGTTCCGCCTCCTTGGCCCGGAAGGAGCCCGGCGCCGCGGCGGAGTCCTTCTCCGCGGCTTTCTTGGACTGCAGGGCGGTCGAGAAGGCGGGTTCGTTGGCGCGCTGCAGAGTTTCGTCGGTGAGCCCCGCCTTGTTCATTTCGGCCGTCGTTCCGCTCGCGTGGGCGGAGAGGTCCACCGCGGCGGAAGGCACCGGCGCCGGTACGGCGTCCGCCGCACGGGGCGGGGCCGGGAGGGGCGGCGGTCGGTCGGGCGACAGGGGTACGGCGGGACGCTCGGGTACGCGCGCCGGGTCCGGCGGGGCCGCCGCGGTCGCCCGTACCTCACCCGATGAGGCATCCGCTGCGGCGTGCACCTCGCCGGAGAGCTGGGGTGTGAGGGTGTCCGGGCGGGCCGGGTCCGCGAGTGCCTTGGCCTCGTCCGCGGTGGCCGGCTGCTGCTCCTTGATGCGTTTCTCGAACTTCGCGATGAACTCGGCCCGGCCGAACGGCTTCGCCTGTGCCGAGGCGATCGCAGCCGCCTGGTCCTGCCCGGCGAACGCGGCACGCTCACCCGGTGGCGCCACAGCAGCGCGCTGGGCGGCCGTAGCCTCGGCAGCGGGCGCGGGGTGCCGGGTCAGGACGCGCTTGCCCGCGGTGACCTGGGCGGCGATCCGGCGCAGCCCCGGCGCGGTGGCCTTCTTGCCGGCGGCGGGCCGCCCTGGGGTCTTCCCCTGGGCGTCGCCGGTCGGCGCCTGCGCGCCCCGGGCGGCGAGCGCCGCGGTGGCGGCATTGCCGACGGCGGGCATGGCGCGGTCGGGGCGCTTGGTGAGGGAGGCGGGCGCGGTCCCGCGCTCCTTCGCCGGAGCGGCTGCCGCTGGGGCCGGCCGCTTCCGTACGCCCTTGAGCTTGCCGGGTGAGGGCCGCCCGGGGCCACCACCCGCCTGTGTCACGGCGGGCGGTGGCGTCGAGGGAGTCCGGGCGGCGGCGCTCATGGCAGCACACAGGAGGCCGGTGTCGCCTCTGGCGCGGCAGAGTCCCGTCCGGGCGGCGGACCGAGTGCCAGCTCCAGTTCTCCGGACCGCGGCAGCCGTGACTCCTGCCGGAACTGGCGGGCGATCGCCTCGGCGAGATGCTGCCGGCCGATGACCGCGCTTCCGCTCTCCGCCGCCAGTAGCGCGGCGCCGCGCGCGGCCGCCATGATGCCCGCACCGGTGAGATCGAGGCGCGCGAGCCCCTCCAGCGTCAACCGCGGGTCCAGCGGTGCGCTTTGCGGGAATGCCACTTGCCACAGCCGGTACCGCTCCCGGTCGCCGGGCCGGGTGAAGTGCACCACGAACTGGAAGCGGCGGGTGAAGGCCTCGTCCAGATTCCCCTGGAGGTTGGTGGTGAGGACGACCAACGCGGGGCTGCGCTCCAGACGTTGCAGCAGATAGCCGACCTCGAGATTGGCGTATCGGTCGGTGCCGCGGCTCACCGTGCCACGCTTGCCGAAGACTGCGTCGGCCTCGTCGAAGAGCAGCAGCGCGCCCGCGGCTTCCGCGTGGCTGAAGGCCTCATCGAGGTTCTTCTCCGTCTCGCCGACCCACTTGGAGACGGTCTGCGCGAGATCGACCCTGATCAGGTCGACTCCGAGCGTGGCGGCGACCACCTCGGCGGCGAGGCTCTTGCCGGTGCCGGGCTCGCCGGTGAACAGCGCCTTGAGGCCGGGGCCGCCGTGCTGCCCGCCGAACCCCCACTCCTGGGAGACCTTGGGCCAGGCCCGGAACGCGGCGGCGAGCTCACCGATCTGCTGCGCCTGTTCGGCGGGGAGTACGAGGTCCGAGGGGTCGCGGGTGGGCGTGCGGACATCGGCGAGGCGGCCCGGAGTTGCGGCGAGGACGCGAGGCACCGCCGCATCCAGCGACATGTCGCCGGACTCGGCGAGCCGTACGGCCGACCGCAGTTGGGCGGGAGACAGTCGGAAGCGGGCGGCCAGGTCGTCCAGGGCGCGAGGGTCCGGGTCCGCCTCGGCCGTGGCGCTGCTCCAGAGGATGCGGCGTTCCCGGTAACCGGGTTCGGCCGTGGATTCCTCCGCGTAACGGCCCGAGGAGAGCAGATCGAGGGGGCGCCATGGCGTCCGCCCGGTCAGGACGAGCGGGACGCCGGTCCGTGCCAGCACTTCGGCGGCCGATACCGCGGCCCATCGTGCGTCGGGGTCGTGAAAGCGGTCGACGGGCAGCCACAGTGCGGTGCCGAGCGCGGCCGCCGCGGACAGGGACCGGCCCGTGGCGGCCCGCACCTCGTCGGGGGTCCGGCACACCTCCAGGTCAGGGGCGCGCCGCAGGGCGAGCCCGGCCTGCTCCGCCACGGCGTGTGCCGCGTCGAGCTGGCTGCCGTCCGGCAGCCCCCAGAGGGCGGCGATCCCGGCCGGGTGCGCCTCTAGATGGGCGGCCAGCCGTGCGGTGCGGCCGCGCGTCGGCTCGTCCAGCAGCGCGGGGCGCGGTGCCGGCAGCCGGCCTGGGTCGTACGCGAGGAGTGCGGGGTCCCCGAGGCCGTGCAGGAGAAACGCGGGCAGTTCCGGGCGAATGTGCAGCGGGCGCAGCAGGTCGGCGCCGGAAGGCTCCGATCCGCCGTACGTGTCCGGGTCGCCGTCCTGGATCAGCAGACCGAAGCGGCGCAGCCGCCCATACGGTCCCAGCGGGGGCAGCCGGTCGTACCGCTCGGCGGAGGAGGGCGCCAGGACGGTGAGGATCAACTCGGCGGTGGGACGGCGCTGGTCGAGGTCGTCGAGGAGATAGCCGAACAGCAGGGTGTGCTCGGGGGCCAGCGCCGGTGTCAGGCACAGCAGCAACGCGTCGCACTCGAAAGGGTCAAGGCCTGCGGCGGACGCCAGCGCATCGAGCGGCAGCGAACAGCCCTGGGCCGCTGCCTCCTGGCGGAGTTCGCGCTCGGCGTGGGTCTGGGCGGCGGGCGGCCCGCCACTGAAGGGCGCCGGGTGGACGACGGCGGGGTCGGTGAGGTCGAGGAGCATTCCGGCCTGCTCGTCGGTGACACAGTACGGGGACAGTTCGGCCCCGGCGAGCAGCGCGGAGCGCTTCGCGCGGCGGGCAGCGGCCGCCCGCAGCGCGCGGTGGATCGCGCCGTAGCGAAGGGTCAGGTGGGCCGTGGCGGCGCCTGGTCGGGTCGGCATCTCACCCTCCTGTGAACACGACGGTGCGGCCGCCGAACCATGGCACGTCCGGTACGTCGGCGAGCAGCCGGTGGCGGTAGAGGTCGGAGTGGCGGGCGCCCAGAGGCAGGCGCACCTCGACGGTGCTGTCGTGGAAGGCCACGCGGGCCCCCAGATCGGCGAAGCGGTCGAGGGCGCACATCGGGTCTGTGGGCTCCCGCTCCGACCAGAGCTTCCAGGAGAGATCGGCCAGCGCGACCGCGGCGGCCAGCGTCACGGTGCGTTCGATCGCGGAGGCCTGGCCCGTTCGGACGGCGGGCCGCAGCTCGACCAGCGCCTCGGTGAACCGGGCGGCGCGGGACGCCTCGTACGTCAGCCGCCGTGCGGCCCCGACCAGCGCGTCGTCCGGGGCGGAGCGGGAGGGGAGCCGTGCCCCGGTGTTGGTCCAGCAGCGGCGCGGTGCGTGCACCCGACTGAGCTGCTCGCCGCGGGTGGGCGGCAGATCGGTCACGAAGCCGACGCCCAGGGCGTCCAGAGCGAGCGTCAGCCCGGAAGCCGCGGGGGCGTCGGGCTGGGCGGGCAGCAGGACGAGAGGGGTCCCGGCCAGCTCCCAGGGCCGGAGGAGTTCCGCCGGCCGCGTCGCCTCCCACACCGGGTACAAACCGTCGACGTCCAGCAGGAGGAGCCGGCCGGGCGCCACCGCGCGAAGAAGCAGGGGGCTTGTGGCGGTGTGTCCTTGGGCGGTCTGGAGTCCGAGGCGGGAGTCGAGCAGGGCCAGGAGAGGACCCAGACGGCGTTCGAGATCCAGCGCGGAGGTGTCGGGCGCGCCGTGGCCCGTCGGCGTCGTGCCCGCGAAGACGGCGACCGCGTGTGTGTCCTGCGGTGAGCGCAGCCAGCCGTGCGCGGGCGGCGGCAGCACCTTGTGCGCGAGGCAGGCGGCGAAGGCCGCACCGTCGGGGGCCTGTGCGCCACCCCCGGTCAGGACGGCTGCCACCGCTTCCAGATAGCCGCGGTCATGCAGTGGGGGCAGCAGGAGGAAGGGGAGTACGCGGTCGATATCGGTCACCGTGCCGGACGCGGGACCTGCGTGGTGCTGCTCTGCCCGGCCGGGGGCCGGGGGGATCCGCGAGGGGAGTGCGGGCAGCGCGGTGTCGGGGGCGGGCTCGGGTCCGGTGGCGGTGAGCGGGGTGTCCGTCGCATGGAGCGTGGCGTCCGTCCGGACGGGTGGCTCGGACCGCAGCGCCGCCACGAGGGCGGCGGCGAGGGCGTCGGGGTCGGGGTCCCGGGCTTCGCCGGGGACTGCTCCGGCCCTACCGGGGAACGGAGTTGCCGCGTCGGCCGCAGAGCCGGGGCCGGACGCCGGGCGGCTCCCCGCCGCATCGAGGGCGCGCAACAGGAGCAGCAGCGCGTCGTGCGGAAGCCCGGCCAGTACCGTGTCCAACGCCCCGCATACGGAGGCCTCGTTGAGGAGGCCGACCAGCACCCGGTCACGGTCGAAGGCGGGCGTGGGCGGCACCGGTCGGCCGGGCTCCCGCAGGGCTTCGGCACGGGTGTCGGCGCCGGATCCGGCATCGGTTCCGGCGTGACGGGAAAGCGGTGTCGTGCCCGGAGCCGATGGGCCCGCGTGACCGCGGTGGGGGAGCACTGTCGCGTCAGGACCGGATCCGGGCGCGATGATCCGGTCCGTCATGTGGGCGGCACCCGCCAGCTCGTCGAGAGTGGCAAAGGACCTTATGTGCACGGGGACGGTCACCTCCATGTCCTGCGGGATGAGTCCTGAGTGCGGGGCTTGTCCCGCGATGGGCGGGGGAAGCGACACGCCGGTGCGGGTCAGGGCCCCGGCGAGGTGCTTCTCCACCACGCGGGGGAGCATCGCGACTGCGCCACGGGCCAGTTCGGAGGGATCGGGTCCCCAGCTCCAGCCGTCGGTCCTGACGACGCGCACCCGGCATTCGAGCACGGTGCAGCCGCCGAGGGCGGCGATGAGACCGTCGTCGGTCGTCGCATCCATGTGAACCGTCACCCCAGTCCCGCCTCCTGCCCTGGTCCGTCCGCTGGTCTACGTCAGTCGATCTCGCCCGGGCTGTACACGGTCACCGGCCGACCCCGGACGAAGACCAGGGCTTCGTCGCTGTCCTCGACGGCGCCATTGCCCATCAGGGCTGATCCGTCCGGACCGAGGACGTCGCGGATCTGAAGGCTGACGGCGCTGCCGGCGCCCCACTGGGCGGTCGGATGGACCAGCGCGAGGACGGGGGCCGCGCCGTCAGTGGTGGAGGATGTGATGGTGAGCGATCCTTCGGTGAGGCCGACGGAGGGGGCGGGGCAGGAAACCGGTTTGAGCTGTGGCATTGCCGGGGTGGCGGCCTGCTCGCCGCCGGTGTCCACGTACCAGCGCCACGGCGCCGCCAGGATGTCCCGGGGCGCGCTGAGTTCCTCGGTCGTGAGGAGTCCGGTCGGGACCAGGACGAGCCCCGAGGCTCCCGGGACCGCCAGCGGGATTGCCCTCTGCGTCAGCAGCCGTACGGCGGGCGGGGGACCCGGCGTCGCGCGGGTCAGTGCGGCGACGACATGGCCGGTATGTTCGAGGCGGACGACCGTGACGGTCAACTCCGGTGACTGCGGCACCGATTGATCTCGCGTGCTGATCGTCATCGTTGCTCTCCCTCGTGGCTGCAGTGGGGACGGATCAGGTGGTCGGTCGGGCTGTGGCCAGTACGAAGTAGTCGGCTGCGCCCGGCAGTACGGACGGAGAACCGAGTGTCAGGTCGGGGCCGAACCCTCCGTACCAGGCGATCAGGCAGCTCAGCCTGCGCTGGGAGTCCACCTCGCAGCGCAGCACCACGGGCAGTGCGCCGAAGCCGGATCCGTCGACACCGCCTTCGTGCGGACCGCCGTACGTCTGGAGCCGCGGCGTCACCTGGAGGTGCAGAACGACCTCGCCCGACTCCACCTGATCCGCCGTCACCGGCGGGGGCAGCGGCAGGATGACGCCGTGTGTCGCGGTGCCGGACTGGACGAGGACGCTGCCGGTGACGAGTGGGCTGTCGACGGCGCCGGTGACGGTCAGCCCGCCGGTGATCTTCACATCGCCGTGGATCGATGTGCTGCCGTCGCCGAGGACGCGCAGCGCCGGGGCGAGTGCGCCGGCAGCGTTGAACCGGCCGATGTCCAGGCTGCCGTGCTCACCGCCGATCCGGAGTCCCACCTTTCCGGCCACCGGGCGTGGCTCTGCCGCCAGTTCCAGTGTGCCGCCGCGCGCGGACACCCGGTCGGCGAGGACGCCCGCGTACCGGCGGCCGACCCCGTTCGCCCGGGGCAGTACAGCGGTGAAGCCGCCGTCTTCGCCGCCGCCCCAGGTCACGAAGGAGAGCAGCACCCGGCCGCGGTCGCCGCTGCCGAGCCGGTCGGGTCCGGCGTCGGGCGCGGGCGGCTGCTGGTCGGCGAGGTCGAGTTCGTCGCCGGGGGCGCCGACCACGAGGGCAAAGCCCTCCGAGGTGTGTGCGGCGACGTTCGTGGAGCAGGCGCCCGGGGACACGGCCGCGCCGCCCGGCGAGGGCTGGTCGCTCCACATGAGCATGAGCGGGCGGGCGGCGGTGTTGCCGGGGTCGGCGATCACGAACCCCTGGTCGGGAGTGGAGAGTTCCACCGGCGTGGGCACTACGATCTCCCGCCCCGACGGGTCGACGAGAGTGCCGCTGCCGACGATGACTGTCTTGTAGACGTCCGAGTCGGCCCGCGCGCGGACCGTCACCTCCAGCCCCGAGGCGATCCCCCAGGTGTGCAGGTGCCGGTGGTGGCGCGCGGCGGCGTCACGGTCGTAACGCACCACGGCCGACAGGTCGTCGGCGGCCAGGATCTGGCCCTCGTGGAATTCTGGCCGCAGGGGTGCAGGCATGGTCTGCGCTCCTTCTAGGTCTCGGTCGGCTGCGGCGGCAGGCAGCCGGTGAGGTCGAGGAGGTCCAGCAAAAACCTCAGCAACCGCGCCGTGCTGACGTCGTGTTCGAAGAGCCGGGCCAGCTGGATTCGCCACTGCTGTTCCACCGGATCGGGCAACTGGGCGCCACGCCGTCCGGCCGGCACGGCCCGTACGACATCGCAGCCGTCCAGCGTCACTTCGGCGATCAGCACGTCCGGAGCACAGCCGCTGGGGCAGGGGACGACGAGGAGCGAGCGGACGGCGGCGCGCAGATACGCCTCGAAGGCGCACCAGGCACCCACCTTGCGGAGCAGGTTGTGCTGGACGTCGTTGCCGGTCGGTTTTGGCGGCACGTCGCACAGCAGCGCCAGGAGAGTGCGGTCGCACAGGTCGCCGTTGACGTCGAGGCGGGCGGTGAGCCAGTCCGTGAGTTCGTCAGCCGGGGGCCGGCTCTCGCCCTGGCAGGCCTCCAGAAACTCCCGGTCGTCACCGAACCGGCGGAGCAGCAGCGCGCAGAGCTGGTCGGAGGGCCGGTCGGGGACGCAGCCCACAAGGAAGCGGTGGCCTTCCCGTACCCGCGTGGGTACGCAGCCGACCGGCGTGCAGCCGTCGCCGGGATCGTAGGGGGCGACAGGCTCGGCGAACTCCTCCTCGTAGCGCAGGAAGAGGCCGTAGGTGCGCTCGGGTCCGGGCGGGCAGGGGTCGGGGCAGCCGCCGCCCGTGGCGCGGAACTCCCGTACCAGGGCGACGACATCCACGTCCTCGACGCAGATGGCCGGGATGTCGTTGCCCTGGCCGTCCACGGCGTGGCCCTCGCCGATGCGCACCACACCGCGGGCGCAGGAGTCGCAGCTGACGGCGAGCCCGCACAGGACGGCGCCCTGCCCTTGGGCCGATACGTAGCGCAGTCGGTTGTGGAGGCGGATGCGGCCGGTGGTCCAGGCGGCGAGCTGTCCGAGGTCGTCCTCGGTGAGCAGCTGGCCCGCGGAGAAGACCGGGCGGACCGGTCCGCCCGGCCGGAATCCGGCAGTTGGGGTGATGGACGCGGTCCTGCCGCTGCCGCTTCCGCCGCAACCGCAGCCGCAGTCACGGGGGCGGGCGGTGTGGGTGCCGGAGGTGGTCATGGCCGCCCCTCTGTGGTCTCGCTGTCGTTGGTCCGGCCGCCGTCGGCCTCGCTGTCGGTCCGGTCGGCGGGTTCCGACTCGGCGTCGGCGTCGGCCTCGGCGTCCGGCCGGTGATTGTCGATGAAGATCCAGCTCTCGAAGACGCCGGCCGCACCCGCGGGCGTCCCGGAGGTGCGGGGTCCGCTGCCGTCGGGCGGCAGTAGCCCCGGCCGGTGGGCGACCGGTCCGCCGGGCTGCGGTACGAGCCCGCCGGTGTGGGTGCCGTCCACCGGGTCGCCGCAGATGTCGAGGACGAACGGGGTGCGCAGCACCAGGTGGATCCGGTCGCCGTCGTTGAGGTACTCGATGTCCGTCTGCCGGATCGTGATCCGGTCTGTGGTCTCGTCGTCCGGTTCCCTCGTGTCGATCCGGGTCTCCAGGCGCATGACGGTGCCGTGGACACCCCGCCCGCCGGTGACCTGGAACAGGTCGGCGATACCCGGGTCCTGGAGGGTCGCGGCGCGCACCGGCCGCGAGAAGCGGATCCGCAGGCCGCGTTCGCCCAGCAGTACGCGGGCCTGCTGGGTGGTCAGCCGGCCGCCGTGCGGCCAGGAGATGCCGGTGATCACGGTCGCCGGTCGCCGGGAGAGGGGCCGGCGGACCTCGGGACGGATCTGCTCCGGGACCAGCGCGCGGTCGGGGTGTACGTGGTTCACGCGGGCGAGCAGCAGCCCGGGTCCGAAGATCCTGCCGTCACCACATCCGTGCTCCTTCGGTGCGCCTTCGGCGGGCGGCTCGCAGGGGCACGGAGGGTCGCAGGAGTCCGGCTCGGGCCGCCGGGTCGTCGCCCGTAGGACGAAGCCTTCGCGGATGTGGGCGTAGGCGGTGCGCGGGAGGCCGTCGCAGGCCTCGGTGTAGACCGCGCGGACGCTGTCGACCGGCTCCTCGCAGTGATGGATCGTCAGGTATACGGTGACACCGTCGCGGCCGGAGCGGATCTCCTCCCGGGCGCGGCACCGCTCGTCCTCGTCGAGCAGCTGCCACAGATCGTGCCTCGGCAGGACGCCGCACGGCACGATCACTTCGTCGCCGTGCCGGTCGATGGCCAGGCCGTCGGTCACCTCGAACCAGGGGGCCGCGCGCTCCGGATCGGGGCACTCGCCGTCGGGTGGTGGCACCGGGCGCGTCCACAGGCCGTAGGCCACGCCGTAGCCGTGCAGGGCGAGGTTGTGCAGGCGCAGCCGTGCGAGGAACTGCCCCTGTTCCTGGCGGAGATCCTGTGCGGACAGCAACTGGCCGTGGAAGTACGTCAGCCGCCGCCGGCCGGTCCGCGGGGCGCTGTCACGCCCGGTCGGGGGAGCCGTCATGGGGTCCTGCCTTTCTTCTCGTCGGGGTGTGCGCCTGTGCCGCCCTCGTGCAGGGCGACCGTGCGGATGCCCGCACCTGACGTGCCGTCCAAGCGGATGCCGCGTCGCCCCGAACGGTCCGCCCCGAGAACGGAGTCCGCGCCGAGGACGGCCACGCCGGCCGGGGACGGCGCGGGGCTGACGAGGAGGGTGTCCACGCCGACCGCGCTGCGCTCGCCGACGGTGAAGCCGAGCCCGCCGATGGAGACGGTCGCCGTGGTGTGGGCGGGGGAGAGCCGTTCGACCAGATCGGCAGCGGTCCTGGCCATGCCGTCGGCCGACGCGGGTCGCCGGGTGCCAGGCGGCGGGCCCGGGGGGATGAGTACGCGGAAACGGAACGTGGTGCCGGTCAGCGGGTCCTCGTCGGGGTTGCCGAGCGAAAGCAATCGCGCTCCGCCCCGGCGGGCGCCGGCTCCTGCCAGACGTGAACCGAGGACCGCGGACCCGCCGAGGCGCACCCGCGCCGCCGACCGCCCGAACAGCCGCACCTCACCCAGGCGGGTGTCCCGGCCCACCGCGCCCCACGGCGCAGCTGCCGGTTCCAGGATCGCCGGGCGCACCCCCAGCACGATCTCCAGCGCCAGAGCGAGCCCGCAGGGTGTGCCGCGGCGCCTGCGCAACTCCGGTGCCACGGCAATGAGTCGGCGCAGTACGGGCGGCGGGAGCTGCGCGGTGCCCGGGTCCGGGGCGCCGGGGATCGTGCTGCCTCCAGGGCCGCCGCCGGAACTCGCACCCGGCGCCGGGTCGGGGTCTGGCCCCAGATCGAGACCGAGCAGACCCGCGATCCACGGCAGCACACCGTCCGGCACGCCGGCCGGGTCGAGGAGTGCGGGAGCCCGTTCCGTGGCCCGGCCGAGGGTCTCGACCACCGAGTCGAACAGGGCGAGGAACCGCTCGGTGAAGTCGTCGGCGGTCGGATCCTCGCGGTAGACGGCCGGGAGGAGGTCGGCGGAGGTGGCCCGGGGAAGGTCCAGCCGCAGCTGCCGCACGGCGGGCCCGGGCGCGGAGGCGTCGGTACGGCCGAGCAGCAGCCGCACGACGAGGTACCGGCCCGGCGGCTGGTCCACCAGCATGTCGTAGGCCGGTCCCGCGGCGGTCTGCCAGTCTTCGGGCCCCGGCACGCCGTCGGGATCGTCGCCGGTGGTGGCCAGTTGGACGACCAGCGCGCTGCCCGACGGGACATCGGCGTCGATACGGATCCGGTGCCAGCGGCACCGGGAGATGCCGCTGTCGAGCGGGACGGTGACCAGTGCCGCCTCTCTCACGCCGGGCGGCAGGACCAGCGCGTCGTGGTCCTGGACGGGTTCGGGGAGTGGATCTGCGGCTCCTGCGGCCGGGCGCCAGCCCGAGGCGGAGTCCAGCAGCAGGTGCGCGGGCGCGTCGGTGCGGATGTCCATGTCTCACCTCCCCTTCTGCGTGGTGGCGTTGGCGGTGGTGTCGGCGACGACGGAGGCCGTCACCCGTCCGACGCGGATCAGGGCGTGCGGCGGCAGCGGCGTATCGGTGCAGGGCTGTACCGGCAGGCCGTCCACCGTGAGCGTCAGCAGCGGCACAGCCGCCACTTCCTCGTCGATGAGCAGCCGGCGCGCCAGCGTGGTGTGGATGAGTGGCCCGCCGAAGGGCCACCCGTCGCCACGGTCGCCTCCGTCGAGCGGGTGCAGGAAGCGGCGCAGCCCGTCCTCGGCGCGGCGTACGGCTGCGGCACGGTCGGCGCCCGTGGCGAGCGCGAGCACGATCCGGGCGTCGACGCGGATGTATCGGGGCGCTGCGGCGACGACCGTGATACCGGTGGGGGCGAGGGTGCGCGTGAGGTGATCCGCGACGGCCTCGAGGTCGCCGGCCGAAGGGAGCGGCGCACCGGCGGTGGCGGGGTCCTCGTCGGGCGGCACCAGGTAGATGCCGACGATGCCGGGCAGCCGGGCGCCGGGATGGTCCGGGTGGTGCCCGGGTACGGCGTGGGCCCGGGCGATGCGCGCACCCGGGGCGCGCATCGCCAGCAGCGCGTGGTCGGTGGGGGTGACGGCACGCCCGGCGGTGCGGATCTCGGCTGCGCCGCGCCGTACGGTCGCACCGAACGGCTCGGTGTCAGTTCCGCCGGTCCCGGGCAACGGGTTGGTCACCGAGGCCACCCCGGGCACCGCCGTGCGCAGCACGGTGGCCGTGTCCGCCGCGACGGCGCCCTGCCTGCCGCCTCCGGTGCGGTAGCTGACGGCCCGTACATGGCCCACACCGGGCGGCAGCGCGACCCCGTGCACCCCGTCGCCGAAGGTGAGGACGCCGGTGTCGGCGTCGAGCGAGAACACCCGGTCGGCGGGGCCCGCGAGGACCAGGTCGGGCACTTCCCGCCACAAGGGCAGCGAGTCGTGTGTGGTGGGGGTCGCGCCGTCGACCGGGAAGAGCGGCGCTGCGGGGTCGTCGGCGACGGTGACGGTAAGGGATCCGGGGACGACGGGCGCTGTGGCCAGCCGCAGCCGCACGCCCGCGCCGCCGTCCTGCTCCCGGGGGTCCGCCGGCGCCGGGCTCAACACCTCGTCGCGCACGGTCCGTACGGCGCTCGCGAGCACCGTGTGCGGCAGGACGGCGGCGAGTCGCGGCGGCTCGGCGTACGTCCCTGTGGTGAGCCGCACCCGCAGCCAGCGGGCTTCGGGAAGCTGGGCCCCGCCGGGCGGCCGGCCCGGCCGCCAGCCCGTCGGCAGCCGCAGCTGTACGGTCCCGGTGCCGGCGAGATTGCCGGTGTGGTCCACCACCACGTCGGCTTCCCGGAAGGTGTCACCGTCCAGTACGGACCAGCGCAGTTGCGGCGGGGCTGCCTCGGGCAGAGCGACGGCTCCCCGGGCGGCGGCGGCCGGGCCGCCGGGGCGCGGGGCCGCCACGAAGGCGAGCGAGAGTCCGCCCTCGAGCGCCTGGGGGGCGGTGAACCCCAGCCACAGGGCAGAGCCGGGCGCGCTCCGGGCACCGAACGGGAGGAAGCCGTCGGCATAAGGGTCCTGACCCGGCGTCACCTCATCCACGGGGCCCGGCAGGATGCCGGTCGCGGGGCGGCCCACGGCCAGGGACGTGAGCTCGGCGGGCGACACCCACATGTCGTCCACGGTCTCCATCACCACTTCGGCGCCGTCCTCGCCGGGCGCGCCGGCCTGGAAACCCGCGGGGACCTGAACCCCCGCTCCTGCGGCTGCCGTTGCCGTGAGGCGCAGCAGCACCTGGGCGGGTGCCGCGGGCAGCAGGGAGACCCCGGCGATCCGCAGATGCTCGACGAGCAGCTTGCCGGGCAGCCGGTCGACGCGTGCGGCCACCGCCTCGGCCATCAGCGCGAACAGCCGCAGCAGCGCATCCCCCGCGTCGTCGGGACCCGTCCCGGTCCAGTCGGGAGTGAAGCCGCCGGCCCGGGCGCGCAGCGCGGCGACCAGGTCCTCCCGTGCGGCACCCAGCAGCACCGGGCGGCCGTCCGTGTCGAGCAGCGCCGTACGCGCGGCGCCGGCGGACAGCGTCCACCACGGTTCGTCCGCCCCGGGGGCGAGCCTCGCGGAGGGATCGACAGCGGCGGAACGGTCCGGGCCGTGGGTGTTCATGCGCGTACCTCCCGTGGAGCGGCACCGGACGGCGGTGTGGTGCACACGAGGATCTCGACGGGGCCGGGAAGTTCACCGGGTCGCAGCGGAAGATCGCCGCAGGACTCGGAGGGACCGTCGTCCAGGGCCGCGGCGACGGACTGGACCGGGGTGCGGTCGCCCGCCGCTCGAAGTGCCCGTTCGGCCGCTCGCAGCAGCGCCGACGGGCGCAGCACGCCGCCGAACGGCCAGCCGGTGCCGTCGTCGCCGCCGGTGAGGGGGTCGAGGAAGCGGCGCAGTGCCGCATCGAGGAGCTGCCTTCGGGCGGTGTCCGCGGGGAGGGTGATGCGGACGCGGACCGGGCGGTAGCGCGGGGGCGCCGCGAACACTCCGGCGCCGAGCAGACGTGCGGCCTCCAGCCGGGCGCGTACGGCGGTCAGCGCGCCGGGGTCGGGAACGGGCAGGGGTACGGCGTCGGGCGCGGTGCTGTCGCCGGTGGCGCGCGGCACCCGGGGGACCACGATGGTGGTCACGGAGCCCGGCACGTTCCGCGACGGGTGTGAGGGGTGGGCGCCGACCAGCGCGTGGGCGCGGGCCACGGCGACCCCGGGGGTGGACAGGGCGAGTTCCTCGTGGTCGGCGGCGGTCACGGCCCGGGTGACGACAGCGAGCGCGGGGGCGGCCCGGCGGCGGGCCGCCGCCGGGGTCTCGGGCTCGGCCCCTCCTGCGCACGGGACGAGGGCGCGCGCGGTGCATGGGGCGCCGGGTGGTTCGGTGTCCGGGGATCCGCCGGTGAACACCCAGGCTCCGGGCGGCGCTTCCTCCCCGGTCGCGCGCTGCGGCTGCGGGCGGGCGAATCCGGACAGTGCGGGGAAGGCCAGCAGCGCGGCCGGTTCGGCAGCGTGGGCGGGGACCGCCGGGTCCGCGCCCCCATTGCCGGACGGTCCGCCGCCCAGCCGGTACGCCGCCCGCAACACGGTCCCGGGCCCGGTGACGTCGGGCCGGGGGATCCGACCGGTCAGGCCGTCGCCGAAGCGCAGCGCCCCGAAGGCCCGGTCCACGGTGAACACCCGGTCCAGCGGCCCGCTGAACGCCAGATCAGGCACGGCTGCCCAGTCGTGGGTGCGACGGCGGCCCGCGTCGTCCGTCTCGCGCAGCGTGAAGTGCGCGACGTCGATCAGGCGTCCGGCGGCGTCGCCGGGCAGTACGACGGTGAGGCCGGGAAGCGGCGGGTGGTGGGCGAGTTGGGCCACCACGGGCCCGTCGGGGCCTTCCTCAAGGCGGACGCGCTGTGCGTGGTGCGCGGGGACGGAGTTGGGGGACAGCCGCAGCAGTCGCGGCGGCGCGGCGTAGGTGGCGGCGGGCGTGGCCAGCACCAGCTCCATCTCGGATCCGGCGGCCGTTGCCGGCAGGGTCAGCCGGACCAGGCCGGACCGGCGCAGTCCGCCGGTGCCGTCCGACACAGCCCCCTCGGGCAGTGCAGCGGTATCCCCAACGGGCCCGTAGAACCAGTTCAGTTGAGCCGGGGGAGGCACGTCGGGTACGGCCCCCTCGGCCCAGCCGTCGGCCGTCCGGCTCCCGGTCCACGGCCCGGCGGGCTGCTCCAGTGCGAGCAGCAGCGAGAGCGTTCCGCCGTCCGGAAAACCGTCGCCGGACACGGAGAGCCGGATCCGGACCCGCGCGGGGCGGCCGTGGGAGCCGGCCAGGGGCACCGGGCGTCCGGCGGCGAGATCGGCGGTGCGGTCCCGGTCGCCCGTCGCCTCCCGCACCGACAACCCGGCCACGCGCACCGGCAGTACGTCCAGGTCCCGGTCGAGGCAGAAGTCCCTCCCGCGCCCCGGTTCACGGCTGAACGACGCGCCCTCCCGGATCCGCAGCCGGGTGCCGGGCGTCTGCGGGACGATCTGCAGGACCGTCACCGCGGCCGTCGCCGGGGCCGGTCCGGGCACGCCCAGCAGCCGCAGCACCGCGTGCACGACGGCGTCGGGGATCTGGTCGAGCCGGTAGACCTGCTGCTCCAGCAGATATGCCTGGAGGTCCAGCAGCGTCATGCCCGGGTCGACGGGGGCGTGCAGGGTCCAGCGGCCCGAGGATTCGGCGGGGATCCGGGAGCGGACCGCGTCCACCAGATCGGCCCAGGACAGATCGTCCAGCCGCAGCGGCGTCAGGGTCATGATGTGCCACCCCCGCCGGCCGGTCCGGCTGCCCCGAACGCGCCCGCTCCGCCCACCAGTCCGGAGCCGCCGTCGAGGTAATAGGGGAAGACCAGCGTCTCGTGCCGGCCGGTCGTTCTGACCCGGTAGTCGACGGAGACCGTCACCCGCCACTCCTCGCCCGGCTGTGCCTGCGCCCGTACGTCGTCCACGGCCGCCCGTGGCTCGAAGTCGCGGATGGCGATCCGTACCGAGTCCTCGAGCTCGCGCAGTGAGCGCGAACTGCCGGGCGCGAAGACCAGCTCCGGGGCGCGGGTGCCCAGCGTGGGGCGCATCACCCGCTCGCCCAGCGCGGTGCGCATCAGTACCAGCAGGCAGTCGCGGACGCTGTCCTCGCCGGCCGCGTACGCCAGCCGCCCCGAGGCGTCCGGCAGCAGCGGGAAGTGCCAGCCCTGCCCCAGGAAGGCCTCCGCGCCGCCCGGCGCGCCGCCGTTCACAACGCCACCTGCACCGTCGTCGACATCGGCGGCGGGCCAGGTGCGGGGATCGCCGGACCGGTCGCGCCCGGCGTGGCGACAGGGTGGGTGTGCCCGGTGAACCACGGCAGGAACGTCTCCCACGGGACCACGTGCTGCGTGGCGCCGGTGCCCAGCTTCACCTGCGGCGCGTCCAGCGTCACCGAGCCGCCGGTGACCTTGACAGGGCCGGAACCGGCGCTGATCTCCACCGAGCCGTCGGCCGTCACCGTCACCTTGCCGCCGGACGCGGTGCGCACCACCACCGAGCTGCCCGCGTCGTCGAGTTCAATGCGGTGCCCGGCGGACGAGGTGAGCCGCACGGCTTCCTTGCCGGGGCTGTCGTCGAGGGCCAGTTCGTGGCCGTGCTTGGTCCGCAGCAGCTTCTCGTCCCGGCCGCTCGCCCGGTGCGTGGGCGGCTTGTCCACGCCGTTGTAGAGGCTGCCGATGACGATGGGGAACCGCATGTCACCCTGGTCGAAGGCGACAAGCACCTCGTCGCCCTTCTCCGGCACGAAGCTCGCCCCGTATCCGTTGCCCGCGTACGGCTGGGCCACCCGGCACCACTCGGTGATCGTGGCGCTGTCGAACCAGGGCAGTCTCAACTGCACCCGGCACTCCTTCTCCGGGTCGTCCTCCACCCGCTCCACCACACCCGTCGACACACCGAAGTACCGCTTGTCCACGGCTGATCCCGGCATACCCGTCATCGCTTCGTCACCGCCCCTCGGAAGTACGCCGTGCCTCGAACGAGGTCAAGAATCCGGATGAGTTGAAGGAGTGCGTCACCTTGGTCGTGTAGTAGGTGCCGCCGAACCTGCCCCCCACCCCGCCGATCCGCAGTGAATCGCTCGGCACCAGATCGGGCAGGCCGGCCAACTGGCCGGCGCAGGTGACGAATTCGTACGACTTGCCGCGCAGTACACTCACCGCCAGCGCACGCGCCTCCTGCTCCGAGCTCACCGGGCGGTCCACGATGACCTCTTCCCGCTCGCCCATCTCCTGTGCGGCGGCCGCCGGACCGCTGCGCCCGGCGTCGTGCTCAGCCTGCAGATCCGCCTGTGTCGCACTGCTGACGATCGCCTTCTTCGTCCGGGGATCCCAGCCGCGCACCGTCACTTTGGCGACCTGCCCCGACAGGGTCAGGGTCGGGCGGAACGAGATCAGGCTGGGCGCGGGGGAGGTGGCGGAGGCCTCGCCCAGTTCCGGGTGTCCTGAGCGGGCACCACGGGCCAGTACCGAGTACCAGAGGTCGAAGGTGCGCGGCCGGCGGGCCGTCGAGCCCGCCCTGCCGTCGGCGGGGGAGACGAAGTACAGCTGCTCCACTCCGCTCTTCGGGTCGGGCGCCACGTAGCACTCCCGGTCGACGCCTTTCGCCCGTTCCAGCAGGAAGGCGACATCGTCCTGGTTCTTCTGCATCACCAGCGGATGCACCACGCCCTCCTTTTCGGCCACCAGCTCCAGCCCGTGCCGCTCCGCGACCTTCTGCGCGATCTGCCAGTCGGCGAGGCCCAGATACTTCTTCACCTCGTCGGCCCGTGGTTTACGGGCCTTCATCTGCGCCGTGCGGTCCTGGCAGGAGACCTGCAGCGTCGGCGGCCCCGACGAGGGGAAGTCCGGCTGGATCGTGGTGACCTGGCCCTTGGCCACCACCGGCGGCCGGGGCTGCGAGGTGTAGCCGAGCCGGACCTCCACCAGCTGGCCGGGGGCGAAGTGCTTCGGGTCGTCGAAACGCAGCCGCAGATTCAGCTCGTCCCAGTTGCTCAGCGCCAGCGAGAACGTCCCGGTCTTGTCCAGCTCACGGACCACCTGGATGTCGAGCACACAACTGCGCATCTGCCCGGCGATCTCGGAGCCGTCCAACGCGACCTCGAAACACGGGGCGTACGTGTCGGCCGGCAGCGGCGTCGCGGTCGTGTTCCTCAGTAGCGCCATCACCCTCACCCCCGGTCCAGGGCGGGGACGACGAGTGCCATCCCCGGGGCGAGCGCCCGCGGATCGGCGAGGGAGTTGGCGGCCGCCAGTTCTCGCCAGCGCCCGGAGTCCCGGTACACCGCGGCCGCGATGGAGGAGAGCGTGTCGCCGCGCCGGACCGTCCAGACCTTCTGCACGGTCGGCGAACTTGTGGCCGTGGTGAGGTTCTGCTCCTCCGCCGTCCTGAACTCCTTGAGCGACAGGGACACTTTGGCCCGGGTCGGTGTGCCGTCCCGGTCGAAGAGCACATAGGTGATGGAGAGGCTGTCCACGACGCCGGTGAACGAGGGATTGGCGCCCCAGGCGAAGGTCACCACCGGCGGTGCGTGGGTGGTGCTTTGACGAGTCGTCAGGGACTGGAAATCGTTGAGCCACCGCCGCTGCACATCGCGGCGCCCGCGCACCGGCTCCTCGGCCGCGTCGACCAGCGCATCCAGCTTGAGGGTCCGCGCGCCGCCGCGTACGAATTGCAGGGGGGGCGCGTCCAGGCCCGGGACGCCGATCTCGGCGAACGTCACGGCCTTGGAGACGGCGTACTCCGTCGGATTGACCGGCAGCGTCAGCAGCGGGTTCACCGGCCCCGACACGGAACCGGGCGGGTGCACGCTGAGCGTCGCCGGCGTCGCAGCGGCGTCCCGCCCCGAGGGGAGGCCGGGCAGTGGAAGCATCAGGCACCCCCGAAGCAGCCGGTCGCGGACCCGCCGGAGGAGTCCTGGCCCGGCCCGTCACCGGTCAGGGACGCCTCCCTGGCCAGCAGCCGGCCGCGGGCCCTGACGTCATCCTGCCGTTGGGACCACTCCCGGATGTGCTGTGCGAAGAGCCGGGCGAAGACCGCCGTGTCATCGCCGCCGACCTCGAAGTCGACAGAAAGGTGATGGATCGTCAGCATTGTTCTCTCCCGAACCCGTGATCACGACATGCCGTGCTTTCCCTGCGGCCGTTGCCGCGTACGTCAGCCCAGCCCCGGCACCGCCTGCTCCACCGCCACCAGACCCTCGTGCGCGATCTCCAGCTGCTCCACGGCCACTTCGCTGCGTTCCGCGTGCAGATCGGGGCCTGTCCACTTCGAGGCCAGGCCGCCCCTGAAGGCCCATACCGCGCCGGGGAGTCCGGCCCCGTCCAGCAGCAGCACCGCCCCGCTGCGGCGCGCGCCCAGCGGGTTGCCGAGCCCGGCCTGGTACCAGGCCCACAGGCCCGTGCCCCGGGCCACCCCGCGGTGCAGCACGATCCGGTTCCAGGAGTGGCGTACCGGGAACTGCCGGAACCGGTCGTTGACCCCGCCTTCCGGATACGAGGTGACCTCCAGCTGCGCCCCGAGCCCGGTGACCTGCTGGAAGGCACCCTGGGCGGTGAGCGGCAGCAACGCCGTCTGCGCGGGCGGCAGGTGGGCGGCGGCCGGGCCGAGCACCACCAGGAACCGGTACTTCGGCAGCGGCTCGGCGAAGAACTCCAGCGCCTGCTCAGTCATCCCTCCACCACCTCCAGCCGATCCCGCCCGCCCATCAGCAAGCGGATCGCGATGAATTCCATGGGCGCGGCCGGAGCCACCTCCACCTGGCAGACCACCTGCCCGAGCGCCGCCTGCTCCGGAGGGTTCAGCCCTTCGTCGCACCGCACCCGGAAGGCCTCCGCGGGCCGGTCCCCGGCCAGCGCGCCCGCCTCGAACAGGCCGAGCAGTACTTCGGTCAGCCCCTGGACGAGCAGCAGCCGCAGACCGGGTGTGTCGGGCTCGAACAGCAGCGGCCCGGCCACCTCGCGAGCCGCCCGCACCAGACGGTGGACGAGCCTGCGGTGGGCGATGAACCAACCGTCGCCCACGCCCTGGGCCTGTGGTTGCGGCACCGCCGTACGACCGCCCCACACGAGCGGGCCTCTGCCGGGCGGGCAGCGCAGCAGATTGGCGCCCGATCCGTAGACCGCCACTTCCTGATCGGGGCGCAGTACGTGGGCGAGGTCGACGACGCCCTCGAGCGAGGCGTTGGCCGGGGTCGCGAACACGCCTCGCTCGCGGTCCAGCCGCGCTGCCACTCCGGCGACATGGCCGGAGGCGGGCACCGTACGCAGCGCCGGGAGCGTGGTGGCCAGCGGGTCGGGCACCCGCAGTGGTGGCCAGTGCACAGCGCACGCCTGCAGGCCCGGTATGTCGTGACGCAGGCGCAGTGCGTCCATCCAGCCGGTGGCCTGTCGGCCGGCCGCGGCGGGGTCGGAGGTTCCGGCGCCCGTGAGAGGCGGGTCGAGCAGTGCCAGCCGGTCGAGCGCGTCCGCGCACCCCTCGACCAGCAGATCGGCCAGCTCTTCCCGGCGGGTCTCCCCGACCCCGCAGCGGTCCAGGTCGGGCAGCGCCAGCAGGGCGGGTTCCGGTAGTTCCACCATGGCCCGTACCGCGTCGGCGTAGGCGTCGGCGAGGGTCCCGCTGTCATCGGGGCTGCCGGGAGAGGGAGCGCCTCCGGTGAGGGTGGCCGTATGCGTTCCCGCGTGTGCGGCCGGTGGGCCGGCGGGTGCGGGACCGTCGGGGACCAGCCGGATGAGCCGGGAGGCAGCTGCCACGGCGTCGGGGAGATCGGTTGGGCGCAGCCAGCCGAAGGACTCGGGGGACTCGTCGGGTGCCTCGACCCGCACCAGCACCTGGGGGTGCCCGGCGGATCCGGTTAGACGATGACGGACCGTCACCCGGGTGCCGTCGGCCCGGCCGCCCGGGGACGCGGCATCGATCCGGCAGCCCGCCGCGGGCGCGAAGGGTGAGGGCGCCCCGGCCGGCCAGGCGGCCGTGGCGGCGGTCGCGCCCGCCGGCTCCGTCCGCAGTACCCACAGCGCGCTGCCGCCGTTGGCGAAGAATCCGCGCACCGCATAGGGCAGATCGAGTGCTGCGTCCAGGCCGCCGAAGGCCGCGGTGTAGGCCGCCCAGTCCGTGACGCGGACCGGGGTGGCCACCGGGCCGCGCCGGGTGCGCCCCGCGAAGCAGGCCACATCGGTGCGCAACGGCTGGACGGGATCGGCCGCCGCGGCTGCCGTCGCGATCAGTCCCGGCAGCAACGGCTCGGCGGGCAGGGGCGGTTCGAGGGCGGATGCGGACACGGCTGTCTCCCGGTCAGACGTCGATCTGGAGGTCTTCGACGCAGAGTTCGAGCGTCTCCATCGCGATCTCGTTCTTGGTCGCGCCGAGCGAGGGGCCGGTGTACTTCACCGGCCAGCCGCGGTCGAAGTTCCAGCGCATGACCTCCTGGCGGTTCTCGTCGAGGAGGAGGATCGCCCCCGGAGCTCGCTGGGTCTGGCCGTTCATCGACTTCTTGATCCAGTTCCAGAACTCCGGATGGCCGGTGATGCCGCGCTTCAGCGTCAGGTTGGAGAATTTCTTGAGGCCGGGGATCTTGCGCACCCGGATGTCCTCGCTGCCGTTGCGGTAGTCGATCGGCTGGATGTCCACGGTGAGCCCGGAGACCTCCGTGAAGGACGCCTGGACGTCCTGGCCGTTGGCGGCGACACCGGTGACCTGCACGAGGAAGTTATAGGCGCCGTACGGATCGTCACGCTGAACGGGTGGCACAGCCGTCCCCTTTCTTTTGCGGCGGTTGAAGCGTTCTCAGTGGTCGCGGCGATGTGGCTGTTCAGGACGTGTTCGACTCGCGGGTCGCCTGCTGGATCCGCACGACCACGAACTCGGCGGGAAAGACTGGGGCGACGCCGACCTGGCAGACCAGGCGGCCCTGCGCGAGGTCGTCCTCGGTCATGGTGGACCGGTCGCAGACGACGTAGAAGGCTTCCTCCGGTGTGGTGCCGGCCAGTGCGCCGGCCCGCCAGACCTCTGTCAGGAAGCTGCTGATGCTCTGCCGGACCGAGGCCCACAGCTGCTCGGCGTTGGGTTCGAAGACGACCCACTGGAGTCCCTCGTCGAGTGACTCCTCGATGAAGAGGAAGAGCCGGCGGACGTTGACGTACCGCCACCGGGTGTCGTCCGACAGGGTCCGCGCTCCCCACACCCGCTGGCCCAGATTGGGGAACGCCCGCAGCACGTTGATCCCGACGGGATTGAGGGTGTCCTGCTCGCGCCGGGTGACGTCCGAGGCCAGACCCGCGCCGGGGACGATGCCGCGCAGCACCGTGTTGGCCGGCGCCTTGTGGACTCCCCGCTCCACGTCCGTACGGGCGTAGACGCCGATCATGTGCCCCGACGGGGGCGCCTTCGCGGTGCCGGCGCCCGCCGGATTCGGCACCTGGAGCCAGGGGTAGTACAGGGCGGCCCGGTCGGTGGACAGCGGCTCACGAAAGTCCCTGATGGCCTCGAGGTCGGCCGCGGGAGGTCCGTCGAACACGGCGAACCGGTCACCGAGGATCTCGCAGTGCGTGTTGAGGCCGTCGAGGACGGTCGGATCCCAGACGCCGGGCACGGCGCAGATCGCCACCTCGTCGATGTCCTCGAGGGCCTGGATGCCCGTGCGGTTACCGCTGCCTCCGTCCACGCCGATGTAGTCGGCGGGCGTGAGACCTCCCGCGCCGCCGGCGCCCCCGGCCAGATCGAGCGCGGCGAGCGGCCGGCCCGGGTCGGTCCTGGAGACACCGCTGCTCAGGAACGGCAGCGGATCGGCGCCGATGGTGAGCGAGAGGAGTGCGTCCGGGTCCGCGCCGACGGCCGTGGCGAGTGTCGCCAGATCGGCGGCCGGCGGGTTGAGCGCCGACGGGACCGTCCGGGTCTGCCGCGGGACGCCGGGCGGCGCGTCGACGATCTCCAGCCGGAAGCCGGCCAGGACGAGGGTGTCGCCCTCGACGGCCGCGGCCGCGGGCGGGCGGTCCAGGGTGAGCGTGATATTGACGCCGTCGGGGGCGTGACTCACGACCGTGTGCAGACTGGGCTGCTGGGTACGGTCCGCGGGAACGAGGAGAACCGTGCTGTCGGTATCGATCGCGCCCAGACCGGCGATCGTCACGGTGGCCGGGGGATCGCCCGCGGGTGGCGCGGCGGGCGCCACCACGGCAAAGGTGGCGGACCGCGCGAGCCGCAGGACGGCATGCAGGGCGTTGCCGCCCTCGCCCGCCTGCACAGCCTCCGCGGCGAGAACCGGCACCGGCGGGGTGGCCTGGTCCACAAGAGTCGCGGAGGCCTTGGTGCTGCCGACGGCCGGGGGCACGATCCGCTTGACGTAGAGCCGTTGGCCGCCGTTGTCGAAGAATCCCTTCACCGCCAGCGGCAGCAGCCACCACCGGATGCCGTTCGCGTCGGCGGCGGCGACGTCGGCGTCGCCCGGTCGGGGCAGGAAGCCGCCGAAGAGCCGGTGGAAGTCCAACAGGCTGGTCACCAGCTTGGGTTTGCCCGAATCCGGCCCTCGGGCGGTCACCCCGACCATGCCGGCGGTGCTGGTGGCCACCCCGGTGATGGGCCGCGGGCCGGTGGAGATCTCCTCGACAAAGACGCCTGGGCTGAGGTATTCGGGCATCGGGGCTTCCTCCGCTACGGGATCTCGATGAGCTGCTCGGTACCGCTGATGTCCTGCGCGGTCAGATGGATCGATGCCTCGGGGCCGCCGGCCTGGCCGGGATCCGCGAGCGCCGTGACGGTGAACCACTCGGCCTCGGGCGCGGCGGGATCCTGTGCGGGCAGTTGAGGCTTGCTGCCGGGACGCCGCAGCGGCAGCCGGAAGGCGCCGTCCCGTGCCGTCGCGGCGTACTCCGCCCACTCGGCGACCCGCGGCAGAAAGCCCGCGTCCGCCCGGGCCCGGCCGTTGACCGCCGCTCCGGCCACCGCCGCACCCGTGGGCCCGCCACGCCGTACCCGCCCGCGCAGCAGGCGCGTTCCGGGCGGGAAGGGATAGGCGGGCAGCGGATACAGCCGTACCCGCGTCACCGCGGGCGCCGCCGACGCCGGAGCGTCGAACTCCACGCCGCCCGGGTGCTCCGCGTCCAGCAGATACGGCGAGACGAGCCGGATACGCAGGCGCTGTACGCCGCCCGGCGCGGGAGCCGGATGCGCACTCGCCAGGGACGGCAACACGATCGCACCGCCCGGAGTCGTCACCACCGGCACGTCGTCCTCGGCGGTCCACCGGCCGCCCGCCAGGCGCCGCTCGACCACGGCGGTGACCCGCAGGACGGGCGTACGTCCGGTGAAGGCGTCCAGCGGCAGCAGGCAGACCGGGCCCGGTGCGATCCGTACGGTGTCCACCGCCGCGCCCCCGGCCGTCATGTGCGGACCCCGGCGCGTTGTCCGACGGCGACGCCGCCGCCCGTGACGGCCGAAGCCGCGGTGATGTCGCGGGAGGCCAGATTGACCACCCGCACTTCGTAGTTGAGGGAGAGGCGGTACGGCTGCGAGATCGCCCACCACACCTTCGCCCGCTCGTCGAGCGACAGCGGAGCCAGGCGTAGTTTCAGTGACTCCCCGGCCTCGGCCACGCTGTTGCTCTCCGCGGCCGCCACGAGCAACGGGCCCTGCAGGATGGCGTCGTCGTACAGCGCCCGCATGGCCCTGCCGAGCATCCGCTGCTGGGCATCGGGGGTGCCGCCGGTCGGGACGAGCAGATAGCGCAGCAACAGCGCCATGTCCGCCCTGCGCCGCTCCTGGCGGACGGCGCCGGTGACCGGGTCCTCCACCACGGTGTGGCGGGGACCGCGGTTGCGTGCGCTGGGGTCCTCGGCGACCTCGTAGAGGAAGAGCTCGAGACCGAGCCCGGCGTTGCCGCCCTGTTGCTGACCAATGAGGTCGACGAGACGTACCTGGGCCTGGGAGCCGGACTCGCGCACCGCGTCGGTCAGTACCTTCAGCAGGATGTCGGACACATCGGCGATCACGTCGGGACTGCCCACTGCGATCACCCCCTGATCGTGCGGATGCGGCACGGATGCTGCCCGACAGGTGTGTGCCGGACCGGCCAACCACCTGCGAGACTAGGGCCGGGTGACACCCCGGCTCTTCGGGGAAATCCCTGGTTCCCTCCCTGGATCCGCAGGCGGCGCCGGGCCGGAGGCGGCGGTGCCGGGACACCTGACGGCGCGGGAAGCGAGGCGGCCCGGTGCCGGGAGATCGCCGCATGGAGGTTCATGACATCCTGTGACGTCACAACTCGCCGGATGGGATCGGCGGACGTCCGGGGGTTTACGGGGAAGGTCGATGAGGCTCTGCTTCCTGGTGGAGGAGCACTACCGTCATGACGGCATGCCGATTGAGGTGATCCGTCAACTGACGTCCTGGGGGCACCAGGTGGACGTGCTGCGGCCGGGCGGTTCCCTGCTGTGCATGACCGAGGCGGTGCGCGCGGGCACCCATGACGCCTGGGTTCTCAAGACGGTCTCCGGTGGCCCGGGGCTCACCTTGCTCGAAGCCGCGGCCGCGGCCGGGATGACGACGGTCAACGACGCGCGGTCGATACGAGGTGTACGGGACAAGGCGCTGGCCGCGGCGATCGGTCGCAGCCGTGGTCTTCCGCTGCCGCCGACCTACGCGGCGGCGCGGCCTGAGCTGCTGGCGGAGATACCGGCGTCGGAGTATCCGCTGGTGATCAAGCCCGCGGACGGCAGCTCGGGACGGGCCGTGCACCGGGTGTCGTCGCCGGATCGGCTCGCCGCGATGGTCCCCGAACTCGCGGGGGAGGGCATGCTCATCGCCCAGCCGTATGTGACCAACTCGGGCATAGACGTCAAGGTGTACTGCGTCGGCGGTGAGCTGTACGCGACCGAGCGCCGCTCCCCGCTCCATCCCGGCCTCTCGGTGCGGGAACGCCGCGTGTCCCTGTCGGCCGAGGTGGCCGCGATTGCCGCTCAGGTCGGGGTGGTCTACGGCCTCGACCTGTACGGCGTGGACGTGCTGCTGGGTCCGGACGGCCCTGTGGTGGTGGATGTGAACGACTTTCCCAGCTTCCGTCAGGTCCCGGACGCTGCGGGCCGGGTGGCACGAGCCGTGCTCGAGCTGGCCCGCGCCGGCCAGGCGTCCGGCGCGGCCGTGCTGCCCTCCGCCCGTCCGCCGGAGCAGCACGGCGGGGTCCGCGGGCCGTCGTTGACACCCCGCCCTCACCCTGCGCAGGTCCCGACTCCTGTGCAGATTCCTGCGGCGGCGGGGGAGAGCATATGAGGATTGGCCTGATCACACCCGAGCCCGGCCATCCGCTGCTGGCCGCCACCGCCGCCCTCCTCGTCCCCGAGCACCAAGTGCAGACGCTGGACCCGAGAACGGTCGGGGAGGTCCCCGAGCCACTTGCCGACGTCTACCTGCTGAAGTCACGTACGCCACGTGCCCTGGCCCTCGCTCGCGACCTGGAGCAGCTCGGCGCGCCAGTGGTGAACTCGGCCGCGGCGACCGCGTTGTGCCAGGACCGTACGGCGATGGCGGAGCTGACCCGGCGGGCCGGCCTCCCGTTCGCGAGCACCCGCACCTTCACCACGCTCGCTCAACTGGCGTCCGGCCCACGGCTCCCCGGCCCGGTGGTGGTCAAGAGCCGCCACAGCCGAAGGCACGACCTGGTGGCCCGTCTCGACAACGACACACAACTTCGAGAGCTCGCCGCCGCATGGCCACAGGAGCCGGTCGTGGTGCAGGAGTTCGCACCGAACAGCGGCTGGGACCACAAACTGTGGGCGATCGGAGACCAGCTCTTCGCCGCCTTGCGCCGGTCCGAGCTCTCGCCCGGAGGGAGCGGCCCCACACTGTCGCTCACTCCCGACAACCTGCCGCGTGGCTGGCCCGCCTTGGTGCGCCGGGTCGGCGAGGTCTTCGAACTCGACGTCTACGGTGTGGACATCATCGACACGGGCGACGGCGCCCCGCTGATCGTGGACATCAACGCCTTCCCCGGCATCCGGGGTCAGTCCGGCGCTCCGGAGGCCCTTGCGGCACTGACCCTGTCCAGAACCAACCGGTCATCAACTGCCGGCACGCGGCGGGTGACCGGGGCACGGGGCTCGTAGGGCAGGCCGACGCTTCATGACCGATGGGAGGGGCAGGCCTCAGTCGACGACTCTCTGCCACGCCGTCGTGCCGAGCAGTCCCGAGTCGCCGATGTCGAGTCCACCCTCCGGCTGCACAGTCTGCCGGTCGACCCCGGCGGCCGGGGCGATCTCCACGTACACGCCACTCCCGCGCCGTGTCGCCGTGTCGACGGCCGAGTAGCGCCAGACGAACACGCTGCGCGCGGACTCCCCGGGCGTCAACGTCACGGGGTGCGGTCCCGGGTCGTCGAGCTGTGTGATCGGTTCCGGTCCCTTGAGCACCGTTACGTCCATGCGCTCGTGGTCCACGTCCCGCACCCGAACATCGGGGTAGCCGTTCAGCCGGTGGTCGCGCTTACCGCAGTTGGTGAGGGTCACGGGCATGGCGCGGAGTCCCATGGCGGCATTCACTGTGCCGGTCGACACGAGCACACCCGTGTCCGGGCAGCCTTGAGCGTCCACGGAAGAGGGCGGCTCGGCATCACCCGGCGGAAGCGTCCGCGCAGCGGTCGACGGACCGGTGCCCGGTGGCCGGGGCGACTCCTGTGCTCCGGTCCGCGCCGGATTCGACTCACGATCGAGTTCGGCCGAGAGCCCGCACCCGGTGGTCAGGAAGGCCACCGCCGCCAGGATCAGCGCGTGCCTGAAAGGTATGACGGTCATGCCGAGATCATCACACGCGGCCTCGTACGCCCCGGCCATGATCCGCCGTGCCATCGGCGGGGTGCCCCGGCCGGCAACGACGGGATCCGGAGGGCCGGTTCGTCGCTCCCCTCGTGACCGGCAAGCGCTGAAGCGGACCTGGTCCATCCTTTGTCGGGGACAAAAAATCCGGTGCCCTGGACCGTCCTCGCTTACTACACTCGCCACACGCGCCGCCACAACATCACAGCGCGCGCATCGACAAGTGAGGGGAGCCCGACCGTGCGTTACCGCACCGCTGTCGTCGTTCCCCGTTCACGGTACGACGTGATCCTGATGTCTACCTGCGCCCGGTGCCGGCCGCGCGGCCGCCACTGGACGTCCGAGACGAACACCTGATCCCTGCCTGCCCGTGAGCCGACTGGTCGGCGTACATGCCGATGTGGTCGCGCCGCATCACGGGGTGATGCCGGGTCAGGGAATTCTGCCGGCCTGACCCCAGGCCGTTTCGTCCGGGAATCGCGCTGCCTGTTCTCGATCACCCTGAAAGGCCTTGGGCCGTGCGTACCGACCTGCACACCACCAGTCCGCTGACCGCCGTCCGGAATCTGGGCATCCTCGCCCACGTCGATGCCGGCAAGACCACCGTCACCGAACGGATCCTGTACGTCACCGGAGCCACCCACAAGCGGGGCGAGGTCCATGACGGCACGACCGTTACCGACTTCGACTCACAGGAGCGCGACCGTGGGATCACCATCTTCGCCGCGGCGGTGAGCTGCGTCTGGGACGGTCACCGGATCCATCTGATCGACACGCCGGGCCACGTCGACTTCTCCGACGAGGTGGAGCGCTCGCTGCGGGTGCTCGACGGCGCGGTAGCGGTGTTCGACGCGGTAGCGGGAGTCGAGCCGCAGAGCGAGTCGGTGTGGCGCCAGGCCGACCGGCACGGAGTGCCGAGGATCGCCTTCGTGAACAAGCTGGACCGTGCCGGTGCCGACCTCGACACGGCGGTCGAGTCGATCCGGGAACGGTTGCATACGGTCCCGCTGGTGGTCCAGCTGCCGATCGGGCAGGAGGACGAGTTCACGGGTGTGGTGGATCTGCTGCGTATGCGCTCGCTGGTATGGGGCGCCGGACGCGACACGTTCGAGGACGGCCCGGTGCCCGACTCCCTGCGTGAGGAAGCGCAACGTCGCCGCCGACTGCTCGAGGAAGCGGTGGCGGAACTCCACCCGGTCGCGTTGGAGGAGTTCTGCACGGAGTCGACGGTCTCCGCACCGACTCTGGCCGCGGCACTGCGCGACCTGACCCGTAGTGGTGAGGGCGTCGTGGTGGTGTGCGGATCGGCCTACCGCAACTGCGGGATCGAGGCGCTGCTGGATGCCGTCGGGGCCTACCTCCCGTCGCCTCTGGACGTGCCGGCGGTACGTGGCTCCTTGGGCGGCACGGTTGAGGAGCGGGTCGCCGACCCGACGGCGCCGTTCTCCGGACTGGTCTTCAAGGTGAATTCGACCGCCACGGGCCGGCTGACCTACCTGCGGGTGTATTCGGGAACGATTCAGAAAGGAGACGTAGTGCTCGACGCAGGCGCGCACCGCAGCGAGCGGATCGGCCGGATCCTGCGGGTGCAGGCCGACCGTCACGAGGAGGTGGACCAGGCGGTGGCCGGGGACATCGTTGCGGTGGTCGGGCTGAAGGGCGCCCGCGCAGGGGCCACCCTGTGCACACCCACGGCGCCCTTGGTCTTCGAACCGCCCACCGTGGCCGATCCGGTCGTCTCTGTAGCGGTCGAGGCCCGCAGGAGCCTCGATACCGGCCGGTTGGCGTCGGCGTGGGCACGGCTGGTCGAGGAGGATCCTTCACTGACGGTCCGGACCGACCCCGAGACCGGTCAGACAGTGCTGTCGGGGATGGGCGAGCTGCATCTGGAGGTCGCGGTGGAGAAGATCCGCCGCACCCATGGGCTGGATGTCAGCGTCGGACGGCCGCAGGTGGCCTACCGCGAGACGGTCGTGCGCGGCGTGTCCGGTCTGGTGTACCGGCACGTCAAGCAGGATGGAGGCGCGGGCCAGTTCGCGCACGTGGCCCTCGACGTGGAGCCGCTGGAGGCCGCGGTCGGCGCCGCCGGTGACAAGGCCGGCGCCCACGCGGGCGACTTCGTGTTCGGATCGACCGTCGCTGGTGGACGGGTGCCGCAGGAGTACGTCCGCGCGGTGGAGGCAGGTTGCCGGGATGCTCTGGCCGAGGGTCCCCTCGGCGGTCACCCGGTGACCGGACTTCGGGTCACACTGACGGACGGAGCCACCCATTCCAAGGACTCTTCGGAGATGGCGTTCCGGACAGCCGGCCGGCTCGCACTTCGGGCGGCCCTGCGCGTCGGCGTGATGGCGCTCCTGGAACCGGTGGCTGAGGTCACGGTCACCGTGCCCGACGAAGCCGTGGGCGGGGTGCTCGGTGACCTGGCGGCACGACGCGGCCGGGTCTCGGGCCAGGCCGCCCGGGCCGGCACGGCGGTGATCACCGCGACTGTGCCGCTGGCGGAATTGTTCGGCTATGCGTCCCGGCTGCGCAGCCGCACCCAGGGCCGGGGAAGCTTCACCAACCGGGCCACCGGCTACGCCCTTGTGCCGGCGACGGTGTCCGACGGGATGCTGTCACGGTAGATCTCAGGGATGGCTCCGCCCGCACGCGGGCGGGGTCATCCCGACGGCCTGCGGACGCGCCGTGGGGGGCAGTACATTCTGCGCCCGCGACACGGCCCGAGGGGCGGGGACCCCGGCGTGCTGAACCCTTGCCGGCTCACCGGTGTCACGGGTGTTGGCGGGTGTGGTGGGACCAGGGGTGGTTACGATGACCCGGCCTTGTCACCGCCGTGTCACAGACGATCAATGGCCGAAACCCGACGCGGGCGGGCGCTGTCTGCAGTGACGAGTGCCGGCGAGAGACCGGTACCTGAACGTTTCTCATTCGGGGGCATCATGCAGCACAGGAACGGCATCCGCAGAGCCGTGATGGCGGCGGTCGCGACGTCGGCGGCCACACTGTTGGTGGCCGGGTGCCAGCCTGGCGACGGCGAGACAGGGGCGGCCGGGTCGCCGACGGCGGCGGGGGCTTCTTCCGGAGGGCCGGACTCCGCTGCCTCAAAGCCGGCCGACGGAGGCGCATCGGCGGCGCCGACGGCGAGCGCCTCGACCGCGGCGCCTGGTTCGGGGTCCGGATCGCCGGGCGAGGACGCCCCGACGTGTGCGGTGACCGGGCTGAAGGCTGCCGCGTATCAGGCCGCTATTCGTCCTGAAGGCACCGGAATCGGAGCGGCGGTCGTCGAGTTCGCCAACACCTCCGGGCACGCGTGCACCCTGCAGGGCCACCCGACGGTGGCGGGGGCGGGCAACGGTTCTCCGCAGCGCAACACTCCGCTGGCGGTGACGCGCACCGGATCGGCGTCCCCTGTGCGGCTGGCGCCGGGCGGCAAGGCGTGGGTGAAACTGACCTTCGTCCAGGTTCAGGGCGAGGGGGACGGCTACTGCAAGTCCGGCTCCGAGCCGGTCGCCTACCCGACGCTGGTGGTTGGTCTGCCGGGTGCGGGGATGCACCAAGTCGCCCTGGAGGACGGGCTCTTCGCCGAGTGCGACAACAAGGTGACCGTCACC